>CAIRCS010000160.1 GCA_903877115.1 uncultured Legionella sp.
ATTTTTAGTCTGGATATTTTGAGCAAAGCAAGCACCGAAAAAAATAGCATTAAAAAATAATGCTATTTGTAGATGACGAATACAGCGCGAGAGCAAATTCACCGAACTGAATTAAGGCTTGATGTAAGCAAAATGATCTTTGTATTGAAGGTCACCAATTCTTGCTACACCAGAAGGTGTGAAGTCGGTGTCCAAAATAAATTGATCCTTCTTTAGATTTCTATTTTTTAAGGTGATCTCGCAAACCTCAAAGCGAACTCCGCGTGATTTCAATGCGCCAACCAAAGGTGCATATTCAATATTATTTTTTTTATCCTTTGCACCTTCCATCATGATGTCAACTCCATTTGCATGGGTTACAACGATGATCTTGGTATTTGGTGCAACATCCATATGATTGCGAACGTTTCTTAATCCCTTAATACCTTGAGCTTCGGCATCATCGATATGATAAACAACGCTTGAGCCAGCAGCAATTGCAAGATTCGAGGTTAATGAAGTGCAGACAATCATTAAAGATGCGACTAGAGGTAGATATTTTTTCATAACAATTCTTCCTATTTATTTCAGCTCAACCATACCGGGGTTATTTTTAACGCCCTTGATAATCGGCTCATTGAGCTTGACTGCTTTCACTACTTTGACATCTCGCAAGTGACGCTCAATAACATCCCAAATTGCCTCGCCACCAGCATTCTTAGCCTCCTCACTTACAGGAGCCCATCCGGCTACTTTGTAAGTCTTATTTGGCTCAATTGCTTTGCCATTTAAGCGCATATCGGTAATACGCTTACCTGCAGTTTCAGCTGGATCAATTGTGTATTGGAGGCCACCAACGCGCACCATGTCACCACCCTGTTGGTAATATGGATCAGGATTAAAGAGGTTATCCGCAACGTCCTCAAGAATCGTCTTAATCAATTCACCATTCATATTTGTCACTGTCGTGTATGGATAAGTAATCGCTGTTTGATCGAGTAAATTTTCACGGGTAATTGGCTGCCCAGGTAGTAAGCTAGTACCCCAGCGGAAGCCTGGTGAGAATGCAATTTCAGCATTCTTCTGAGCCATTAAGCCATCCAAAATTAATTGGTCAAAACTACCATTAAAGTTGCCACGGCGATATAAGAGACCTTCTGTAGTAGCCAATTTTTCATTGAGCTTGGCTTCATACGGCGCCCTGATTTTTTGAATCAACTTACTCATTGTTGGATCAGCCGGGATCATATTGGAGAAGATTGGAAATAGCTTGTAACGGAAATCTACCGCCTTGCCACCTTTCACATCAAAATCCAATACGCCCAAAAACTTGGTATTCGAACCAGCATTGGTAACCAAAGTTATACCGCCAGCATTCTTCACCTTAACTGGAATAGGAACGCCATCATGAGTGTGGCCACCCATAATGGCATCTAGGCCAGTTACACGGGAGGCCATTTTTAAGTCGACATCCATACCATTATGGGAAAGCAGTACAACTACTTTCGCACCCTTGGCCTTGACTTCATTAATCGTCTTTTGAAGATTTTCTTCTTGAATGCCAAAAGTCCAATCTGGTGTGAAGTAACGTGGATTTGCGATTGGGGTATATGGGAAGGCTTGGCCAATCACCGCTACTTGGATGCCGTTTTGAACCTTCATGACATAGGGATTAAATACTGAATCACCAAAGTCAGCAGTCTTAATATTTTGCGCTACAAAAGACACCTTGCCTTTGAAATCGCCATTCACAATCTCCATGACACGCTTTTCACCGAGAGTCATCTCCCAATGCGGGGTCATAACATCAACGCCCAGAAGTAGTGCTGCATCAACCATGTCTTGGCCGTTTGTCCAAAGGGATGTGCCAGAGCCCTGCCAAGTATCTCCACCGTCTAATAAGAGTGCACCAGGACGGTTTGCTTTGATTTGCTTGACCAGCGTTGCCATGTGGGCAAAGCCACCGACCTTACCGTAGTTCTGCGCTGCTGCTACGTAATCAAGATAAGTGAAGGCATATGCATCACGTGTGCCCGGCTTAATACCATTCGCTTTTAAAAAATATTCGCCAACCAAGTGCGGTGTCTTGCCTTCTTGCGCCCCAATACCAAGATTAACATTAGGCTCGCGGAAATAGATTGGCAGTAACTGGGCATGGCAATCAGTGAAATGCAAGAAATGCACATTCCCGAACTTCGGTAAATCATAGAATTTTTGAGCGGTTGTCTGCGCGTTAGCAAAATTCGATTGCAGGCTCATTCCACCAGCGGAGGCGATAGCCAATGCCTGCAAAAATTCGCGTCGATTTAATGACATAGTAGTTCCCTTAAGAAAACAGGCCTTACGGCCTGTTTAAATGTGTTATTTGTTCACAGGTGATTCTGGGTCAAGCAGCAAAGCCAAGACATCTTGCATTTGCTTCTCATTTAATAACTTGAAGTGTGCAAAGCGCGGCATATTGCTACATG
>CAIRCS010000161.1 GCA_903877115.1 uncultured Legionella sp.
ATATGAAAATCAATATACGGATTTAATGATTCGTTGCTATATTATTAACCAAATAAATCGCTTAGGATTACCTAAAAGCGAAGTTGTAAATTAATTTGTTTTGAACCCCCTCACCCTAACCCTCTCCCCCACGCTGCGCGCAGTGGAGAGGGGATTAATAATTAGAAAGTCTGCAACAACGCCGGACAATCCGCGGGACGTCGAGTTCCGAATTGTCAACAACGCCTAATTTTTTTACTTGTGCTATTTATGATAGTAATTTACCCCATTATTTAGTACATTAGTATTTTCAAAATAGACCTTCAAGACTTATGCTTAATACCCTTATTAAAAAAATCTTCGGCAGTCGTAATGATCGTACTTTACAACGCCTAAGTAAAACTGTTGCTAAAATCAATGCATTAGAACCAGAAATACAAGCGTTGAGTGATACGGCATTAGCAGCCAAAACCAATGAATTTAAGACTCGTCTGGCTCAAGGGGAAACCCTAGATGCCCTGTTGCCGGAAGCGTTTGCTGTGGTGCGCGAAGTATCGCTACGAACTTTGGGTTTGCGGCATTTTGATGTGCAACTCGTCGGCGGCATGGTTTTACATGAAGGTAAAATTGCAGAGCAACGTACCGGGGAAGGAAAAACGCTGGTTGCAACACTGCCTTCCTATTTGAATGCACTCACGGGACATAGTGTCCACATCGTAACCGTGAATGATTATTTGGCCAAACGCGACAGCCAATGGAAACGACCGATATTTGAATTTTTGGGTATGACAGTCGGCGTGATTTATCCTGACATGCCCTCCGCAGATAAAAAAGCAGCTTATCGCTGCGATATCGTATACGGAACCAATAATGAATTTGGTTTCGATTATCTACGCGATAATATGGCGTTTTCTTTGGAAGAAAAAGTTCAGCATACTTTGAATTTTGCAGTCATCGACGAAGTCGATTCGATTCTGATTGACGAAGCACGGACACCGCTGATTATTTCCGGCGCTGCAGAAGATAGTTCGGCTCTTTATATCAAAATCAATACGCTTATTCCTAAGCTGATTATGCAGAAAGAAGACAACGACGAAGGCCACTATACCATTGATGAAAAACAAAAACAGGCTTATCTGACCGAAGCAGGCCATCAATTTATTGAAGAATTACTCATTGAAAATCAATTACTTAATCCAGGCGAAAGTTTATATCATGCAAGTAATATTTTACTGATGCATCATGTCAATGCGGCATTGCGTGCCCATACCATGTATCACCGTGACATCGAATATATTGTCCAAAACGACCAAGTTGTGATTGTCGATGAACATACTGGACGAACCATGCCAGGTCGACGTTGGTCAGACGGCTTACATCAGTCAGTAGAAGCCAAAGAAGGTGTAGCGATTCAAAATGAGAATCAAACATTGGCATCGATTACTTTTCAAAACTTCTTCCGTTTATATCAAAAACTTTCTGGGATGACGGGGACTGCAGACACAGAAGCCTATGAATTCCAGCAAATCTATAATCTTGAAGTCGTGGTGATCCCAACCAATCGCCCTATGTTACGTCAGGATCAAAGCGATTTAGTTTATCTGACTCAAGAAGACAAATATCAGGCAGTGATTGAAGATGTCCGTGCATGCGTCGAAAAGCAGCAACCTGTTTTGGTAGGCACTGCATCCATCGAAGCTTCTGAATTACTGAGCCATATGCTGACTAAGGCTAAAATCAAACATCAAGTTCTCAATGCAAAATTTCATGAGAAAGAGGCGCATATTATTGCAGAAGCTGGCCGACCCGGGATGGTGACCATTGCCACCAATATGGCTGGACGAGGCACAGATATTGTACTCGGAGGTAGTTTAAAAGCAGAATTAGCCAAATTACCAGAAGATGCGTCGGAGGAAGACAAAGCACCAATTAAAGAACAATGGCAACAGCGCCATGAAGCCGTGTTGCAAGCTGGAGGGCTTCGCATCATTGGCTCTGAACGCCATGAATCACGGCGTATTGATAATCAATTGCGCGGCCGCGCTGGACGTCAAGGTGATCCTGGCAGTACGCGTTTTTATTTGTCTTTAGACGATAATTTAATGCGTATTTTTGCTTCAGAACGTGTGGCTAATATGATGCGCCGTTTAGGCATGGAACCTGGCGAGCCGATTGAGCATGCATTGGTCACAAAAGCCATTGAAAACGCACAGAGAAAATTGGAAGGCCACCATTTCGATATTCGCAAGCAATTGCTGGGTTACGATAATGTTGCCAATGATCAACGTAAAGTCATTTATTCACAACGCGCAACCATCATGTCGATGTCTAACCCACACGACGCTGTTGAAGCTATGACAGTAGATGTCTTGGACCAAACCGTCAATCATTTTATTCCTCCTCAAAGCTTAGAAGATCAATGGGACATCCCTGGTTTAGTAACCACGTTGGCTGAGGATTTTAGAATTGAAGCACCTATTAAGCAGTGGTGCGATGAAGATCATGCGATTCAATCCGAGCAAATCAAAGCCCGCATTGGTGAATTATTAACAATTTGTTTTGCTGAAAAAGAAAAACTTTTGGGTCCAGATATGATGCACTCCTTTGAGAAATCTATTATTTTGCAAAGCTTGGATAATCATTGGCGCGAACATTTGGCATCTATGGACCATCTGCGCCAAGGTATTCACCTGCGTGGTTACGCTCAAAAAGATCCCAAACAAGAATACAAACGCGAGTCATTTGAATTGTTTACCTCCATGTTAGACTCACTCAAATATGATATCGTGAAATTAATTGTTTCAGTAGAGATCAGCTCCGAAGCAGATTTGGAACAAGTTGAGGCACAAAGAAGAGCCGAAGCTGCTGCGGTCACAGAATTAGAATTTATCCATGATGCTCCTCTTGCAGAAGAACAAGAATATGAAAATGCTGCTCAAATCACTTTCCGGCATGAAAATAAAAAATTAGGCCGTAATGATCTTTGCCACTGTCAATCTGGAAAAAAATATAAACATTGTCATGGACGTTTGGCGTGAAAGTTGCAGTTGCAGTGATTTATGACCCCTTACACGGAATATTAATCACGCAACGCGCAGCGCACACTCCAAGTGGCGGTTTGTGGGAGTTTCCAGGGGGTAAATTAGAAGAAAATGAAACACCCGAAGCCGCCTTAATCCGCGAGGTCAAAGAGGAAGTAAATTTAGAAGTACGTCGTTGCAATTTTATTAGTCAAATAGACGCACAACGCCCTGAGGGTCTTTTGTCTCTGTATGTTTTTTTAGTAGATGATTTTAAAGGACAAGCCACTCGATTAGAGTCCCAAGCAGATTTACTATGGGCGCCTCCTCAGACATTGAAAAACTATCAGTTTCCTCCGACTAATGCACCTATTTTAGACTGGATCAATCAAACATTTTTAGTAACCACCTCAGCTACGTCATCCTGAGCGCAGTGAAGGATATCCAATCGACAAGGCTTGAAGTTAATTTAGCGTTAACGAAGAACTCAGGCAGGACTTACGCAAAACTACGAGGTCGAGGCGGATTTAGTATTTAATGAGGGAGTTTAGATAAGAAAATGACCGAATTAAATACTAAATCCAACGAAGAGATCGCGGTTTTGTGTAAGTCCTGTCAGGGTTTTGAGTAAGTCCTGCTTGTGAATTAGGCCAATCCTCAGTATGATTAAGCCATTGAAACTTTTTAGGATAAAGCATGTTTCACGGAAGTATTGTAGCTTTGATCACACCATTTCTGGATGGCAAAATCGATGTTGAGCGGCTGCGTGAATTAGTCGAGTATCATATAGAAAATGGCACCAATGCAATCGTTGCGGCAGGTACTACAGGAGAATCTGGCACATTAGATCTGCAAGAAAAAATTTTGGTTTTTAAAACGGTTATCGAACAAGTCAATGAACGCATACCGGTCATTGCGGGCACTTCCTGCAATGCCACCAAAGAGTGTATTCATTTGACTCAAGTTGCGATGGATTGTGGTGCACATGCTGCGCTTATCATGACGCCTGCTTATATCAAACCCACGCAAGAAGGCTTATATCAACACTATCGCCATATTGCAGAAGCTGTAGCGATTCCCATTATTTTGTATAATGTTCCGTCTAGAACCAGTTGTGATCTCCTGCCAGAAACGGTAGCACGACTAAGCTCTATTTCTAATATTATAGGCATCAAAGAAGCAACTGGACGATTTGAACGATTGGAGCAATTGCTTACCATTCAACCTAATCTCATTGATATCTATAGTGGCGATGATGAAACTGCTGCCCAATGGATGTTAGCTGGGGCCAAAGGCGTCATCTCTGTCACAGCTAATGTTGCACCCCGATTGATGGCAAAGCTCTGTGATACCGCATTAGACGGTGACAGGACGCAATGTTTAGCGCTGAATGAACGACTCATGCCCTTGCATCAGCAGCTATTTGTAGAATCTAATCCCATTCCAGTAAAATGGGCTGCCCATAAAATGGGATTATTGAATGATGAAATTCGTTTGCCCTTGACACGCTTATCAGAGCAACATCGCCCTGCTCTAGAAGATGTTTTGAGCAAACTCAGTTTGATGTAACTAGCGAAGAGGTTTATTTTGAAAAAAATTGTCACAATTTTTGTTTTTTTACAGGCGTTGTCAGGATGTGCTTTATTGCCTTCAGCAGAATTTTCCAGTAATGATACGCATGAATATCTACATAGCAGGAATGGCAAAAATTTAGGGATTAACCGACCATTAACTGACAGTAATATAAGTAATTTTTATCAGTTACCGAATCAGACAAAACCTGCAAAAATTAGTATCAAACCACCGGTTATTCCTGCAGAAGGATAATGGTACGTTAGGCGTTTATGAACCATACACTGGATTTGTTCAAATACATGCATGAAGGTGCAGTGGTTCTCACGCCAAACAATCGCCTGAGTCTGCATCTCATCCAAAGTTACGATCGACTGTATCGGCAAAATCAAACCGGACCGTTGGTCAAACCTCTGTGCTTTTCTTATGAGTCATGGTTGCAAGATGCTTTTCAACAAACCACTCAACGTCTTACACAAAGCTTGCATCCCATTTTGCTCTCCCATCATCAACAACGCTATATGTGGAAACAGGTTTTGGATGAACAACAGGAGTATCCTGTTTCCCCAGAATTACTAGATATGATTCAAGATTCATGGCAACGCTGTATTTTTTGGCAAATTCCTCCCGATCATCGCGCTTTGCAACACAATCAACATACTCGTTGTTTTCAAAGCTGGTACCAGTTATTTCAACAAAAATTACACAGTCAAAATGCCATCACCAACGCTCAGCTCCCTATTTATCTCATCCAAGCAGGACTCTCTATCCCAAGTTCACTTATGATTTGGACTTGTTTTGATGAATTTAGCCCTCTCCAAAAATACTTGCAACAAACCCTGATTGATCAAAACTGTCGACAGCTGTTTGACGATTACCAAGAAAAACCTATTGATGGCTATTGTTTCCCCGCTAAGAATCAGCAAGAAGAACTACATCAAGCCATCGCGTGGACTCAACAACGACTCAACGCTGGCGATCAACACATCGCCATCATCGTTCCCGAACTACAAACTCAGATTCAAACTATACAAACCCTATTTGCCCACTCTTTTTCTTCTGATCTGTATAATATTTCATACGGCAAGCCTTTGTTAGACTACCCCATTATCAGCACCGCCCTCCATTGGTTGGCTTTAGACTCTCAGAGCATTAACGCACAGCAAATTCGCGTACTTCTCCAAGCCCCTTTTATTAGTGGTGGTGAAACAGAGTTTTCTGCTCGAAGTCAAATGCTACAAGATAGCGTTCTAATGACCGTTTCCGATTTATCTTGGAACGATTTTTTAAACCAGATCAAAGTTTCTGCGCCCCAACTACATGCTTGTTTACAAACACTCAGCCCCTACCCTAAGACAGCCAGTCCTTATGGCTGGACCCAGTATTTTAAACAGCGCCTCCATTCACTAGGGTTTCCTGGTGAAATTGAGATTAATTCTAGTCTTTATCAATGCTTGAATCGTTTTCATTTATTATTTGATGAGTTGATGAGTCTAAATGCATTGACCAAAACACTCTCAGCGCAGGATGCCATTCAGGCACTTCGTGAATTAAGCGCATCGGTATTATTTCAAGTTCAGAAACCGCGCACCCCTATTACAGTTCTAGGGATGTTAGAGGCATCGGGCTGTCGTTACGACAGTATCTGGATTACAAATTTAACCGACCAATGTCTGCCACAAAAAACCAAATTCTCGCCTTTTTTGCCTATTCATTTGCAAAAAAGCATGATTATGCCCCACAGCGACGCGCAAAATGAGTTTGAGCGTGCGCAATTAGTATTGCGCCGCTTTGGTTATGCCTGTGATTTTATAATTTATAGTTACCCATGCTCAATAGGAGATCAGCCACAGCTACCCACAACGCTCATTGTCCATTATCCTCATCACACACCCATCGTCAGTCAGGAGCCCGAGCTAATATGTGGGTTAGAAGATTATTGTGAACACTACGCTCATCCTCCTAAACTGAATGAAAAATTATCTGGAGGGACCGCGCTACTGGCTAGCCAAGCCAAATGCCCTTTTCAAGCCTTTGCAGCGCATCGGCTCAAAATAAAATCCAATCCAAGCATTACAGATGGACTTGACCTGGCTGAACGAGGACAAATTTTACATCGGGTTATGGAGACGCTGTGGAGCAAACTTGAAAACAAAGCCAATTTATTACGCATGTCTGCGGAGCAATTAAACAGCGTGATACAACACAGCATCCAAATTACCTTGGACTCTTTCCTATACGATTATCCTGCCAGCTTGTCTGCTTTGGCTCAAGAGGTCGAATATCAACGCCTCCGCCAGTTAATAGATGCTTGTTTAGCATGGGAAAAACGACGCGATCCGTTTCAAATTTCAGCATTAGAGCACTCGTACCATATCAACTTAGCCGGATTGGCCTTACAAATACGAGTCGATCGGCTGGATCACGGTTTAGAACATGAAAATCAAATTGTCATTGATTATAAAACCAGTTTGCCCACAACCAAACCATGGTTAGAAGAACGACCCGAAGCACCTCAATTACTACTCTATGCTTTATTAGATCCCAAAATTAACACTTTGATCTTCATTCAATTGAAGGCTGGTCGTATTACTTTGCAAGGACTCAGTGCCGTTCCTTGTGAGGAACCTGGCATGCAAACCCTGCGAGACAATGAATCATGGACCATGTACCGCCAACATTGGGAGCAGCAATTAACCCTATTAGCCGCCGAGATCCAACAAGGGCATTGTGAACCCAAACCCAAACGCAGTAGCCTGTGTCAGCAATGCGCATTCCCAAGTTTATGTAGAGTATAATCGCGCTCAAAGCTTGGTTACATTGACTCGGAGACCCTTTATTTTTCCGGTTTTGAAATATTGGATTGCCTGTACGAAATGATGTTTGTTGATCGCAAAGTAGGATTTAATCGGTAATACATCGATTTTTCCAATTGCATCACCAGGTAAAGCAGCTTCTTTAGTCAAAGCACCCAAAATATCCCCCGCCCGAACTTTATCCTTCTTCCCAAGATCCAAACACAAAGTCACCATTTGGGGCAAAACAGGCTTGAGGTCAGTCGGTTTTATTTCATCAAGAGTGGACCAAATCACATGATATTGTTGGACATTTTCTAGCGCACAAATACGCTGTGCATCCGCGACAGTCGTCAAAGTGATAGCAAGACCTTTGTTACCAGCACGGCCTGTACGTCCAATACGATGGGTATGCACATCCGCCTCAAAAGCTAACTCATAATTAATCACTAAAGGAAGCTCTTTAATATCAAGCCCTCGTGCAGCCACATCAGTCGCAACTAAGATAGAACAACTTTTATTCGTAAATTGAATAATCGACAAATCACGATCGATTTGCTCCATATCACCATTTAAAGCCAGGGCAGAAAACCCTTCCGCAATCAGTTTATCCATAACCTCAACTGTTCGTTGCTTGGTATTACAAAAAATCAACGCCGAGCTGGGTTTATATTGTTTCAATAATGAGATTAATACGGGAAGTTTATGACGCCCTTCCACTTCATAAAACTTCTGTTCTATCTGTTGTGCTGTATTATCTTCTTCGATAAACACTTCTTTTGGATCCCGCATCATGGTGTTAGACAGTGTTTTAATCTCAGGGGGATACGTTGCGGAAAACAACAATGTCTGACGCTTTTTAGGACATTGTTGAGCAATAGCTTGGATTGAGTCAAAAAAGCCCATATCAAGCATTCTATCCGCTTCGTCTAAAGTGAGTAGATTTAAATGCGCCAGTACTAATGATCCTGAATCCAGATGCTTTTGTACCCGCCCTGGGGTACCAATAATAATATGCGCACCGTGTCTTAAAGAGTCTAATTGGGGTTTCATCGGCATACCGCCCGATAAATTAATAATTTTAACATTCGGTATCTGGCGCGCAAGCTGGCGCATAACTTGACTCACTTGCTCGGCAAGTTCGCGAGTAGGACATAATACCAAGGCTTGAACTGCAAAAAATTTTAAATTTAAGCCATTTAAAATAGTTAAGCCAAAAGCAACGGTTTTTCCACTCCCCGTATTAGCTCTGGCAATCATATCTTCACCATTTAAGAGGCCTGGTAGGCAGCGCTCTTGTATGGGCGTCATCGTTTTAAACTCTAATGATTCCAAGTTTTTCAATAAAGGGTCGATTAAAGTCAATTGCGAAAAGTCTAGATTGGGTAAAGATTGTGCTTCTGAGCTATGCATAATACTTCTTCAACTTGTTTTAAAAAAATAAAATTGATAATAGCACATATTCACCAGCGCTCAAATCAACGTGTTAATCTCCACAGCACTTCGATAGGAGACTTATCTGCCATATGCCCAGTGTCATTGTGTTTTTCTGAGAAATACAAATTGATTTTATTTGCTTTCAGGACGTAGCCGTCGCTGACCAACATACCCTGAAAAGGCGTAATATCAGTAAAAAAACTAGCAGTACGATTGTCACCACAAGCATAGGCCAATAAAATTGATTTACGCCTACCCGACGTGGTCGTATGATCAGACACATGACCAAATAAAATAACTTGATCCTTTAATGTACAGTCCGTTGGCATGGCATTAGAAATTTTTATTAGGAACTGATCTACAGACTCAGCCAAGATTGGAGTAGACAGCAATAAAAAACAACTTAGGAATATTTTTTTCAAATTGAATCAACAAAAACCAATGTAGCAGCATTATACGCAAAAAACAACATGATGCAAACAAAAATAGAACAGATTAGGCTGTACGCGCACTAGTCACAACAGTTTTAAAAACATGATTTACTCTTAAATTCAGTTGACAACCCATTCAAATCTCTGCAAAATACCTCCCATGTCGCAATGATGTAATTGGGGTGTCGCCAAGCGGTAAGGCACAGGGTTTTGATCCCTGCATACCTAGGTTCGAATCCTAGCACCCCAGCCATGATTTTTAAAACACAAGTAAACAGATAGCAGAAAATAACGAGAAGGAATGCGGTTTCATTTTCGCCTAAATAATAATTATAATATCGTTCTTGTTGTTTTCTGCTATGTGTTTATCTATACGAGATCTCTATGTCTAATAGATTGATGATTTTTACGGGAAATTCAAATCCTTCCCTATCAGCTTCCATTGCTTCAGAATTAGATTTACCCATCGGACGAGCCGTCGTGGGAACGTTCAGTGATGGTGAAACCATGATTGAAATTCTGGAAAATGTCCGCGGAAAAGATGTATTTATCATTCAATCGACCTCAGCTCCAGCCAATAATAATCTAATGGAATTATTAACCATGGCCGATGCATTGCGCCGTTCTTCGGCTGCGCGCATCACAGCAGTCATGCCTTACTTTGGCTACGCACGCCAAGATCGCCGCGTTCGATCAGCACGTGTGCCTATCACTGCAAAAGTAGTTGCAGACATGATGTCATCGGTTGGAATTTGCCGAATATTGACAGTCGATCTGCACGCGGATCAAATCCAAGGCTTTTTTTACATGCCGGTGGATAATGTTTATTCTACCCCAGTGATGTTGAGTGATATTCTCAAACAAAATCTAGAGCCTTTGATGATTGTTTCTCCTGACGTTGGTGGTGTCGTACGCGCAAGAGCTATGGCAAAACGTTTGAATGACGCAGAATTGTCCATCATCGACAAGCGCCGCAGCGGACCCAATAAATCAGAGGTGATGCATATTATTGGTGATCCTCGCGGGAAAAATTGTATTGTCATTGATGATATCGTAGATACTGCAGGCACCATGTGCACCGCAGCAACTGAGCTGAAAAAATCAGGGGCTCTATCTGTCCGTGCTTATATCACCCATCCTGTATTATCAGGACTTGCTGTAGAAAATATTGAGAACTCGGCCTTAGACGAAGTAGTCGTAACCGATACGATCCCTTTGTCCGAGGAAGCGAAAAAATGTAGAAAAATCCGCGTCATCAGCCTAGCACCTCTACTTGCACAAGCTTTAAAAAGAGTAAACGATGAGCAATCTGTGAGTTCAATGTTCAATGATTAAATTTGTTAAATTAATTGGAGTGCAACGTGTGGGTCATAAACTGAGGTTTTTTCTTCTAAACTAGCACTTCCCTTAAAAAACAAATAGTGAGTGTTTTCAAGTTTTGAAATGGCTTCATTTAAGAGCGTTTTTTCCGATTTTAAAAAATCAGAATATTGATCACGGCAGTTCGACTCCCCCCCCCCTACGCACAAGTTCATTAATATCACCCCAAGATTCGCGAAGCTTTTGAGTACTGGCCAAATATAATCACCCCATATTTTTTTCAATAAAGGGCGATCAACAATTGCAATTTTAGCGGTAGTAATTGCGGTTGTAATTGTTGTTTGATACCTTTGACAGCGATCAGTGTACTCTGTCAATGTGTGCGCGGTCTTAAGATCTGTGAGTAACTGTGTGGTGGCATTTTTGATGGTATCTAATAACGTATCGATCAAAACATGTTGGGACTGCAGTGGAATAAGAATGCTTATATAGCGGTTCTGTATTCGCTCTATATCAGCTGAGTCAAATTGGATAAGTGGCTGCAGTAAGCTTGGATTAACAATTTTGACAAGGTTTTTAAATAATCTCATCGATTCATCAGAATCATGAGTTGTGTAAAATGATTCAGCAAGCACTTTTGAGCATTTTTGCGCTCGCTCAGACAATTTTGCATTCATAAAGCCTATCAACAGGTGACTCCCCTGATTGCAGCTAAGTTTGTTTTCAAAAGATTCAACTGATAAAAAGTCATCCATTTAGAAGCTAAGGATCTCCAAAATTACGCATAAGTCTAGTCAATTTGAGATCCTCGCTTCGGCTCAGGATAGCCTACCAAGTAAGTGACTCATCACATTATGGTATTTTTTTTGACATTTAGATCATATAAAATCAATGCATATTTTAGCCATATTTTGTTAAGGAAGTATTAAAATCTATCAAGAATTAACATACCTAGTTGCGAGGCTTATCAGCTGAATCGAGGGAGATCTATATTTGAAAGTGATTAGGTGCGCTGCAAATACTTATTTAAGAAATGACATTAGCTCAATAAGTCTGCTAATAAATCAACTGTACAGGGTAATAATACTATTTGTTAACTATGAAGGAAGAGGCCATCATCCCCGCATAAGCGGGGATGATATCTTTTTTAATCACGTGAACCGACATATTTGTCATCAAAATAATGACGTAATTTTGTGCGCAATGTTCCACGGCTAATGCCCAACATGACCGCAGCACGGGATTGATTATATTTGCAATGTTCCATAACCGCTTTAAATAGAGGTGTTTCCACTTCTTCAAGCACAAATTGATACAAATCAACAGGATCAGCGCCCTTTAACTCTGAAAAATACTTTTGCACCGATTGTGTAACACTTGCCGCTAAGGAAGCGGTTGTATCCCCTGCTTCATTGCTTATTGTTGTCATTATTATTAACTCCTTTGCTTTAAAAGACTTATTTTAGCGAATTGCATAATTCTTGACAAGCTAATAATCAACCAACCAGCAAAAATATGTCTGTTCCGCATCTTTTGACTCAGCGTAGTGAAACCGGTGGATTAAATGAGTGCGTCAAAGCAGCCCCGCTCAGCCCTTCTTGATTGACAAAAGTTTTACCAAAAAACTGATAGCGACTCAAATTCATAGCCGACTTTAAGAGCACCGTTGCGCCTAATCCCGTCGCTAACACGCAGATAGGAACCGTGTATTCAATCAAGCAAGGCAAGACTAAAAAAGCAAAACAAGGATTCCCAGTCATAATACCAATAGAGACAGCTAAACCCATTACAGCAAGCAATAATGCTAAGAGAGAAACATATGGAAATTTTCCACGCCAAGTCGGACTAGGGGTGGGAAACACAAATTGTGCTTGCTCTGTCTGGTATTGTGATTCAAAGCGTTGAGTAGCGGCTAGTAATTCAGAAAATTGACGTGCTAAACTCATAATATTATTTTGCGCTTTCAGCACATCCAATTGCTTATGAACTAGATCTAAATCTTTAGCTAGACCAGACACCTGATCTAGTTCAGGCGGAACCAAAACTGTAATCGCTTCGATTTGATCATGAAGTTGTTGGCATTTATTTTCTAAGGTGTCCTGACCAAAATAGTCTCGATACCGCTGTTCAAATTGTCGCAGTGACTGAGAGCAATCACGGTATTGCACAATCTGCTCAACCCGCGTATTCAACACGGCAATTAAGTCTAACATTTGCTGAGACAAACGTGTTTTTGACAAATGATATGCAGAAATCTTTCCTACAAGCACAGTTAAACCCCGTTTAGTAACTAATTCAGTCTCTAATCGTAACAGTAACTGGGCAATAAGACGGCCTGCATCTTCTTGATACTGTCTTTTTTTTGGTGCTGCAACATTAAATGAATCATAAAAAGTTGAATTAAATTCTGAGAGCTGGTGATCAGATAGTTTCGTATGAACGAATCTAGCGCCTAGCGATGCAGGAACTATATAATGAGTTGTAACAGCAGTTAACCAACTGGGGGCCCATTGCTTGGCTACTTCCACAGCGAGCATGCCTAACTCCGACTGAACATAGTCAGTCGGACGAAACACAATTGCATCAAAAATGAATTTGAGTTTATCCGCAGGTTTTAAATATGAAAATGAGTTAGGATGGCATACCGGCGAATCAAAACAGTCTAAAATAGGTATCATAGAACCATTCAAATGCTGCTCTAGCAAAGAAGCACTGATAGGCTCCTCAAAAGGGACAAGTTGTTCTTGCAAAAAATTCAAAATATCCACACGTTTTTTATGCTCTATTTCCATGCTTCCGGTAACAACATTCAACGCAACTTGCGAAAGGTTTGATGCGTGAAATCGCTGCGTTTCACAACGCAACGTGTTTAAAGCATTTTGAATTGTTTCAGGAGTCACCTCTGTTTGCAGATAAGCATAAAACTTAAAAGCACTAATCCTCTCCAAGAGGATAATCTTCTGGGTATCTACTTGAAAATGAAAATAACTGCGCAATTTACTATGCAACTCTCTTGGCATCCGAGTAAAACCATTCTGCCATTGTTCAGATCTATGATATAAATTTTCCCATAACGCTTGCGTTCCGCTACAAGATAGCGGATTTAGGGCTTGAAGCAATTCCCACACCAAGACGCCAAGCAAAAAATTATCCGTGTGGTCGATGTCAGCAGACCCCATCTGTTTAAGCAATTTAAAACAAGCATCTAATTCCGGCAACGCTTCGTTGAAGCAGTTATAAAAGAGCATTTGAGGAAAAAGAGTTTTATGCCTCTGCACTTCTTGAGCTGGCCCTTTGACAATACTCCGGAGCAACGTCACTATTCGATAAAGACACCAAGCATGCTTAGATCGCAGTGTAAGATGAGCACACTCAATTTGCGAAAATTGCATCCCTGGATCGAAATCGATCCTTGCGGTGATTAATGTAGATTCAATAACAGCCAAACGCTTCAAAAAATCTTGATATGATTGCGCTTGGTAATGCTCAAATACAATGTGCCGCATACAAAAAATTCATCTATACTGCCAACAAAGTTGGGTTAAAAGGATGCCCATTGATAAACAGTTTTCCGTCGATTAATGTTAGTAATACCGAGTAGTCCGTCCCTTCTTGAACCAAAACACCTTCATGAGTCCATTCTTTAATTTTGGCATCCGCTTTCATAGAAAGCTGTGAGTCAGCTATATTGGGGTTTTCCACACTGGTCATAGAAGGCAATGACGCCTGCTTTTGATCCGGAGCACTAGTTGGCGCAACAACAGCATCCGGTTCGTGCATTTCTTTAGCCAAAGATTGCTTTTGCGCTTGCATCAACATGGCTTTTTTCAAGATTTCCTGCAACCAAGTTGATAACACCGCCTTGGATACTGTTAAATGACTTTCGCCCTTTATTTTTTGGAGTATTTGTAAGGGGTTAGTAAATTTTTCATTCGGCAAAGAAAGATTGAGGTCCATTTTCACACGACCAGAGGGCATATTCATATTCATTTCAAAATTATCGAGGCTCACTCGTGCGCCTTTGGATAAAAGAGCGGGCAAATCGGGTAACAGGGCCCAAAGTAAGCGTTGTGTATCGTGTGTGGTAGTCTGCAATTCACGCAGTTTGCGGTTCATGACTGCCAAAACATTCGCATCTAAATTTTGAAAAGAGAGATCAAATACATAACGAGAGCCTACTTTATCTCCTACCGTTACTTGATTTACTTTCGCAGAAAAAGAAGAATTAAATAACCCATCTTGCAGATCGCTTTCTGAATGAAGTTGAACGTCATTGAGGCGAAATATGGGAAGATCCTTATGAAATATAGCTAAAGAAGGCGCACTCAATTCAGCCGTCCCGATATATAAATTATCTAATGCTTGCTGCATATCATAGCTGCCCTTCACTGAGCCTAACAATCCTTTCACATCCTTATTTTTCCAAGAAAATCCTTTTAAAAACAAATCTCCTTGCAAATGCTGTTTGTCTCCCGATACAGCTATATTGGTCATCATACCTAACCACTGAAAAAAGTTATCACCTTTTTTCGCATTCATCCTATATTGCGGAATACTAAATTGAACGGTAGTTTTGTTCAAATAATTTACTATAACATTGATGGTATACTCAAATTTTTCAGCATTATAATTATAATTCTTAGCCAACTCTTGATCAATAGCAGTAGGAAGATGCGCCTTCGCATGAGCATAGCCCAAACCAAAATACAGTCTGTAATTCACCCACATCATCGGCCCATGATAAATGTCTAACGGAACCTCAAAGGTATAGGCTTTTTTTAGGGGAAATACTGTGCGATGCAAAGATTGATCTGCTGAGGATTCGGGAATTTTTATCGTCCATTTTAATTCTGCATGAGAACGAAACCATCCGCGTTGATAATGCTGTATCGCTACTTTGATCTCGCTAGATTGATTGAGCACATCAATATTTCTTTTCAAGATTTTTTCAGTACCTACGCCCATTCCATAATAGCTACAAAGTACGATCAACAAAAAAACAACGCTCAAACTCATCCACTTTTTCATACACATACCCCCAAAACAATCATAACTATTCTGCGCTTGAATTCTAAAATGATCAACCCTAAGATCGTGCACGAAACAACGCACCATATTGTATATGACCTTATTAGGCTTCGATTCTCTTGCAGTGCGTTTCCTTGATGGTCAAAACCAATAAACAAGCAATGACTGAAAATATTGGAAGCAACCAAAGACCAGCCTGGAAGTCAGTCAAACGCAATAAATCAACGTGATAACCTCGCGTGCCAGCGTGTCGATCAACCAAAAACCCAACCAAAGGTTGCAAACCTGCTCCTACAAAGATTGACATCATATTCGTAAAAGCAATGGCGGTCCCAATCACGACCCGTTGTGACAGTTCCGTAGACATAGCATAAGCCAATGCTACTCCATTATTAGTGACACCATACAAGAAAAAGATAACACAGACCATAAAAGGTGACAGAAATGGAAAATAAACAAAAGCAGACGTGAAGATCACGCCACAAATTCCCGACAACATCATCAGAGGTTTGCGCTTACCAATTTTATCAGATAAATGACCGAATATAGGTCCTCCAATAACCCAACCGATAAAGATCAAACCTACGGCAAACGCAGCGCAATGCACGGTCAAACCACGCCCATAGGCTAAATAAGCCGGCCCCATGGATTCACCGATAACCGTCGTGGGTGCGTACAAAAAACCAGCGTATAATGCATTGAGCCAAGTTTGACGATTCGACAATACTCGGCGCAAACTTGCCCAAACAGATAACGAGGTCTCTGCGGCTTGTTTCAATTTTTGAGTCACGACAGTTGACACAGGATTATCTTGGATAAATCGAAACAACAATACAGCCAAAATAATAAAAATGCCTGAAACAATGACCATGCTTTCTCGCCACCCTACTGCGGTCACTAAAAAAGACAACGGCGCTTGGCCAGCAGAAGCCCCTAACATCCCAAGAGCTTGCGTCAAGCCAGCCAATAAACCTAGTTTTTCAGGTGGAAACCAGGATGTAGCCAAACGTAACGCTGAAATAAACGCAAATGCAGCACTAAAACCAATCAAAACTCGTGCAAAAGAAGCCATGTATAATCCATGCGACATGGCAAACACGCAACAGCCCACCGCAGTTATCAAGGACATCGACGTCAATAAATAACGAATCTTAATGCGATCAACCGTTAAACCAACAGGTATTTGCATAATAATATAAGGTATATAGAAAAATGCCGTCAGGGTCGTAAACCCCACTTCATTAATCCCAAAATCGGCTTGTAATTCCCGGTGCATAACCCCTGGCGCTACACGTGCCAAATAATCAGAAAAATAAAAAGTCGCGGCCAACCCCCAAACAAACCATGCTTGAGATAGCTTAAAAAACTTCTTTGGCATTTCTATATCACTCCGTTTAAATATGAATGGTAAGTCTCACTTTGCTGCGAGCGTAGAGAGGAATCTCAATTTTTTCCGTATCTTTATTACTGCTGGAGGTTCCGCGCTACCAAAAATTCCGTATATTTTGCTGTTTTTATAAGGAAGAAAGAGTATACTCGGATAGTTTAAAATTTCAACTCACTACGCCCAAGGCCCTAAGGTTCCATATCTATGAACGCACTTGAACAAGCCGTTGATATTGCCATCCACAAGAATGGGGATTCTATCAGTGCCAATAAAGCGTATTTAGAATTTATCAAAGCCAATTTTATCATTCCCATTGAAAAACAAAACCAAGCAGATAGTGAACCACAGGTCTTATATTTAGACACGGGAACGCAAACATTCTTGCCAGTTTTTTCTAATATGTCTTATTTCGATGCTTGGGCGGAACCAATCAAAAATGATATCCAAATTCTCAAGCTTTCAGGCGTTGACCTTCTTAAAGGATTAGGCGAAAACACATATGTCAGCTTCAATATCGGAAGCCCTATTTATAAAGAATTTAATCCTGGTGAATTAGCCAGAATGCGGAGTATGATCCTAAAATTGTTTGGAAATAAATAGGACTGTATCCCGAAAACATATTAAGAATGTGCCTATACTAAAACATAACCAACCAATAATAATTTATTATGACCCAATCAATAAAATCCACCATGCCCAACTCTGATAGCACATTTTTTAAACTCGGGCATAAGATATTTAGATTTCGAAAAGCAATCATTTTTTTTTGGGGCATTCTGTTCTGCGCCTGTATCCCATTTATTGCATTAACTGATTCGCCTTTTAAAGACACAGGCTTTATTGCCGAAGGGTCAATCAGCGATAGAACCGAACAGTTTCTAAATAAAAAATTAGGATATGCCCACAATGAGTTTATGATTTTGTATCATAGCAAGCATTTGATTGCGAGCGACCCTCTCTATCTGAAGCAAATCAAAAAATCATTGGAAGGATTAAAAAACTTCTCCATCGAACATGATGTGATCTACCCCCAAGACCAGCAAATATCCGCCGACAAACATACTGCGTATGTGGTGGTTATCCTTAAAACAAAAGAAACCCTAAGCCCAGAGGAGTTAAAAAAATTCACCTCGGCCATAAAAAAACCCAAATCCATGACAATGCAAGTGGGCGGCGAACCTATTTTTATTGAAAACATTAATCAACAAACTCAAAAAGATTTATTCAATGGAGATATGTTTGCCATTCCTATTTCTCTTATCACTTTATTAATTATTTTTGGTTCTGTAACCGCAACCGTCCTTCCTATTGGTATCGGTACTTGTTGTGCAGTGGTCATGTTAACCATTTTGTTTGGTATCGGCCACCTCACTCCTTTGTCAATTTTTACCTTAAATATTGCCTCTTTGTTAGGTCTGTGTCTGAGTTTGGACTATGCATTATTTATCATCAATCGTTTTCTCGATGAACTAAGGAAAAAACAACCGGTAGAACTCTGTATTCAAATTACCTTGGCCACTGCTGGAAAAGCAGTGTTTTATAGCGGACTTGCGGTATTTACCAGCATCAGTGCCTTATTGTTCTTTCCAATCAATGTCCTCTATTCTATTGGAATAGGCGGGTTGGTAGCCGTATTTGTAGCGGTTACCACTGGACTCACATTATTGCCTGCTTTCTTAAGTTTATTAGGCCATCACATCAACGCCCTTCCTATACGCAAACAATTTTTGCAGCGTTATATCGCCATCGATCCCAAAAGTATTTGGTATAAAATTGCGACGAATGTCGTAAACCATGCATTCAGGTACTTCTTTTTTACCTTGTTTTTTCTATTATTTCTCGCCTATACCATCCTAAAAATTCAGGTAGGCATCTCCAATTTGCATGTTCTACCTGAGTATTCTGAAAATCAGGTGTTTTTTAAGACTTATGAAAAAAGCTTTAATGAAGAAGAATTAAATCCCATCGTATTAGTGGTATCTGCGAACCAAGGATCGATTCTCTCTCCCCAACATTTGTCCAAAATTTATGATTACGTTGAAAAAATCAAAAAAAATACTGCCGTTGCAGAAGTCAGCAGTATTGTCTCACTTGATGATTCCCTCAACAAAGAAGAATACAAAGCTTTATACCAAGCAAAAACAAGAGATTTGAATTTAGAGCAATTTCTTGACCAATCTACTCGACATAAATTTACTGTACTCAAGGTTGTTAGTCGTTATTCACAAGACTCCGACGAAACCAAAAAGCTTATTGAAGATTTACGCACGCTCAAGCCAGGAAAAGGATTAACGACGTCTTTGACCGGGTCTCCTGTAATCAACGATGAAGTATTAGAAGTCATTGCAAAAATACTACCCTACGCCATTGCGTGGGTATTTTTCATCACCTACCTAATTTTGCTCATCTTATTACGCTCTATTTTCTTACCATTGAAAGCTATTTTTATGAATGTTTTGAGCTTATGTACTAGTTATGGCGTATTAGTATTTATCTTCCAAGAAGGGCATTTCCACAACCTGCTCCAATTTAGCCCGCAAGGTATTTTAGACGTTAATTTAATAATTATACTGTTCTGTGCCCTGTTTGGTTTCTCTATGGACTATGAGGTTTTTCTGCTCACACGCATCCATGAAGCCTATCAGGAATATCATGACAATGAAAAAAGCATTGTATTTGGTATCGTAAAAAGCAGTCGGATTATTACTAGTGCTGCTCTGATTGTCATTGTGCTGTGCGGCTCATATATGGTTGCAGATGTACTCATGGTGAAACAATTTGGGTTAGGGATTGCTGTGGCAATTTTTGTCGATGCATTCGCCATCCGAACCATATTGGTGCCTGCTACCATGACTTTGGTAAAACAATGGAATTGGTATTTGCCAAAATGGTTGGATAAGGTGCTACCCAAAGACCAGGCTTCTTGAAAGTCTACTATCTTGGCCAAAAACCGCAGATTGTCAACAGGCGCTAGGATTAACCAAAACGCAGAGCTACTTTGCCAAAAACAGAGTACAAAAAAGGAACAAAATCTAAAACAGGATTGATTTCCGACTCACCGTAACCCGCAGTATAATTTGCGCCGATCTCCAACATCACCCGCTCTGTTAATAAATAATTTGCGCCAAACCCAAACGTCGGAGAAATACGATATGTGTCGTTGATTTGGTCTTGGCGAAACACACTGGCTATCCCAACGCTTGAAAAGAAACGAACACTCGTCTTCGGGACCATTAACATTATTTTCCCACTGAAAGAAGCAGTTTGAGTTTGGGTATTTAATATGACCGTGCTTTGATCAAACGCGTATAAACTATACTCATCAAAAGTAATCTTGGCGTCAGGAAACGCCATATAATTTGCTTCAAGCGCAAAAAACGGGGTGAATTCATATCCCAGAGAGAGCCCCCAAACAGCGCCACCTTCGTCAACGACTACGGGTGTGGAAATAATAATTGCAGAATTTTGATTTTCCACATTGGGTACCAAACCTTGCCAAGTAGTAGAACCCCAGCCACCCACACCGCCAAAATAAATGGGATGAGTGAATAAATTTTTTGTTTCTTCTACTTTTGCTTCTTCTGCAGCATGCACTGCACTAAACCAACACAAAAGAACTGCAGAAATGAATTTTTGCATCTAACAATCCATTGAAATATAATTACTCACGCGTCCTATGCCTGGATATAAGCAAGGACCAATAATAGAGTCATAAACGTCGCTCTCAATCACATGCATGACCTGTGCCGCTACACAATTGTCCATCCGATGTCAAACCACCATAACGATAGCAATTCCAGTCATCAACACATTCTTGAGTGGTCGTATAACGTTGAAGAGAACATACTCGTTGCAAAGTGCCTAATGTATTAATCATCTTAATATAAAATTGATTCATGTTTGTACATATACCGCCTCTGAGCCCGGAAAAAATACAATGACATTCCGTCACCGCTTTGAATGACTGACAGAATTCCGCTGATGTAATAGCAGCTGCAGCAGGACAGGCTGCAAAAGACGCTGAACCAAATGCTAGCAAACAACCTACCAATAACCCCTTAATCGAACTATTCATAATCTTTGCACCCTAAAATTTATATAAACCTCACAATGTCTCAAGACAATGCGATGAAACGACCCCCCAATGAAACGCGATGCATCATGCCCCTTGCCGTGTTCCACCCACGGTCAATGCAGAAATTTTTAGCGTAGGCTGGCCTACTCCAACTGGAATAGATTGCCCATCTTTACCACAAACTCCAATGCCCAAGTCTAAAGCCAAATCGTGTCCAATCATCGTAATCTTATTCATGACCTCAGGTCCATTCCCAATCAACGTAGCACCTTTGACTGGTTGGGTAATTTTACCATCTTCGATTAAATAAGCCTCGCTTGCAGTAAACACAAATTGGCCGGAGGTGATATCCACTTGTCCACCACCAAAATTCACTGCATACAAACCTGATTGTACGGAACGAATAATATCTTCAGGGTCTTCTTGGCCCGCCAGCATATAAGTGTTGGTCATACGTGGCATTGGCACATGGGCATAAGATTCACGACGACAATTTCCCGTTGATGACATCTTCATCAATTTAGCGTTTAAACGATCCTGCATGTAACCGACCAATACGCCATCTTCAATCAACACCGTATTTTGTGTGGGCGTACCTTCGTCATCTACCGTCAAGGAACCGCGTCGATTAGGTAAGGTCCCATTATCAACAACCGTTACACCTTTGGATGCAACTTTTTCTCCTAATCGTCCAGAAAAGGCAGACAGACCTTTCCGGTTAAAATCCCCTTCTAATCCATGCCCAACTGCTTCATGTAATAAAACCCCAGGCCAACCTGGACCTAAAACAACAGGCATCATCCCAGCGGGTGCGTCCACGGCGTCCAAATTTAACACCGCTTCGCGCACGGCCTCGCGCGCATAATGTGCAGCGCGATCATCTTGGTTAAAAAACGCGAGCTCAACTCGCCCTCCTCCGCCTGCCCGACCCGATTCGCGCTTACCTTTGTCTTCAACAATCACAGAAACATGGACACTCACCATAGGCCGCACATCAGGAACCATTTGGCCATGCATATTCATAATGATAATCACTTCATGCGATGCAGACAAAGAAGCATTGACTTGAATAACGCGGGGGTCGCAACGTCGTGCCTCTGTATCGATTTTTTGCAATAATGCGATTTTTTCTTGTTTCGACATACTATCGATTGGGTTCAACTCAGAATAGTACGGAACATGCTGAGATTGAGTTTTAATTGCTTGAATTTTAGAGGTCGGTCCATGCGCAATAGAGCGCGCAGCAGCCACGGCACGTTCCATTACCGGTAGCATAATATCATCGCAGTAGGCATAGCCGGTTTTTTCACCACTGACAGCACGAATCCCGACCCCTCGATCAATCGAATAAGAGCCGCTTTTAACCTCTGAATCTTCTAGATACCACGATTCATAACACCCATTTTGAAAATACAAATCCGCAGCATCAATATGTTGGCTCAACAAAGATTCTAATAAACGCAGAATTTGGGCTTCATCTAGGGACGAGGGTTTAAATAAAACTTCTTTAGCAAACGCTAATTGTGCAGTCATTCCAAAGTCCAAAATAAAAAATTGAGGAAATCACTCTTGAGGTGTATATAATAAAGGGTTCTTCTTGAAAAGCAAACAAAATGGCATAATATATGGTATAGTAACTATTGTTGTTTCAACCTGGGAGTCTCATTATGAATAAACAAAATGTATCAGCGTTTTCTCGCGGTGCAGAGTCAGTCTTAGCAACCAATAAGGTTTTACGTAATACTTATATTTTGCTGGGTATGACTTTTTTATTTTCTGCTGTCATGGCTTTTGTTTCTGTTACATCAGGTGTCACCTCTTTAAATCCTCTGCTCTTTATTGTGGGGGCTTATGGTTTGATGTTTCTGACTCATGCCTTACAAAATAGTACTTGGGGAATCGCCGCTGTATTTGCCTTCACCGGATTTATGGGGTATGCATTAGGACCAGTTCTCAATGCATGTATTGCGCAGTTTCACAATGGCCCGCAAATCATTGCTACGGCATTTGGTGGTACAGGTATTATCTTTTTTGGGTTATCTGCTTATGCATTAATGACTCGTAAAAACTTCAATTACCTGGCTGGGTTTTTATTTGCAGCAATGATGGTAGCAATGTTGGCAATTATTGCTAGTATTTTCTTCCCAATGCCTGCCTTGCAACTCATGATTTCTGCAGCCTTTATGTTGATTTCTTCCGGTTTGATTTTATTCCAAACGAGTGAAATTATTCACGGTGGACAAACCAATTATATTGCAGCAACCGTGTCTTTGTATGTTTCAATATATAATTTGTTTATCAGTTTACTGAATTTGTTAAGCGCGTTTTCTAATCGGGATTAAAGAATATCTTCAATGCTTTACGTACTGTGTTAACCCGCAGTACGTAAGCCATATTAGGAGCATAAAAACAAATGAAACCTATCTTGTATCTTAGTATCTTAGTCTTATCCAGTTCAGTATTCGCAATCACCACAGTCCCGCCAAATGGTGACTCCATCGATGTGAATGACCTTCAAGATGTTTATTATCCACCAGTTCAGCATGAACAGACTAATCCTCAAGTAGCCACGCAACCTGATCCAGAGACATCTACACCAACCACAGATTAAACATCAATGATTTCAGGAGATCCTTCGTCGCAAACTCTTCTGGATCACAAAGGCGCTTGCGACGAACTTTCCTGAAAAGTTACAACTTAAGAAGCTGCACGCGTAACACCATTACCTACATCTTTGACATCTTGGCCAGCGCCTTTTACTGTATTACAGCCGCTTAACAAAGTAAGCGCAACACAAAGAGCACAAACAATTGATACTGTGAATGATTTTTTCATGATAATCTCCTGATGGTACTGTGAATAACCTTGTCCCAATTTCTTTCGATCTATGCTTACTGAATCACATAGTATGAAAGGCTTATGTTTGATTATAGACTATCCATTGAAAAACAAAGGCTATTTTCCGAGCGTGACCGCTAGGGAACGGAGTCTTGTGCCTGCAAACAAAAACTCCGCTCCCTAACGGTCACAGCTCGGCTATTCTGATTTGATTTGCCATACATTTTTTGCACGAAACAAAGCAGGCAAATCAGCAACTGTTTTTGTAAGGGGTGCCATTACATTAAACACGGGACGTTCTTGACGGTAATACACACCCAAAGGAACAGGAAACGTCTGCGTATCCAAATTGGCCAACCGTAACGCATGACCATGATTTGCTACCTGATGGCGGTAATTCTGAGCTTGGTCTTGCGTGGTACGCTGCCAGTCTTCACCCTGCCAAATCAATGCATGCTCTTTATTGCTGCCAAACAGCAACGGTTCGCCCTCTTGCAAATCGACCGTACGTTCAGCTCGATGCGCTTTTAATGAAAAATCATCAAATACACCCGGATTAAAGATATGACAATCTTGATTGATTTCAATCAATGCACAGCCATGGTGGGCATGCGCCTGTTTTAACAATGAACTCAAATGATTCGGATCCTTATCCACTGCTCTGGCCACAAAGCTGGCACCGGCAGTCAATGCCAAAGCCAATGGATTCATGGGCGGAATAACGACCCCATTAGGAGAGGTTTTCGTAATTTGCCCCACATGCGAAGTCGGCGAAAACTGCCCTTTGGTCAAACCATAGACTTGATTATTCACCAACAAAATTTTGACATTCACATTACGCCGCAAACAATGAAGCAGGTGATTTCCACCAATACTCAACGCATCGCCATCACCTGTGATGACCCATACGGTCAAGTCGTCGCGGAATGCTTTGATACCCGTCGCAATAGGCAACGCACGCCCATGAATGGTATGATAACCGAACGTATTCATATAATAAGGTAACCGTCCTGCACACCCAATGCCTGACACAAAAACATGCTGCTCTGGGGGCAACCCCAATTCAGGCAGGACTCGCTGCAAAGCAGCCAAAATAGCATAATCCCCACAACCAGGGCACCATCGCACTTCAGTCTTAGCAGTAAAATCTTCTTTCGTATACTTAGGCTTTTCCATATACCCTATCCTTTATCTGAGAAAACAGATAATTGGTCGAAAATGGTTGTCCATTGCATTGCGTGATGGCTTGAATATCTTTCAGATATCGAGCCCGTAAAATTTGACATAATTGTCCGCTATTTAATTCTGCCATATATATATGCTGAAATTTTTGTAACATGTCCCCGAGATCCATCGGTAAAGGATGGACGTGGCGCAAATGTAATAAGGCAATCGGGATATCCGCTTCTGCGCACATGCTCTGAACTGATTTCAAACTACCATACGTACTTCCCCAGCCTATGAGTAGTCTGTCTGCATGAACATCCCCTTCCAGAGCCAAAAGAGGATAGGTTTTAGCAATCCCAGCAATTTTTTGGGCGCGAATCGCAACCATATTTTGATGATTTTCCGCATCATAACTCACCTTTCCTTCCTCTCCTTCCTTTTCTAGCCCACCTAACTGATGGATAAATCCGGCTGATCCTGGCGTGTTCCAACTCCTGCTTAAATATTCATTGCGGGTAAATGGTTTGGGGGAACGATTAAACGTAATTTTAGGCAATTCTAATGAATTCATATCTGGTAATCGCCAAGATTCAGCTGCATTGGCAAGATATGCATCCATCAAAACAATGACTGGAGTCATATATTGAGTCGCCACTCGAAATGCCTCAATGATGATCAAAAAACAATCAGCAGGCGTTTGCGGCGCAAACACTGGAATCGGTGCTTCACCATGTCGACCAAATAAGGCTTGATTGAGATCGGATTGCCCAGTTTTGGTCGGTAATCCCGTAGAAGCACCCGCTCGCTGTACATCTAAAATAACCAGTGGTAGTTCGCTGATCACAGCCAACCCAAGGCTTTCACTTTTTAAATCTAATCCTGGACCTGACGTGGAGGTCAGCGCCAAAGAGCCTGCAAAAGCGGCACCCAAACAAGCACAAATCGCAGCAATCTCATCTTCAGATTGAAACAAATGCACCCCATATTCCGAGAGCTTCGCGCATTCTTGCAATATTGCAGAAGACGGTGTAATCGGGTACCCGGCTACCAAAGTAGGTAACTGTGTACTGACCGCGACCGTTGCAATGCCCAACGCCACGGCTTCTACGCCGGTGATATGTCGATATTCCCCTGGTGAACGGATTATTTGACCTAAAGAACGTGGCCGTCTAATCAATTCCAGTGTCATGGCATAATTGTAGCCTGCTAGTAAAGCGCGGGTATTGGCTTGCTGCAAAAGAGGATTATCTTTAAATTTATCTTGAAAAAAACGCAAGCAATCGGTGGTTGGCAATTCAAACAACCATAATATCAAACCTAAAACGTAACAGTTTTTTGCTTTTTTTCCTTCACTCTGTGATACGCCGAGGCCTTCTATTGCTCGTAAGGTCAACTGAATAATAGGGATAGACAACACCTGATAAAGCGATTGTATATCGGACAATATATTAGAATCATAATGGGCTTTTTCCCAATCTTTATCTTGCAAACTATCCGCATTCAACAACAAAATCCCATCCTGACGTAAATAGGGTAAAGACTGTTTTAATGCAGCAGGATTCAAGGCAACCAGCACATCAACGGTTTCTCCAGCAGTAAAAATAGCCCGATCAGACATCGCCAATTGAAAGCCTGAAACACCCGCCACCGTCCCGGCCGGCGCTCGAATTTCTGCAGGAAAATCAGGCAAAGTCTGTACTTCTCGTCCTTGCAAAGCAGCTGTAATGGTCAGTTGCTCACCAACCAATTGGACGCCATCACCTGAATCACCCGCAATTCGAATCATGATGCTGTCATAAGTAGACATGATACCTCGGTATAAAATAACGTCATGTGCCTACGTGCCGTGGGACGTAGAGTTGCATCACGTAAAATACTCATTATTCTATTTTCAATATAGACTAAAAACCTTCGGTCTGTTGAAAATCTCAGTATTTAGCAGTATAGTTTTGGTTCTTTTCACTCAGTGAAGCAAAATTATGTCCAATACCTCTCAATACCCCGATCAAGCCGCTGCGTTCATCAAAGCACAACACCCTGATTTTAAACCGAAAATTGGGATTGTTTTGGGCTCTGGATTAGGGGGATTTGTCGATCATCTCGAACGTTCCGTTGTGATCCCTTATCAAAAATTACCGGGATTTCCTCAAGGTGCGGTGCATGGTCATGCAGGCAATTTGGTTTTAGGAACGTATGCAGGGATCGATGTTGTGGGTTTGCAGGGACGCGCGCACTATTATGAAGGGAATCATTCAGACTCTGTCAAAACCTATGTACGTACTTTACAACGCCTCGGGTGCCAATATTTTATTGCAACCAATGCAGTCGGTTCTCTCAATCCAGATGCCAAGCCTGGTGAATTAATGCTCATCACTGATCACATTAATTTTCAAGGATGCAATCCTTTAACTGGTCCTAATGACGACGAATTTGGACCAAGATTTTTTCCTGTAGACGCTGCTTATAACCCCAGGTTAAGAGAACAATTTTCAAGCACAGCGCAAGCGTTGCAAATTCCCTTACACCAAGGTGTGTATGCAGCAGTGTTGGGCCCCAATTACGAAACCGCGGCTGAAATCAAAGCATTTCGCATATTGGGCGCAGATGTCGTAGGTATGTCAACGGTGCCTGAAGTCTTGGTTGCGCAGCATTGTGGGATGAAAATAGCCGTTATATCGACTATCACCAATTTTGCCACTGGACTCAATGCCACCGTACATGATCATAATGAAGTAGTCAAGGTCGCCGCCCAAGGCGGGAAAAATCTTAATCAATTATTGTGTCAATGGATCAAGGACTGTGTGACCTAGACAGATGTCCACCATCCCATTACATCCTGCCTAGAATACTAGCCGGCGGCACTACTTGCTGCGGTTCCGATCGGTGCTGCGCAAATAAACGCATTCGATGACTAGGTAACCTATTCACTGCGCGCTCTACATCTGTAATCACATCTTTTGGACAATTACTAGCAGCAATTTGCTCTTTGGTCAAAGGCTCAAGGTCATTGATGATTTTAGCAGTCGCCAATGCGCTTAGAGTAAAATCCCCTTCAATGTCAGCTTTCACAGTTGTTTGAGTTTGGCGATCCGCTAAACCACCGAATATCAAAATTTGGAGGTCATTTCCAGCCTGGATAATTTTCGACACAAGATTTTGTAAAAACGACACCCATCCCTGTACGCGTAACAGCAAATTATAAATAAAGCCAGGCGTATTAACTGACCACCACAACGGTCGAAGCAGATTATTTTTTATGCTCTGCAGCGTTTCTAATATTTCTTTATTAGAATCAGAAAATACTTGTCCTGCCAGAGGTAAGCCATTGCGGACACCTTGAATAAAAAATATTCTACGTGAAAAATGACTCATAAAATCGTCAAACACCGGAACCCGAATATCCTTGATTGCTGCCGAGACTAATCTAAAAAATCCTGGTGTTACCGTATCCGATTCTTGCATGCCTTTTTCATTATGTCGCTGATAATAGCAATGACATCGGACCACTTCTTCTGCCAAAACAGCAAAATTATCCAGCACTTTTTTTAAAGGAGAATGCTCAAAATCATAAACTTCTTCAGGCGCACAGTCCATAAATTCTTGTTTGAATGTTGTAAAATCTTTTTGTTCGATCAAAGCCTTAAAGCGCAACAAAGTTCTGGCCGATTCTGCAGCATTTGAGACATTGCGAGCAGAAAAAATAATCTCCAAATCTCTAACATTCAAAGAACCGATGTACAAATCTATCAATGAAATAAATTGAGCATGCCCTAATATAGGCCGCATTTGTTCCATTGCAAGATCGCCAAGTTTGCGGCTATCTAATGCCTTTTCTTTCAAATTGAGCACTTGCTCCATCTCAATTTTAAATTTCTGGACTCTTTCGTTTAAGAAATAAACATTATTCAAACTTGGAATGTCAGCTCGCATGCGTTCTAGCAATCCCTTCGAATCTATCTCTGTCGATGTATCTGGTAACAGCCTTGCTACCTTTTCAACTTCCTCACTTATACTCAATGTAGCTTGCATTATCTGCGCGTCTGAATCATTCAGAAACTCACTCAATTTACTTTTGCAGATTGAGCTCATACAAAACACTGTTTTGACTTTGTGCATCAGCGCAGTCTTGCATTGGTGTGCTTGCTCTTCCCCATACTCTTTCGGATCTACGAGGTCCGTAGCACTAATCAAATTGGGAGATATATGATTGAGAAACTGGCGAACCAACCTCAGTTGTTGCCCTGGTATCAGATCAGCTAATGTTAGAAAACTAGCAAAATTATCCACAAAGAAATCACACAGGAATGATGAATCATAGGCTGTCAGCAAAAACTGCTCTTTCAATGCGTCGCTACGAATATAGCTGGCCAACAAAGGCAAACAATGGTTACTAACAATCGGCGCCAACATCGCTTTTTGACTTGACGTGACACATACAGCCTCCTTCCCCAAGCTCAAACTACTCAAATGGTCGCCTATCGTTGAACCATAATCTTGA
>CAIRCS010000162.1 GCA_903877115.1 uncultured Legionella sp.
AGCCAATCAAGAAAGTCTGCGGATATTATGTGAAAAAGAGCAACGAGAACTTCGCTCATTTCTAAGCATCTCAATGAATTTTGATGCCTTAAATCGCAATTCAAAAGTAATCGATCATGCATAGACAGCTTTATACGATAACAAAACAGGATTACCGTCTTCCCATTGCAATGGATACCCGTGGCAGAGCAGTTACAGCTCAAGCGGATAATATTCCCATGTTGTCGTGGCCAAATAATCATTGGTGTTTTGAAGCGAACTTATACATGTTGGAATTATATGAGCGTGGATTAAGTCGGAGAAATGGTGGTGGGACATTGGCCGTTTATGCAGCTAATATATCTCATTTATTGCGATATTGTTTTGATAATCGTACGGATCTACTGTCCTTAACAGATAGTCAGTTCACTTTATTTATCAGAGGACTGCAAGTCGAACGTAAAAAAGACCGTTCGAGCATACGTGTGCGGGATGCTAACACGATTATTAACATTGGACGTAACTGCCTTGATTTTTTAAATTGTATTGGCCGATTTCATAACCAGCTTGATTTTGTGAGTAAAAATGGGCGTATCAGAGCTGAAAGAAAAGAGATCCAGATTAATATTGATGGAAGCAGTAAAACCTTACGACGTTCTTTTTGGCATCATCATGCGTTCCCGACACCTGATTGTAAGGTGCGCGTGTTACCCATCAGTAGCAATAATATTACTAAATTACGCGAAGCAGTCATTCAATCCAGCACTTCCACCTTTTTGAGGCGCCGTAGACAAATTATGCTGATGATGCTTGAAGTGACCGGTGGACGCAGAGGTGAGATTGTTCGATTAACCGTTGATAGCGTCATGAAGGCACAAGCAATGCCACATCCGATGCTAGATCTGATTACACTTAAAAAACGTAGTTCACCTATTCGCCAAATCCCAATCCCACGCCCTGATTTGGATCTGTTGGTGAGTTTTATTGAAAAGCAACGACGACGGATTGTGAAAGAAAAATTGGGGACCCGCCAAGATCATGGATATGTCTTTGTGAGTGAAACAAGTGGCCAGCCATTAAATGCACAGACGATATCACAGGAAATGTATGCATTGGCCAAAACAGCCAATATCAATGAAAAAGCCCATGCTCATATGTTTCGTCATCGTTTTATAACCAAATTATTCATTAGCCTGATTGAACAACATGCTTTTGAAAATGTAGATGATTTTCGACGAGCGCTCTTGGATACAGAGACTTTGAAACAAAAAGTACAACAATGGACTGGACATACACAAACCTCATCATTGGATATTTATATTGATCTTGCCTTTGAAGAAGCGACCAATTTTCAAAAAACGTATGATGCTGTTGCGCTAAGTCGAGTTATTGAATCTACGCGAACTCAGGCCGTGATAATTCGTCAAGAACTTAATTCTGGATTGTCGAGTATTGAAGCCATGTCACAATTTGAGCAATTATTACGTAGCTTTGAAGAAGAAATAAATATAAGCGTTCAGAACAACACACCTACAAATCAAAAATAAAAACTAACAAGATATTCGTCTTTAAGGAACGAGGAGTAATCGATGTTAAATTCAGATTAAACTAATTGAGAAGAGATATTCATTAGGTATAAAGCAAGCGGGTTGAGTCATCTAAAAATAACCCCCTTAGATATCTATATGGATCTTACTTTTGAAAAGGTTGCTAATTTTAAAAATACGTATAGTATTATGGCCCTCAAGCGATTGAGTGATTCTGTACGCATAAAAATGAAATTAATTGAAGCATTTTCAATGGCGAAAAAATTATTAAGTGGATTAAGTTTATTCGAATTAGAGCGTCTACATCCAAATAGTGTTATTTCGACCTCAACATTAGCCCAAAAAATAAATTAGGAATCGGATTACATGTCTAGTACAGCTAGAGAGTGTGAAGAGAAACTTCATATTGAAAATGTTTTTAAACGCCGCAGTCAACCTGGTGACAATACCACCTCTATGGCCAATGTATTGAATCAGCAAATGAGTCAATTGTTTCATGATCCCAGAAATTTTATTTATGAATTACTGCAAAATGCTGAGGATGCGAATGCAACTTCGATAGTCTTCACTATTATAAGTAATAGTAATAGCTTGATTGTCAGTTACGATGGGGACCCTTTTACGCCAAATGATATAGAAAGAATCTGTGATGTATCACGTGATGCAGATTCTCATGCAGCGGCAAAACCCAATCAAGAAGATAAAATTGGCTATAAAGGGATTGGTTTTAAATCGATTTTTGGTATTTCGAAAGAAATTTCAATTTTATCACCAGCAACCAATTATTTTTTTCGATTTTCTAAAAGTCATCGTGGAAAAGAAGCTGATTTTG
>CAIRCS010000163.1 GCA_903877115.1 uncultured Legionella sp.
ATATTGGCGATACCGCTCGCGGACCTTATGGCCCCCGTCCTCTAGCTGAAGTACGTGAATTTGCTTTAGAGAGTTTAGATTTCTTAGTTGAGCAAGGCGTTAAGGCATTAGCGCGTGAGCATCTCCGCCAGCGGGTCAAACTCGGGTGCCGAGCCATTGAGCAGGCGCATGATCTCGAGGATGGTCTTACGAAGTTCGGCTGCGGTCGAGGTGTTTCCTTTGTCGTCAAACTCAGATGCCAGCCTGAGGGCTATGAGGGCAAGGACGCATAAAATCAGGGTGGAAAGCGATACCGACTTTATGATAAATTGATTGGAAAACATGGGATTTAACAAACATGGCAGCTCATTTGCATGGCCACTTTCATGAAAATATAAACATCGTATAAAAATGGGGCCTATGATTTTTGTATGGGATTATTATACAGACTATTTAGTTAATCCGTTTCATTTGCCACCAAACAAGGAATGGGCATTTTTTTTCTCTGATCATATACAATCGTTCTTACTAGCTACGAGTAATCACTGACCCAGGTTATCCCGTTACTTTTGTTTTGCTTTTTTGGGCTTTGCACCTCGTTTTTTATTTTGCGCCTTGCGCAGCTTAATGAACGCACTGAATTCTCTTCGTTCTTCTTCAGACCATGGTTTGTCCAAAACAGTGAAGTCAACATTTTTCGGTTCTCTGATAAGTCCCATTTTGTTTATTTTTTAAAATACTGATTAATCAATCTGTTTGCGGCTGGAGTTTCTATCGCCATTTTCGTGCATTTTCTTAAACGCATTTTCCCAATTTTTTCGTGGTTCAGTTTTGGGTTTCAAAATGATATACCCTTTTTCAAGAATCAATTCAATCTTGTCGCCGATGTTATATTTGTCCAGAATGGACTTTGAAAGCCTGATGCCTTTTGAGTTGCCGATGTTTATAACAGGAAGTTCCATGTTTTCTAGTTGTGAATACAAAGTGATTACAAAACAATCTAACTTCCAAATTATTAAAGGAGGATTTTATATTCGACTGCCCACAACTGCTGCCTTGCTTTTAATCATGATAATTCCGGACCGCAGTATCATAGAATTTCCGCTGCTGATTGTTTCAATGTCCCGCCCACTAGTGGCAATACGGATAATAGCTACAATTTTAATCCCTAGTAAGCCCCACCTGAAAGTAAAACTGCGCATTGGGAGAACGGTCGATGGAAAATCCATAGGAATGTTGAAGATTCGCCGTCTTTCCACTACCACAGTGCATTCCTTCGCTAATTACACGAAAGGAAATTACTTTCAATTTTTTATCGTTGTCAAATTCTAAAAGTTGATAATCTAATTCTATCTGCTGTACTGATAAATCAGATTTCATTTTAACCAGGTCATTAAAAGATAGTTTGTTGTTAATAAACACTTCAATTTTATCATTGCTAGGATGGAGCTTTGGTTTTGTACCAAACCCTGCAAACGAAACGGTCAGTATAAATACCAATCCTAGAGACAGCACATTCTTCATAATTACAGCTTTTTAGTTTGATGAAATGGGTACTTCACTTTAAACGTTGCAACAACAAATTGCAGTTATATTTCATACCCCGTTACTTACAGATGCCGTTTTCTCCCTTGGTGGTGCGAGCCTTAAGAAGAATGGCGGAAAAATGTTTGGTTCATTCACAATGGATGTGTTGGAGGTGAAAATACCTGAAAAGGCAAAAAAGATTTTATGCTTAAATATGGGTTGTCCAAGAATGCCTTGGAGGAGAATCCCTTGTACCATCCGGAGGAATGTAATGGTTATAGTGGTGTATCATTACACCCACCATCGGTGCGGGGTTTCCTCTTAATGGGATACGGGGCACTTTGCAACAAGGCATTTCTTGAGGGGCATTTCTTCTATTCCGCTACATGTTTTTTTCGTATTATCAACCAACGCTGATGCTTAGGTTTGGCAGTTCTACTTGAAACTTAACCTTTGCATTTAATGCAGTAAAAACTCTTAATAAAGTTTCCATTGTTACATTACTTGCATTGTTTTCAAGTCTTGAAATTTGAGCTTTTTGAACACCAATTAGTTTTCCAAGTTCTTCCTGTGTCATGTGCCGTATTCCATCCTCGACAATGACCTTTGGCATCATGCGCTGCACGCCATCCTCGATGATGATCCACCCCATGGGTTTGTGGCCGGGCTGCACATCTGGGCTTAGCGAGTACATAGCGTCAGCATCTTCTATCTCAATACCGCTGTCATATATCTCCCAGCCTTTTTCTATGATTAGCCCTGTACGCCTACACACTACCTCGCGTTGCTGAGCTATGTCCATATTTCTGTTATGCATCTCCGAGCTGCTATCTGCGATTAGCCCTGTACGC
>CAIRCS010000164.1 GCA_903877115.1 uncultured Legionella sp.
TACTAAAATCGGTTTTTTATTCTTGCTATTTTTTCATTTTTTTTCAAACTTAAAGTAGCCATTTTTTTTAAACCGATATGTCGAAAAAATTTTATAAACTCTATTCATCATAGGTTTTAAAACAGGTAGAGATGCAATTTTAGCAATATAACGCCAACCTCGTAATTCCTTCCAAACAATAATAAATGCATCGAGGGATGTGTGCATGGTTCCCTGTTCGTCTTCAACGTGAAAAAACATTAACCCGTTTCTAAGACTAAATCCTCTTTGAGTTAAAGGATTCGAATCTAAAGTAATATCGCACCATGTAAATTTATCAGAAGGTGCAATTTTTTTATAGTAAGCAATCTCTTTGCTGCATAGACTGCATTTACCATCATAAAAAACGGTTATCAAAAAATTTCTTCTTATATTCTAGTTGTATAAATCCTATTATAGCAAACTGCTCCTCGGGAGTTAAAAAATAATTTAACTGGAATTATGCAATTACATAAAGCTAAATACTAGCCTATTTTTACAACCGTCAACATACTCAAATTTCACTTAAGTGCTGCTTGCATAATACTCTGGCAATAAGAATTCAGTATTGCAGAAAGATTTCAATCTATTGATAATAGATATTAAATTACCAAAAATCCTGGTCAATGAGCGATGTTTTTTTAAAGTAATTATGTAATAATCAATTCAATGATACATTGCAAGGCGCGCCCTAAGATGAAAATTTAATTGGTGGTCCATCATTTGAATACAATAGTATTTATATTTTCAAGAATGCATGTATGTTGAATTTAATAATAATAGCCTGAAGCGAATATCAATTGTTAAAAAAAGAAATACTCATTTCAAGTCTGGGCAATACCATAGAATGGTTTGATTTTGGACTTTTTATTTTCATGGCTCCTATAATCGGTGCTAAATTTTTTCCGCAAGCATCGGCTGGCAATGCAACCATTGAGGCTTTATTCGTGTTTGCGGCGGGTTTTCTGTTTCGACCATTAGGCGGTATTTTTTTTGGCTATTTTGGAGATACTCGAGGTCGTGCAAAAACATTAAGAGTCTCTATATTAATCATCACGATATCAACAGCTTTGGTTGGTTTTATTCCGTCCTATGAAGAGATAGGGCCGACTGCTCCAATCCTATTCATCTTGCTTCGTTTAATACAAGGTGTATCTATTGGTGGTGAATACAGTGGAATAATAATCTACCTTGCTGAATCAGCACCACGTAACAAACGTGGATTTACCACGAGTTTTGCAGCAATAGGTGCGAATTTAGGTTTTTTATTAGCCACAGTAACATTGATGCTACTGCATTTATTTTTTAAGGAAAAAGTGATTGCAGATTGGGCATGGCGCTTGCCCTTTCTTCTTATAGGTATACCAGGCTCATTAATTATTTACTATCGGTTTAAATTATCTGAAACACCGGTTTACTCTCAGTTGAAAAAAAATCATCGTCTTGAGTCCATCCCCTTTATTGCAGCCATTAAATTTGCTCCCTACCAATTACTGAAAATTTTAGGACTTACTTGCATGGGAACAACATTTTATTTTGTGTTTTTTGCGTATATGCCTACTTATTTAGAACACTATATTGGCTTTTCATTGGCAAACGCGCTAATTATTGAGAGTTTTATATTAATTATAATGCTGTTTACTGTTCCTTTGGCAGGCATGTGCGGCGATTATTTTACCCGAAAAAAAATGCTGATAATCACCTCAATAGCTATTATATTTTTGGGTTTACCCTGTTTTTATTTACTGCACTTCAAATCCATAATATTAGCGCTATTATCTTTAGGTACAGCAACGATTCTAAGTTCATTAGAGCAAGGGAACACGTTAACCGCCATTGTAGAAAATTGTCCTGAGAACGTTCGTTACAGTGGCATAGCCTTTTCTTATAATTTAGGAAATGCTTTATTTGGTGGCAGCACACCATTGGTTGTTACTTTGCTGACAGAAAAAATAGGCCTTATCACACCGGCTTATTATCTGATTTTTATGGCAGCCATCACTTTGATTACCGCAACAACCTTGCTCAGCAACAACCAGTCTTTAGGGCCTATTCCCAACCCTAAGCGCTCTAAAAAGCAAATGCATTTGCAATAAAACCAATATAGAGCAGGATTGCACCGAACATCAAACCAAATAAGCTAAACAAAAAAGGGATTTCTTGGATGTATTGTGATAGAAGCACCTTCCATTGCTTAACAAAAATGACCCGAAAAATCCCGATAAAAACCATACTTGTTCCAATTAAAGTGATGATTAAGGTCCATCCTGGAATGCTTAAAACGCCGGTTCCGGGCTAGAACCCCTATCAGGTCAAAAAAATCAATTCAGACAGGCAACATATTCTGTCTAGATTTCATAGTTGGCTGCACTATTTCCATTAATTCTATGGCCTTCTGCTGGCTGATGCACTTTTTAGCCAGATGGGTTAACGACTCCGTAGGTTTAAACATCGACCATTTCATATGCGCACAAAAAGCCTGTCTTTTTTCTGGATCTGCCGCGTTTTCTGTGTTTTGACACCTTTCCAAATGATGCTCGAGTACTTCGACTAACTTTTCAATATAAGTGTGCCCCTCGGTATCGAGGGTTTGATATGCATCGCCAGCATCCTGATGCAAGCGTTTAGCAAACAGGGGTTTTATGTTAGAAACCCCTAAGCCATTATTATCATGAATATCATACCACTCCATCTTCAACCGTGCTTCGCGTTGCAGAATTGCTTCGTAGTAACCTATTTCTTCATCGGTTAACAAACCGCGTTCGAATTTTTTAGATAATGAGCTAAGGATTGCATCACAGTCTGTAAAGCATCTTACGTAATAACCGCGAGCTACTTCCGCAAGGGTTGCATCATTGTCAAATCCCAGTAACATTCTGTCATTTGTTTGAAAAGCACCCTGTTCATATCGGCTCCCGCGCCAATAAATAAGTAAGGTTTCAAATGCCTTATTTTTTAAGTCAACATAAGAACTTGCTAGCACCATGCTAATATATAAAGTAGGAATCAGCATAATAATTTCAATGATCGCATGCATCGCAAATGGCACCATTAGGGAAAAGGCGAAGGCTACAAAACAGGTCATGATTAAGATGGGAATGGTTGCCCTGAATAAAAAAATCAATGGGTTTTTCTCTAATTTTGCAATTTGCACATATTCCATAAAAAATGAACGCAGCGGTTTTGCAAAAGCAAATAAGACGGTTTTCAAAGTACTTACATCGTCTGCAAGAGCGACATAATTATAGATATCGATACTCTCAAGCATCCAACCAGCGGGTTCTCTTAGCCCAAGTATGCCAAACATAAGATGAACATTAGCGATACGGTCTATCTGTTCTTTGGTTTTCTTGATACCTCTTTGTTGCATGACTCGACTGATTAAATATGAAAAACTAGTTTTTAAATCCGGAAAAGAGCTGGTATTCTTATGGCTTTTGTAATGGTTTAAATATTTTTTAAATTCGTGGGTTAATAAATTTTTTTCTCTGATTTATTCATGTTGGAATAATATAGCTGCACGGCTATCTCATAGAATAGAGTGTCGAGTTGCCTGTCTTCATACCCAGCTGCATAGAAAAGAAAACCAATTTTCTGTTTCGTATCGTTGATAAATTCAAGTTTTTGAACTTCGAGTTGTCCTCTAATATTGACTGTGCTGGTTTCAGTATCCGAGTTAAATGAGTTTTCCCACCTAGTAACGCACTGCATGACAGGTTGCTTTGCTACAACACAAGAATCATATAACTCTGCGGTATAAGGTTTATTTATTAGAATAGCTTGTGCCGCCGAATCAATAAAAAACCATGTTGAGATCCATTTTCTCAACATCGCTGTGGAAATTAATTTTTTTAGACTGCTGAAACCCGGCTGTCTTTCCACTTCGGCGCGAGTCCGTGGTATGTCAGTGCTTCTTTGATGCATGTCAGTATTTCTTCGAAGAAGTCGCAGCGCTGCATTATCTGAATATGTTGCAACGTAAGTGGGTTGACTCTTAAAAGTGGTTAATATCCGGTTTATATTTGTGCCTTCTTCTGTGTCGAAGAAAGCCTTTAACTCTAAATCAGGAACAAGCGCAATACCTGGTATAATCTGGTCAATATAAGCATTGTTTGGCATTAGAACACCTCTTTCGAATTGCTTGATTGTGCTCCATCCTTGAAAATCAAGTGGGTTAATAATTGGTCATTAAATGCTCTTTGTTATTTTTTCTTGGTGTTGGTGAAATATATTAGATGCGCCAACTTTAGTAAAATTAATAATTATAATGTTTGTTATTAGAAAATCTAATTGTTACGGGCAATTTAACGCAACGACTTTGATTCGCGCCATTTTGGATTGATGCAAATGCTGGAGTTAAAAAAAGTGGCTTAACTGGGTTGTAAAAAATTGCTTGCCACATCATTTTACAGTGGTTCAATCCCTTTGGACTTCATCATTCCAAACGGGGCAGGGCAAGAGCATGAGTGTCTATAAAGTACTCTAGTCCCCGACGTCCCGCGGTCGAGCCGCGGGACGTCGTGAATTGAGGGCTGATTGTAAATATATGCTATCCGCTTATTTATGTGTCACACATGCTCTGGCCCTGCCAAACGGGGTTATCCGCAGGATATTCGCTACTAAGTATGATACACAGTTTGTCTTGCATATGTTCTCACGTCTACGATGATAAATTGTCTTATTTTTTTGAATTATACGCAAAAAAAGAGCAAAAGTCACGGGCGTTTATTTTACAGATCATCGTTGTCTATAAAAAATTATTTTTCCATGTTCTCAATGCGGTGAACACTTCCACGGGATTGAGTAACGGTTGGTTCATATAATGTTCTGCTTGTTGTGCAATTTCAGGTAGGGCACATCGTAAAAAAGGGTTGGTTTGTTTTTCTTCTATTAAAAGCGAAGGTACGGAAGGCAGGCCTTGTTCACGTAAAATTTGCACTTGGTGGATACGGTTAAGAATGTTTTGATTGCTGGGCTCAACTCGCTGGGCAAAGCGTAAATTATTTAAAGTATATTCATGCGCGCAATAGAGTTTGGTGGTGTCAGGTAATGCCGCAATTTTTTGTAAGGAAGTATAGAGTTGTTCGGGAGTCCCTTCAAATAACCGCCCGCAGCCCCCAGCAAATAAAGTATCCCCACAAAATAAGCTGTTATCAGCATAATAAGCGATATGATCTAGGGTGTGACCTGGAATGGAAAGTACTTGAAAATTTGGGAAATAGTCGTGGATAAACCCATGTTCTCCTTCATCAAGTCGTTGGGTTAATTCAGAAAATTGACTTTGCTTCGGGCCATACACAGGCACTGGGCAGTATTGGATTAAATCGGCTACTCCGTTGACGTGATCCCAATGATGGTGCGTGATCAAGATACCTTTGAGCTTAAGTTGATGTTGTTCTAAGTAGGCTATTACGGGTTTTGCATCGCCTGGGTCAACCATCAATGCGCATTGGTGTTTTGGATTGTTAATCGCCCAAATGTAATTATCTGTGAGCGCTGCAATGGCAGCCATGTTGATGTCCGTTATGGGCATAGATTCGTCTTTACATAAAGTTTTGCGTAAGTCCTGGCAGTGTAGTATAACAGCCGTCCAAGGTCTAGGCAGAGACAAAGCCTATAATAGGCGATTTAGTAGTGTAATAAGGCAATTTTCAATCAACGGTGGGTGTATGCAAGAACGTGATCTAAGGCCAGGCGATGTGATATTTTTTGAAAATAATTACCAAGGTGAAATGCCTTATGATTATGTGGATCACACGGCCATCTATGATGGTTTAAACGCAGAGGGTCAACCTACTGTGATTCATTGTATTACTAGTGAGCAAGGTTATTATTATTTTCTGCGATCCTTTGGATTATGCCGTTCCACCTTACGATCATTAAAAAATTTGGTGCAGCATGAGGACGGGTATGATGATGTAAGTTACGATGTCACGTATAAAGTTTTTATGGGGCTTCTACTACTTTATTGGGTTATTACCCTGAGGCATACGCAAATTATTGTCAAGAATTGCGCACCCGACGCTATGATCCTAGGGTTGAACATCATTTGAAACCGAGTTACCATTTTTGGAAAGATGAGGCGTGTTTACCAGAAGATTATACTCATACCACGTTTGCAGTGGATGCAAAAATTATCGGATCTGCGGGTATGTATGCGTATATGTTGGCGAGTAGTATTTGGGAATTTCAAGGCGTGTTACATGCGGAAGAAAGGCAATATTCTATCGAGGAGCGCGAAAGGAACCGAGGTTTGGTGCGTGGCACATCGATTTCTGCAACAGTTAGGGTGCGAGATGTGAGTACTCAAACCCCTTTATTGATGAGTATGAGACCATCTACAAGTCCAGTTACTGTAGAGCTTGATTCTGATTTTCCTGAATTAGATGATTGTGGTGGGAATGGCTGGCAAAACCTTACCCTCAGAACAGGAAAGTGGTAAATACTCTGCATGTGCGCAAGGAATATATCACATTAATAGTCTATACTTAACGTGTGTCTATTAATGGAGAAAAATCATGGCTCCTGAGTTGCTAAATCTGTTTTTTGTGATCATAGCCTTCGGTCTTGTGTTATGGATGGTGAATCGCTTTATTCCTATGGCGGCACCTGTTGCCATGATATTGAATGTTTTGGTTGTGGTCGTTTTAATTATTTATATTTTAGAGTATTTTCATGTGATCCCGACAATTGTGCCCATGATAAATCTGATTCGACCTGCTCAATGACGAACGAATGGTCTTGAGGTTTTAGTGCACTCTAGATTCACGATGTAGAGGGGGCGCTAAAACCAGCTGTTATTTTGCTTTAGATCTGAGTATGATGAAGAAAACGACCATCTTGGTTCACTAGGGACGTGGGCAACGATGAAATTGTTAGTCTTGTCTTTTGATTATTATCCAGATGTGGGCGTAGGGTCGATGCGCACTGCCGCATTAATTGATCATTTTCTGAAATTGCAACGCAGTGATATCAAAATCGATCTGATTACCACCATGCCTCATCGTTATAGTGGTGTTCAATCCGCAGTGCCTGAATTAGAGTATCAGGATCAGCTGCGGATCCGGCGTATTCCAATTCCCAAACATCATAATAGCCTACTAGGGCAAGCGTGGGCATTTTTTCGCTATGCACATCAAATTAGAAAAATGGTTCGTTATGAAAAATACAAAGTTGTGTATGCAAGCTCCTCGCGTTTAATGATGGCAAGTTTGGGGGCTTGGATTGCCAAATCCCAACAATCAATCCTCTATTTAGATATTCGAGGGCTATTTTCGGATACATTAAGAGATAAACTGCCGAATAGGTTGTCACGCTATCTTGTGCCGATATTGGGTAAACTAGAGGATTGGACCTTAGCCAGTGCCCATCATGTCAATGTAGTGTCGAAAGGCTACGAGCCGCACATGCAAGCGCGATTTCCTACCAAAAAAATAAGCTGTTATGTGAATGGCATAGACAAAAACTTTCTGCAACATGGGTTTAAGTCGCCCGATAAGGCTAGTGAGCAGTTTACGTTGTTATATGTGGGGAATATTGGTGAAGGACAAGGGTTGGAGCAAATTATTCCTCAATTGGCCAAAAGATTAGAGGGCTGTGCTCAAATCAAAATTATTGGAGACGGTAGCCGAAAAATTCATTTAGAAGCCGCCATTCAAGCGCTGTATTGCACGAACGTAGAATTATTGGCACCTGTGCAGCGTGACGCATTGTTTCAAGTGTATGCGCAGGCAGATGTGCTATTTTTGCACATGAAAGATTGTAATGCGTTTCGTAAAATGCTGCCTGCAAAAATTTTTGAATATGCGGCGACAGGAAAACCTATTTTAGCTGGCGTGGCGGGTTTTGCGGCCGAGTTTATTCAAACTGAAATTCCCAACGCGGTGGTGTTTCGGCCCTATGATACGGAGCACGCGTTAAAGGAAATTGCAAAACTCGATTTTGCGCTTGATGAGCGTGAAGAGTTTGTCAAAAAATATCAGCGTGATGTTATCATGCAAAGCATGGCCAGGGAGCTGATGGCCTATTTTTAGGGCCATAGATGCATTAAAAGCCAAAAATTTGTATTGTTTGCTATAATTAAGGCAAGCAACCAATATTTTGACCAAAATGCCAAACGTTAAAACCCATGTTTCTATCACATTTTTAGGTACCTGCCATCATCGAGAGACTCATCGACATGCATTGGTCTCTTCGCATGATCAAATTAATCAATGTGCACAAGAGCCGGGTTCTTCCGTTGCAGCATGGTTAATTGATGGGCCTGGTTGTAAAGGTTCTCAAGAGCACCCTATGCCGGGCACTTATTATTATCGTAATGGCGTTAAAAAAATAGATCCTGGCGTAGCTGCTGGAGAAGAGCGTAAATTTTGCGATGCCTTACGACAAACTTATCATGCCCTGACAGGCGAAGGCGTCGAAAGCTCTATATTAGAAGCAACCCAGTATTTAGAGGAGATCATTGGGAGAAATGATGGCGAGATACCGAAAGAATTGAGTTTACAAGGATTTAGCCGTGGAGCCGATAATTGCGTCCGTCTGGCCAATGTGATTTATCTTTTGTATCCTGAGATTAAAATTAATTTATTTTTGATTGACCCAGTGCCTGGGCCAGGTCGACGGGATGATCCAGAGTCTTATCATATTCCTCCTAGTGTAAATAATTGTCACGTGTCTCTCATGATAAATGAACACCGGCCCCCTTTTGAACCACAACACAATGGTCGCTATGTATTTATCAACCCAGAGACCAGGGTTGCGTACCATTATGTGCCTGGACGTCATGGGGCGGGTTTAACAACACGCGATAATACTGTGATTACGCCAGCAGTTAGTCAGGTTTTGGTGCAAGATAGTTTATTAAAATTTAATATTGAAACAGGCATGTTACCCAAAGACGCTAAGGTTCAGAATTGGCATAGATCTGTTGCCGGTGCGAGTGAAGCGCAACCCATGAAAAAGCCGCAAAAGCCGCTTAATAACAAAGAGCGCTTTGCAAAATTATGTATTGCCATGCAGGTCAATAAATCTTTATCGGAACGCATGATAGTCAAATTTTATCATAAACGACGGATTTTCACTCATCGTCATCGGTATGTTTTGGATTCAGATCTATTCATTGACTCCGAACACCGAGATTTATTTAAAACAGAATTTCCAGCAACGTTTAACTGGTTCTTTGAAAAAAATTTTACGCCGGCTAGTCGCAAAAAAAAGTATACAACGCAAGATGTTTTCGCTGAATTGCAACAATTAAGCAAGTCGCCCTATACTGAGTTTTACCAAGATTTACTTGAAAAATATAAAATCAAAGAAGTGAATACGGCGGAGGATATTATTGCACCGCAAGGCATCGCACGTAAAGAAAGACTTTCTTATAATGAGCCTCTAATCAGTGACGAACTGTCTTATCTGCAATATTGTTTGCGTACCATCGTCAGCGAGTATCACTACCGCGCTCCTAGAACTTGGTTTAGTAATTGGCTGCCTGGCCATGATGATGATGTGATAACCAAAAGCAGTCGATCCGATCGCATAAAAAAAGAGATTAACGAAGCCTTGTTTCAATCTGAGCGGCTGCCTTCTGAGCAGGCTAAAAAAATATTGAAAGAGTTGGTTTTTAAAATAAAATCCAGCCCTAATCAGGAGTTTTTTTTCAATCAGGTTAAAAAAATTATTCCTAACTCAAGAAGGTATATTAAGTCTGTTTTGGAAACTCTAGAGCGTTATGAGGCAGTTTTGCCACCGAATTACGCCGCGTTGATCGCGAAATCGATTTATCTTATTCAAAAGCAAATTGAGCACCCATTGAAAGATGATTATCAAAAACGTATACAGGTTCAAGAGTATCTTCTCAGTTTGAATACGGCGATGCGCCGTTTAAATACACAATCTTCAAGTAAGAGTATTCTGTGTGAAAAATTGTTTAAAAATTTAAATCAATTATCCCGTCCAAGCTACGCGGAACCACAGTTATTGGATAATATTATTTCTAGTTTGGAAAGTTATAGTCGTCGGCGTAAATTTTTTTCGTATTTCCCATTTAGCCAAGCTTTTGGGTTGTATAATCCAGAAAATAGCACTTTGGTGACTGAGTTGTTAGGGGAGTTGAACCAGATCAAATATTCAAGCGCTGAACGAGGAGATTTGACCCAAATCGAGTCTGTTTTAAAGCATGCTAGTTTGAAATACGCAAAAATCCATAAACAAGAGGATGCTGACGCCACATTTGCATTTTGGAAAAAACACGTTATGTTTAAAGTTGATCCTCTGAATCAACTGATTGAGAAGCATTTGAAGAAAGTGACCCAACTATCCAATCTTATTTTTTCAATTCCGAGTACACCAGATAGTTCGCTGGATTATGATCGAAAGCTTCGTTCGAGCTGAGATGGTGTTTTACGGCGAGACGGCGGCTCCATTTCCCATAATCACTTTATAAGCCATACCCGCTTGTTCCCTAACTAATTTTGGAACTAAATAGCCCGGTAACTGACGTTGTAACTCTTGATAAATACTCAGGGCTTGCTTCAAACTGAGATCAAAATGCTGTGCGCCTTGCACGGGATCAAGTAGATGTAAATAATAAGGTAAAACCCCATAATCAAATAAGCTATTACTAAGCGCGCTTAAGATGGCACTTTGATCATTGACCCCCTTTAATAAGACTGTTTGGTTCAGTAATAAGCAGCCGCCTTGTTGCATGCGCTTACAGGCCATGTGTATGGCATCATCCAATTCTTGTGGATGATTGCAATGTAAAACTACGACAACTCGAAAACGTTTGGCTGTGAGCAATTTAACAAAGTTGGGATGAATTCTCTCTGGTAATACAATAGGTACGCGAGTATGGATGCGAATTGTTTTTACATGTTCAATGGCTTCTAGTGCTGCGAGCAGCCGTTCTAATACTTGATCTGAAGCCAATAAGGGATCCCCCCCACTTAAAATCACCTCTTGGATATTGGGGTGCTGCTGGATATAGGTCATGGCTTGTTGCCACCCTTGTTGTCCAGGGTTATTGTCGGAATAGGGAAAGTGGCGTCGGAAACAAAAACGACAATTGATGGCGCAAACTCCCGTGACGGTCAATAATACCCGATTGGCATATTTATGAATGAGCCCTGGAATGGGATTAGAGTTGGCTTCTTGTAACGGGTCGGTGTGATAGTCTGCATTTAGCTGTAATTCTTGGTGCGTGGCCAATACTTGTAATAATAAAGGGTCGTTAGGATTACCCCGCTGCATTTTGGCAGCAAATCTGAGTGGGACTCGGGTTTTAAAAGAGTTTTGTGCTGTGTTTGAACCCAAATCAGGGGGTAAGTCGAGATATTTGAGTAATTCGTGGACTGATGTAAAACCACTCGCCAAAATTTTTTGCCAATGTTCGGTAGAATCTCGCATTCGTTGTACAGACTTGATAAACTGTGCGAACTTTAACTAAAACTCGCTAAGATCGCAAGCCCGGAGTAATAATGGACATCTTAAATACCAATCAATTAAAAAATGGCGTAAAAATCATGGTGGATGATGCGCCTTGTAATATCCTTGAATGTGAATTTGTGAAACCCGGTAAAGGCCAGGCATTTACTCGTCTTAAAATCCGTAATTTGAAAACGGGGCGTGTGGTTGATCGGACTTATAAAGCCAACGATACTTTTATTTCAGCGGATGTAGCCGATGTGGATATGCAATATTTATATAATGATGGTGAGTTTTGGCATTTTATGGTTCCGGATACGTTCGAACAATATGCGGTGAGTGAGGCCAATGTCGCTGACGCTCATTTGTGGCTGAAAGAGCAAGATACCTGTGTGGTGACGCTGTGGAATAATGAAGTGATTGCCATTTTGCCCCCTACTTTCGTGGAGTTGGCGGTTACGGATACGGATCCAGGCTTAAAAGGCGATACGTCAGGTGGCGGTGGCAAACCGGCTACTTTAGAAACGGGTGCTGTAGTGCGTGTACCGTTGTTTGTGAAAATTGGCGATGTGCTTAAAGTGGATACTCGTACTGGCGAGTATGTTTCTAGAGCGAAGGAATAGCGTGACTAAGCCCCGCCCCTCATGTCTGGGTCCCGCAGACAAGCTGCGGTACCTGGGGCTTATTGAGATGAATTATCAACAGCTCTTACCATTTTTGCTCGAATTTTGTTAACGCTTGCTCCAATTGCCACTGCAAATGGGCTTTGGGATTATCTTTGATAAATTTATGACATGATGAACTAGAAAGATCGGCGCATTCTGGCACAAGCTTGGCGTGATGAGGTTCGGCCCAAATACTAGTTCCTGCAATAAATCCATAAGTTAAAGTATTGCGATTAATTTGTTTTAAGGTTGCGTAGTCGATATGGTGCTCGCGGATTGCAGTCAGGTACTCTTGCGTCAATTCTGTGCGCAGAATTCCTTCATCGTCGGTAGATAAGACAACAGGCACATGCTGTTGAAGATAGAATTTAAACGGATGCTGTTTGCCATGGACACCAAATACCAGATGATTGCTGGTTAAATTCACTTCAACGGCAATGGCTTTGGTGGCCATCAGATGAGCCAAGCCTTTGGGATTTGGCTCATCTAGGATATCCAATCCATGACCGATCCGTTCAGCATGCCCGACAAGAATGGCGTCGCGAATTGGGGATAAGACGGTATGAGTCGCAACACTTTTTGGGTATAGTTCACCCGCATGTAAAGCGATGTGTGTTTTGGGGTATTGTTTATGTAGAAAAGCGAAAATTTGCATTTGTTGCGCATAATCATGCTGAGCAACTGCATTATCCTCTATGTCTAGTAGATTAATGCCCACAATCTTAGGTGCATTTTCAGCAGCGACAAATCCAGCCAATGCTTGGGCGAATACAGAATCAATGGATTTGACCCGTCGGATATAATATTGAAAATTGACTTGAATATCACAGGCAGCGGGGTGTTGCGTATCACAATGTAACGCAGAATGTGCTGCAGGTAAAAAAGTGTTACTTTGCTTGATGATCTGATCAATGCTGCGTTGAAAAGCGGGGTTCGCTAATAAGATAGCGGCTTTTTTAGAAAAGTTTTTTTCATGTTGGATGAGCTTTGCATAATAATCATCTTCTCCTAAACCAAATGCAATGATCTCCATGTATAGCTCATGTTGATCTGCGGCTTTTTGTAAAATAGCTGCTAGAAGTGGCCCTTTCAATGGTTCAGAGCCGTATATAGAGCCGACTTTAGGGAAGACCGCAAAGAAATGATCATGTGCGGATTCTTGATGAGGAACAAAATCTTGCATCGACCAAGCGTGAGTGGTTTTGCTGACCATAGATGGGTTGCGTAGACTATCTTTGACCGGGGATGCCTTGGGAGCTTGGCATAAGTCTGAAGTTAAAGATAAGGGATGAATGCAAATTTTGCTATGCGCTGCGATTTGTAACATGGTTTCAGCATAGACAGCGCCGTCATAATGATAATGCAGCTCGCCGCCTTTTGGCATTTCCTTAAGAAATGCGTAAAGCGCATCTGGCTTTGCTTGAAGTGAGTGGAACTTTGCAGCGACAGACGCATGGCTTGTAGACCATACGCATGCAATCAGCAATCCGAAAAAGAGGGCGCAACGTTCCATGGATTTTATTACCTGTAAAGGACTAAATATTACACAAATTGGAGGTAGATTTCTAGTGTTTAATTTGGAATTATTGGATATACTTTCCACGGATAAATTTTACTTGTCAGGGCGTACGCAAAACCCTCTCTCTCTTCGTTGTATTTAGGGCTTTATGGGGTTTTTTTATCCAAACTTATATGGGTCCGGATGTCTGGAACGAAATTAAGGGAAAATAAGAGCTATTCATCCAGTCATTATTATTAGGTATCCACTTCCATCGTTGGTATTTTAACATCATCTGTAGCATTTCACTAGCCAGAGTTTTTCTTCCAATTTACTACCACGCTATCAGAATGGCCTATCCACAAGTCCACAGGTCAGGAGAGCCTCAGTTTACTCGGATAGGCCTGTGGACCCTGTGGGTAAGCCATGACGCGCTGTAGGCGCGACTTAACCCGGTTTTTTATGCTGATAAAATACATCAGCAGGAGTTAAATAACCAAACGATTGATGAAGTCTTCCTTGATTATAGTAATCCAGGACTTACGCAAAACTCTGAGGTCGAGGCGGATTTAGTTTTTAATGAGGGAGTTTAGTTAACTAAATGACCGAATTAAAAACTAAATCCAACGAAGAGATCGGAGTTTTGCGTAAGTCCTGCACGGTCTGTCTCGTACCACTGGGATATTGCTTCATAAAATAGCCAGACGGTAATATTACCACGTCGACGCAAGGACTCATTATATTCTGACCAGTTCGTCACTTTGAATTTTTGTTTTGGGACTTTCCAACCCTTTTTCTCTGGATATTTGTTGGGCATGTCTGCGCCACTCGAGTAAAATTTTAATGGCGGCCATGATAACAGGACTTATGGTTGACCGTCTGGATATGCTCAATTAATGGGTTAAGAAACAAAGCCGCTTAAAACCCTATGTCAATCAGATGTCATCAGTCATCAGAATAAAAAGTGACTAATACGATTTTTTTGTTTATAATATGCGCATATCAAGTATGCAAATGATGGAACATCTTGCTTACCAAGTCCAATTACTCATAGGAATACACCATGCCATTAAGTGAACAGACCAAAGAATTGTTTTTTTCTAACCAAGGCAAACCGTTCGTCGGTTTAATTCATAAAAAAACAGAGACTATTGTATTAGCGCCCTGTATACCTAAAAAAGTAAATCTTAATCTGAATGACGAAGGAGAGGCAGAGTCAGGGATTTTCATAACGAATAGTTTTGTAGAAGGTCATCCGATTGATGAAGAGCAACTTCAACAGTTTAATTTATTATTAAAAAACGGGCATGTGCCCAGACTTGCTAAAAGTCCGAGCATCGATGACATATCGTCTCATCAATTCCTATTTGAGCAACAATGTAAATCAACAAAATCGTCTGACTGGGGCGGTTTTACCGTAACCTTAGAATGTTCAGGAAAGTTAAAATATTCATTTGTCTCTGGCGCTTTTAACTCTCCACCTGGCAAAAGGATCAGAGGCGCTGAGTTGTCTCAAGATTTAATCAATAAAGTCGAAACTCAAATGTCTGAATGCTTGACTGAACTCACAGACCTTGAACAACAAACAGATACTGTATCACTCTCTAAGGATGGAGACGCTTCGTTTCAAACAAAGCTCTGTGTAACACCTGAGCAAAAACGCCCGTGCACTAATAACAGAGTTCATTCTGGTTCGATTCAGTTAATATCGAAAGCAACTTTTGAAGATGATGCGGATCATAGTAGTGGCGTAAGCACTGCTTCATCAGATGAAAAAGAACCATTTGAAAAATGTTTTTCTCAGAAACTATCAAATGACCCTGAAAACCAAGCACATGAGAAAATTGGCAGAAGAAGAAAACGCAAACTTGCACGGGATACGTTTGAAGAATTGCGGTCAGAGGCTAAAGCTGAGTCTGATAATGATTCAAGCGATGATGACGCTCCATCTCTAATAGCTTCTAAAATAACCAATAGTTAGTGTCTCTATGTTTAATTATTTATAAGGCAAGGATCAGTATATGCAAGGCGCGCTCTAATTCTAAGTGCAACATTCTTTTTATATGTGAGAATGTTGTATGGGAAAAAAATACAAGCAGATCACACTCAGAGCGTCTAGCAGGCATAGCCCGTGTTAAGCGCAAGCTTATTATTGGCAATCCCTTGTGGCTAAAGGTTCAAGATGGCCTACAACAAGGCTTATCGCCAGAGCAGATAGCAGGTACAATGTCTCGCATGAATGAGCCCATCCGTCTTTGCCATGAAACGATCTACCAAGCAAGCTATGTGGATGCCTAAGGGAAAGCTACGTACAGAAACCATAGCCCTTCTGCGTTTTGGCCACAATAAGCGCCGACCTCGTGCTCGTGGTAGTGATAGACGCGGCCAAATTCCAAATATGACGAGTATTGATCAACGCCCCGATGATATTGCAGAGCGTCTTGTTCCTGGACATTGGGAGGGCGATCATATCAAAGGCGCGTTCAATCGCTGTCAGGTTGGCACTCTAGTCGAACGAAAGACCCGGTTTGTAGCATTGGTAAAATTGTCTGATGGGACTGCTCAAACAACAGCAGATGGGTTTGGAACGATACTCAACCGATTTAACGTAGATATGCGCCGCTCGTTAACATATGATCAGGGGTGTGAGATGGCTCAGCACGCAAAGCTGGCGAGCACCGTTTTTAGCTATACATCTCCATACGATCTCGCTACAATCTCAGGCTAGTGAATTGTCCGTAGCCTCAATTATCTTTGGAGACATTACATGTCTGAAAGTCACACGCTTAGCCGTTTGAGTCAATCTGAATTGGGTAAACCGGCAGGTTATTCAGCATTTTATGACCCTAAATTGTTGTTTCCACTCCTCCGGAAAAATAAACGCGAAGAATTGGGCATCGGAGAAACTCTGCCATTTACAGGATGTGATCTTTGGACGCATTATGAAGTGTCCTGGTTAAATGGCAAAGGGAAGCCAATTGTGGCCATCGCTGAAATAACGTATCCCTGCGAATCGCCTTATATTGTTGAATCGAAATCGATGAAACTCTATTTTAATTCATTCAATCAAACTAAATTTAAAGACATTAGCAATATTCAAGCAACGATTAGTCGGGATTTGACCCATGCTGTGGGGATGCCTGTTCAAGTGACACTGACTGATTTGCTCTGCACATCTAATCAAATGCTGCATGCGCAGATGGACGGTACATCTGTGGATCATTTGGATGTGGCCTGCTCGGCTTATTCGGTGGATCCCAAATTGTTAACCACACAATCTCAAATCGTGACGGAAACTTTGTGTTCCAATTTACTTAAATCCAATTGTCTGATCACCAATCAGCCTGATTGGGGGAGTGTTCAAATTCGATATACGGGGCCCCAGATTGATCATGCTGGGCTGCTGCAATATTTGGTTTCTTTTCGCCAGCATAATGAATTTCATGAGCAGTGTATCGAACGCATTTTTGTTGATATCATGGCGCATTGTCACCCACAAGATTTAATGGTCTATGGGCGCTATACCCGGCGGGGTGGTTTGGATATTAATGTGTTGCGCACAAAGCATCCGGTTAGTTTGGCTGAGAATAATACACGTTTGGTTCGTCAGTAATTAGCGAGTATTTAAATTGTGTCATTCCCGCGTAGGCGGAAATCTATTCTCATTTTGGTACAATACCAAATCAAGCCATGGATCCCCGCCTACGCGGGGATGACTTAGTTTATTGAACAGTTTTGTAATGAGTGAGTAGGGGTTATGGTAAGTTTTGTATTGATATTAGGCTTCGTCATGTTGGCGACGTATGGCATAGGTTCTCTTTGCTCAGCAGTGATTGTTGCGCAACTTTTCCATTTGCCTGACCCCCGGTTGCAGGGTTCGCGTAATCCTGGTACGACCAATATTTTACGTATCGCAGGTAAAAAATATGCGGTAATTGTATTATTGTCTGATTTGCTCAAAGGCTTGTTGCCCGTTTTGCTCTTGAAATACAGTCATTTTGCGCCCAATTATTTGGGTTATATTGGATTTATTGCAGTCTTGGGGCATATTTATCCCGTTTTCTTTGGTTTTAAAGGTGGGAAGGGTGTGGCGACTGGTTTGGGCGTGTTATTTGGACTGAATGGCTGGTTGGGCCTGGCAGTGGTGGTGACGTGGATCCTGGTTGCTTGGGTGACCCGTTACTCTTCTTTGGCTGGTATGCTTGCTTTGGGTTTGGCGCCTGTATATTTGTGGTTTTTGCTGCCTTCTATATACCTGCTGATACCGGTTTTTTTGACGGTTATTCTAGTGTTATCCCAGCATTTAGATAATATGTCCCGTTTGTGGCATGGAAAAGAATCAAAAATTAAGCTGTAAGTGGCCAACGGGCATGAACATCAATAGCTAGGGAAGCGTCCTGTTTGCCATTCATTAGGTGCAACCATCCCGTATAGGCAATCATGGCACCATTATCGGTGCAATACTCTAAAGCTGGAAAATATACTTCGCTGCCTAAATCTGCCACCATAGCCTGAAGTTGGGTGCGTAATACCTGATTCGCACTGACCCCACCGGCAACTACCAGTTTTTTGATAGGACTGGCTTGCAATGCGCGCTGACATTTTTTCACCAACGTATCTACGACAGCTGCTTGAAATGCTTGTGCAATGCCGACTTTTGCTGCGTGATCTTGTTTGCTTTTAAGCCAAGCATTGAGCGCATGCGTTTTGAGTCCGCTGAAACTAAAATCTAAACCTGGCCGATCCAGCATAGGTCTAGGAAAGGGCGGAAACGAAGTTGCATCGGACTCTGTGGCCAATTCGGCCAAATACGCCCCGCCGGGATAAGGTAAACCTAGGGTTTTGGCGGTTTTATCGAAGGCTTCACCCACCGCGTCATCGAGCGTATCGCCCAAGATTCGATAGTGGCCTAGTGCTTGAGCTTCTAATAATTGCGTATGGCCACCTGATACCAATAAAGCAATAAAAGGGAACTCCAGAGTAGGCATGGCCAGCTTGGCGGCTAAGAGATGGGCTTCAAGATGATGGACTGCCAGACTAGGAATATTTAATCCTAATGCCAGGGCTTTGGCAAAACACGCACCGGTTAATAAGGCCCCGATTAAGCCTGGGCCTGCGGTGTAAGCAATGGCATCCAAATCTTGCAGGGTCAATTTAGCGTCGTCTAAGACGGTGTCTAATAGTGGAATTAAGCGTTTGATATGATCGCGTGACGCCAATTCTGGCACCACGCCACCATATGGACGATGCATCGTGATTTGCGAAAAAAGTGCTTGTGATACCAATCCTTGTTTTGAACAATACAGCGCAATACCTGTTTCATCACAAGAAGATTCGATGCCTAGAACTCGCATGGTTTATTTTGCAGGGTCTTGGTAACGTTGGATAGATTGCACGATTTCCTGGTGCGCGGCATCCCGATCAGCCCACCCACCTACTTTGACCCACTTACCTTCTTCCAAATCTTTATAATGCGTGAAGAAATGGGCAATGCGATCTAGTAATGCTTTAGGTAGATCATTGTGGGATTGAATATGATCGTAGTCTTTGCACAATTTAGAAATAGGAACGGCCAGTAATTTGGCATCCACACCTGACTCATCCGTCATCTGGAGCATTCCAATCGTGCGCACACGAATGACTGAGCCATGAACGACAGGCGTAGGTGTTAAGACCATGACATCAACAGGATCCCCATCTTCAGACAATGTTTGGGGAATATAGCCATAATTAATCGGGTAAACCATGGAGGTTGATAAAAATCGATCTACAAAGAGAGCCCCAGAGTCTTTATTAACTTCGTATTTGACTGGTAACCCGTGCATAGGAATTTCAATAATTACATTCACATCATTGGGAATATCGTGACCGCTGGAGACTGCTAATAGGCTCATAATTATTTTGCCATAAAATGAAGATGTCATATTATCGTGAAAAAGGTCGTTGAAGTCTACGGGTAATTTTCAGAATAGTTGTCACCTGAATTAGAACAGATTTGCTCTACTCGAAGCATGAGATCTCAATAAAAAGTAACTTACCACACGTACTAAGAAATCCACCCTGAAAACACTGGCTAATGGAGAGAGTCATGCTCTGTTTTTAAAAAATTTAAAAGGGGTTTTACCAAAAGATCGAGACGTTATTATTGCCGATGCAGGATTTAGAACGGATTTTTTTGTGCAAGTTCAAGCAAACTCGATGTCCCTTTTTGCATCTTAGGTAACATTATTTATGATTAAAATCAAGGGTATACGCGGTAAGAACCAAAGATTCTAAGGTGGTGCAAATTACAATCGCACTTCTTCAAGAATCTAATACACCAACCCTAATTGACTTGCAGGCCGGCTTAGATTTTCACGCGACTGCGTAAGATCGGCGATTCTCACTTCATCAAGATTGCGGACAGTCACCAAAGTATGCAAGGCACTAACACCGTCGGCTCGAAGAGACAGCGAGTCCGACGCGGGTACATCTTGTTGCGCCTTGCCAACTTTCATCCAAGCTTCTTCTCGTTGATGATAATCCCATTTATCATAGTTCGTCACATAAGTATCCAATGCTGTAATCAATGAATCGAAATCAAAATCTTTTTTTAATTGGTTAATGAGCTTTTCAGCGGGTGACGTGATAAAAAATGATGCTATGAAGAATATAGCCTACCTTTCGCACCAATGTAGAAGATTTTTATAATTAGCGTAATTAATTTCAACTCGTTCCAGATCGGCTGGCAAGCCATACATATTTAAAGCATGTTTGCCGAAATAGA
>CAIRCS010000165.1 GCA_903877115.1 uncultured Legionella sp.
CACTTTTGGAATAATTGGTAAGTACAAGAATGACTCATATTTACCGCCTGTATAAATTGTGTTGGTACCGGTGTTGTAATCTGCGTGATAATGTAAATATCCGCTACTGCCAATACCGTCTCTAGGCTGAACATCAAGGCGTAATTGGTGACCTTTGGCAAAGACCATTGAAGTTGGCCAAATTTCCACTTGCACCTGTACGATTTCACCTGGCGTTAAACGTAGGCGTCTTTGATGACGATGGTAAGGACGATAAGGTAAAGATTTTTCAACGTCAAGCTCCCGGTGCGAAACGCGTAGCCAGCCTTTTGCAACTGGTACAGGAGTTCCTTGTTGGCCAGTTTCTAATAGTTCTTTACCATTTTCATCAAAGTGACGAATCGTCAAAAAGAGATCCATATCTTCTGACGAGCTAGATACCCACAAGGTTGCACTCAGAGGACCTGTAATTTCTACATCTTCAGTCATTGGAGGAGTAAAAAATGAAACGCCCATGTCAGGCTTAATACCACCGCCCATCACTTGCGATGATGCTGCAGAAGTAGAGCCCATTGAACCCATGCCGGTCGCAGCATAGGAACACTGTGCTTCTGCGCTTGGATTAGCAAGTTTCAAGTCGCCCTTGAGAGGAACTGCCCCAGGAGTCACACCATGTACATCCAGGTACCATTTTGTCCACTGAGTTCTGGCAATAGGCCACTCGTTTTCAAAACGCCACTCAATTTGATCTGCGCCGTGGCGAATTGCTAACTTAACCGGCGGTTCTTGCATAACGCCGTTATCAATACCTTTGAGCCAATAATCAAAAAAGCGCATTTGATCAGCACGGCCATCTGCGGTATAAAACGGATGGACATGTGAGCCATTTTGCATTCTTAGCTTTTTGTTAGGATTTGGGCTCAGCATATAGGCTTCGGTATTGCCTCGTAAATGCAAGCCCATTCCAGTCCAATTCCCAACCGAGTAAAAAGGAACCTTAATTTTGTCCCAGTCCGCTTGCGCCCCACCGAGCGCTCCGCTATCTAAGTTATTACCCAACCAGGTCCCTAAAACATTACGCTCCCACGGATTCGTGACGGTTTCTGAGGCACGGCCGAGATGATGGTGTAATAAATGTGCGGTGAACCAATTGGTCATGAAAACGTTTAAGATGCCGCCGTGGTACAAAGCATCCCGGTAAATATCAGCAAATCCTTCCCACGGAATCATCGCTTTGAGGGATGGTGGTTGATGATTAGCGACAAACCATTGATTGATGGCGTAGTAAGAGATTCCTAATAAACCAACATTACCATTACACCAGGGTTGCTGGGCTGCCCATTCAATCGCGTCATAGTAATCAATCGACTCTGCCATGGACCAAGGATCGCATTGTCCTTGTGATTTACCAGATCCTCTACCGTCTACGCGTACACTAACATAACCCTCTGGTATCCAAATTTCTGGATTGACCGTTTCCCAGTTCATAAAGGGATTACCAGTTTCTTCAAGACTAGGTGGCGTGACCCATAATTTATCTTTTTGATAGGGCCCTAAATTAAGAATAGCAGGATATTTACCATCCCCTTTAGGTCGGAAAACATCGGCTTTCAATAAAGCGCCATCGCGCATAGCAACGTCCACATTTTTTTCTAATAAAAAATGAGGGTGTTCTTGTAATTCGTATTGTGTAGTTGACATATTCTTGATCTTATTTTTTAGGGATAACAGGTAATAGGAGATAAGGTTTCATTTCATTAGAAAAATGAAGGGTATTTACGCCACCAAAAACATCCGCTGGACGATCTTTAGGGTTGCGATGTAAGAAAGGACCAACACCTTTCATTGGATAAGGAGCATGGGCAACACCTGCATCAGTGCCATCGTATTCATAATCTTTACCACGCACGTTCAACCCAAGTTGATAGCCTGCTGGAATTACGATACTAGTTGGCCAAATTTCCACATCTAACTCGACTGGTTGATTAGGCGTCAGTGGCCAATCTTCATCATGGGTATGCCATGGACGATACGGTTTCGATTTGTTAGGATCCGTTTTACGATGCGACGCTCTTAACCAGCCTAAACCAATTGGTGTACGTGGGTCATTAGAACCAATAAATGCCACTTCTTTGCCAGTTGGATCATAAAGTCTTAACGCTAAGAAAATATCAGCATCATTCGTCTGTGAGGATAACCAAATTTTCGCTGCAACTGGTCCTGTAATTTCAACATCCTGATTCTGAACTGGCGTTAAAAAGGTAATGCCGTCACCCTGAGTATCAAAAGACATTGTGGCGGGAGCAATTTGCACTGATGGATTAATTTGCATTTCAGTTGGATCTAAATAATAAGGAGTCCACTGGGTCCGTGCAAGAGGCCATTCATTTTCTGCACGTAACTCAAATTTTTCACCTGGTGAGCGAATATTGAGCGAGACCTTAGGTTGCTTATCCCAACCAGAATTTTCACCTTTGAGGAAGTGTGCAAAAAACTGTCTTTGCAAACCAGCACCATAACGACTATAGAAATGGGTGAAATGGGTATCGCCGTGTACTTCTAACCACTTTTGGGAACTTCCTGCCGCCAAGTAGCCTTCAAAGTTTCCGCGCGTATGTAAACCTTGTCCACCCCAATTGGCAGCAGATAATAAGGGAACATCAATTTTAGAAAAATCCGGTGAGCGTGATACATAAAATTCGTCCATCCACTCATGGTTAAGAGCTTGCATATCTGGATCAGCTCTATTGGCGGCAAGTTCTTCAGCGCTGAGTGTCTCGGGTCCACAAACTGTATCCCCTGTCACAAAACTTCTCGCCCCACGGTCACCCACCCCATGCTGCACACTGACGACCTGTCTTGGGAACCAATCTCCCAAGAAGTCACTTAAGATCCCACCGTGACGACATAGTTCACGATAAAAATCAGAAGAACCCTCCCAAATACATAAGGCAGCTAAATGTTTTGGTTTTGTCGCGGCAACGGTCCATTGATTCATCGCATAATAAGAGATGCCGTTCACTCCAACCTTACCATTTGACCAATTTTGTGTACCAGCCCATTCAATACATTCATGAAAATCTTCAGTCTCTAGGGGAGACCAACAATCAATCACACCAGGTGATCTACCAGCACCTCTGGAGTCAACGCGTACACAAACGTATCCGTCTGGTACCCAAACTTCTGGGTCTACTAGTTCCCAATTTTGATAGTTATTCGACGTGTCTGTCATAATTTCCGGCACTGCTTCTTCTAATCTAGACCACTGACTTTTGTAACCCGTTCTAAAATCGAGTCCTTTTGCATAAGGTCCGTAAGTGATGATGACTGGATGCTTCCCCTCGCCAATCGGTCTAAAGACATCAGCTCTCAAAACAGTACCGTCTTTCATTAAAATAGGCGCATCCCAATCAATATGCATTCCGTCACGAATTTCGCTTTTCATCAAGTCCATAAATCTTCTTTCTAAGAGGTAATAATAATTTTTTATTGATTCAGTTAATTGTTAATGGCATCGCCCATTTGCGCGACTAAGCCTTTCCATTTCACACGATCTTTTCCTAGAAAAGCAGTGAATTCATTCGGTGGGATTTTTGCGACTTCAAAACCATTGAAGTCAATGACTTTAGAGATGTATTCATCAGAATGAACAATTTCCCAGATATTTTTTGCGAGCAGGTTTGTCACTTCTACGGGTGTTTTAGCCGGCGCAACAATACCAAACCAGCCGCGTGATTCATAGTTCGGAAAACCAATCTCCGCAAATGTTGGCACGTCAGGTAATGACTTATTTCTTTCAGGGCCTGCAACAGCTAGCGGCCGAATCTTACCAGCCTTAATAAAAGATAAAGGGCCAGCAACAGTTGACATCATGACTTGTACATTACCAGCTACTAAATCTGTAATCGCAGGAGGCGCACCGGTATAAGGCACATGCGTCATTTTGATATTGAGAGCACGACTCAATGATTCGATGGCAACGTGGGTTTGACTTCCCATCCCAATCGAAGCATACACTACGGAATTAGGTGCCTTAGCAGCAATGGTTTGTAACTCTTGTACTGATTTTGCTGGGAAGCTGCTACCGACAAATAACAGTTGGCTCAACTGTGCAACCATCGTTACGCCAGCAAAGTCTTTAGCAGGGTCATAGGGTAAACTTTTTTGCGTAGCAGGTGCGAGCGACATACCTGCATCACTTGCAAATAGTAATGTGTAACCATCAGGATTAGACTTTGCAACAAACTGAGAAGCAATCGCAGCGTTTGCTCCTGGCTTGTTTTC
>CAIRCS010000166.1 GCA_903877115.1 uncultured Legionella sp.
AACGAGCAATGAGTCGTCATCAGCATACTGAGACACAACCCCACCCCCAGGCGCCACCGACGCGCAGCGTTCATCATAATTCGGTTTGAATGTTGGCATCCACCCTGTCAACCCGTTGTCCTGCATACAACGAATCGGGTGGATTAATGATAATGTGCTCTCCGGGTTGAATACCATGCTCAACTCGCACCTTTTTACCAAAATCAGTCGCAATATCAATATTTTTGAATATCACATATCCTGTATCATCTACCGTTGCAATTTGCAGACCTGCGGCTTGAAAAATCAACGTATTCACTGGCAAAATCACCGATGCTTGCGGATGCTCGATAGGAATTTCCACCATCGTATACCCACCTGGAAATAACACACCATCGCGGTTATCTACCCAAAACTCTGCTTGTAAAGTTTGTAAACTCGCATCAATATTTTCAGCAGTTTTGAGCAGCTTGCCAGTAAACACTCGGCCAGGATGTTCTGCGAATCGCAAATACACGGTCATATTAGGAGTGATTTTGGTAGAATAGGTTTGCGGCACATTCACATACAAACGCAATTTATCTGATTGTACGATCTGAAAAAGTGGTTGGGCTTCAGCCGGATTAGAACCAATATTAATCAAATCACCAATATCCGTTTGTCGAGAGCTAATCACACCATCAAACGGAGCAACCACGGTTTCAAAATTCACGAAAGCTCGCAATTTGTTAAAATTTGCTCTGGCCTGAAACATAGTAGCGGCCAAAGAAGCAGCACCGTATGTTTTATCATCGGTCGCTTGCTTTGAAACTGAATCCGTTTTTAATAAATTAACCCAACGTTTGGCTGTAATTTGAGCCAAATCATTCTGAGCAGTTGCATAGTTCAAATACGATTCTGCTTCGTGTAATTGCGCATCCAATTCTGGGCGATCAATCACCGCCAAAACATCCCCTTTGCGCACATGATATCCAATATCCACATACCAAAACTTTAAATAACCTTTTGCTCGGGCATAAACTGTAGCACCATGCCAAGGCATAACAAATCCAGGAAGGTAAATTTTTTCGGTAGCTGTACTATTTTGTGCAGTAATCGTTCGGACCAACGGCACTGAACTAGCCAACGTGTTTCCCTTAAGCCGCCAATAAGCAAATATCCTTACTGTAAAAATCACCACGACCAAAATGACCACTGCAATGCCAATCCATTGCCACCGATGTTTACGCCAATTTATACTTTCATACATCTCATCAAACATGCGATGGTTCCTGAGTTCTATGTAAAATTTTAAACACGGTTTGTACAAAAAATAAGGTTTTAAAAGTGGATTGTTGCGTAGCAATTTGCCCACGCACAAAAATTTGCGACCCTTCTGGCAAATCCTTTGCCGTTTCTTTGATGATGCGATTCAGATCAGAACCCACGGCACCCATATCACGTCCATCTACCCCAGCTAGAATATTTAACATTGGTTGTACATTATAATGTGAAGCAACCAAAGGGACCCCAACGCGTTTAATACTCGCCACTGCTCCTAAAATTTGCATAGGCGTGCTGACAGCGGCATTGGTAATTGGCATATTCAATAAATCTTGAACCGTATCAATTTCATATTGCGGCATTTGGGTTGTTATTTGATAGTTCATTTTATTGTCCGGATCCACCCAAAAATTAGGGGTGGTCTGAAATGAACCGGCCAAAGCAATCATTAAATTATTACCAATGTCTTGCTGCGTAAACCCTAACTCCTTCGCACGGGTTCGGTCCACATCTACAAACAGCGCAGGATATTGATCTGATTGCCGAATTCTAGAATCTACAATCCCAGGAATAGTCCGGATCCGTTGCAATAATCGCCGCGCATAATTATGGTTAGCGCCGTGGTGCAACCCAATAATCTGAATATCGATATCTGCAGGGTGACCAAAATTAAGAATTTTTCCCACCATGTCCGCAGGTAAAAAAGCAAAATCCACTGATTGGAATTTCTCACGTAATTTTTCGCGCAACAAACGCGTATAAAATTGCACCGGGTGATGATGTTCTTTTAAAGCAATAAACGTATCCGTGTCATTAGCCCCATTGGTCCCGGTATCGTTATACGTTAAATTCACCCCACTAATCGGAAGACCGATATTATCAACCGTAGAATCCAACTCATCTGCAGGAATGACTTGCTTAATCACCGTATTCACTTCAGCAGCAATTTTCGCAGTTTCTTCAATTCGGGTACCTGCTGGCGCAGAATAATGTAACAATATTTGCCCTGCATCTACTTTGGGAAAAAAATTGGATCCCAATGCCGGCCACAATACCAATATAGACAAAAATGCCACCCCAAAAAACACACTAGCAAACTGTTTTTCATTGCTCAAAACCCAATCCAGATTTTCTTGATAGCGGGTTTGCAAGCGTCTAAATTTCTCATCAAACCAATGATGAAACCGAGCCAAATGCGTTGGTGCTTGCGCTGTATCTGAGTGAGGCGTGTCTAATAAGTACAATGCCATAGTCGGCAACAAAGTTCGGGATAAAAAATAGGAAGCAATCATGGCAAAAATCACTGCTTCGGCCATGGGAACAAATAAATATTTGGATACGCCATCCAAATAAAACATGGGAATAAACACAATACAGATACACATGGTCGACACAATCGCAGGAATTGCAATTTGATTGGCCCCGTCTAAAATAGCCTCTTTCAATGGCTTACCTTGTTCCAAATTCCAATTAATATTTTCAATCGCAACCGTGGCATCATCGACCAATATGCCAACCGCCAAAGCCAGCCCCCCCCAATGTCATGATGTTGATGGTATTCCCTAATGCTGACAGGATGGTCAACGAGGCCAAAATAGACAAAGGAATGGAAATAGTAATAATCAAGGTAGAGCGCATACTACCCAAAAACGCTAAAATCATTAACGCCGTCAAACAAGCTGCAATCACGCCTTCAGTCACCACACCCTTAATTGCTGCCGTCACAAATATGGCTTGATTGCCAGAAACAGACAAATCTAGCTCTTTGGTCAAATTAGCTTTGATCAAAGGGATCAGTCCAATCACTCGATTAATAATATTTAAAGTAGATGCACTGCCGGTTTTCTCTACGCCCAACATCACAGCACGCATGCCATTGTGATTCACAATATTGGTTTGTGGGGGGATCGCGTACATGCCCCACATCACGCGTATAAATGATTTTATTGTGCGCAGCCAATACAGGCATATAATTCAAATCTTTGACTTTAAGCGGACTATTATTAAATTTAATGATGTATTCAGTAAGGCCAATTTTTTTGGTCCCACCGGGAATAATCAAACTTTGATTATTCATTGCCTGATTCACATTTTGTGCCGACAACCCAAATTCTTGCAGTCTTTTATTATTCACATCCACCATAATGACCCGCGATTTTCCTCCATACCCAGGAGGTACTGACGCCCCCTGCACAGTCGCCAATTGAGGGCGTACAAAATTATTGGCCAAATCATTCAGTTTTTGTTCCGGCAACGTATCGCTAGATAGTAATAGATTCACGACAGGCACCGTAGCAGCGTTATAACTTAAAACAAAAGGTGGCGTAATCCCAGGTGGAAGGTATTTCAGCATGGTTTGCGCAATCGCGGTGACTTGAGCAAGAGCGATCCCGATGTCGACCCCCTTCTGAAAATATAATCTGGTCACCGAAACCCCAAGCAAAGATTGAGATTCCATATGCTCAATATCATTCACAGTGGTCGTCGCGGATAATTCAAAAATAGTGGTAATGCGGTTAGCCATATCATCTGGTGGCATGCCAGAATATTGCCAAACAACTGAAACAACGGGGATATCAATAGACGGAAAAATGTCCGTAGAAGTACGTAGGATTGATAACACACCCATAAGCAATAATAAAATAGCCAACACAACAAATGTATACGGTCTAGACAATGCAAGTCTGACAAGCCACATAGCAATCCATGTCTACTGGTATCAACTCATTATGATGAAAATTTATTTTAAACACAATGGGAAGTGTGATGACTTATAGGATGATAAGGGATTAAAATTACCGACTATATGTGATAGAGAAGAACGAACTATGAAAAAACAAAAAAAAGACGAATTCACTTGTTTTGTTTGCCAACAATCCTTTTTAAAACAAGAGGTAATTTCTGGTGAATTAGTCCAGAAAGAACTTGCTCACGAGATTAAAAAAATTGCTCCCGATTGGAACGCCACCCATTTTATATGTCACTCCGATCTGGCGCTCATGCGCTCGCATTATATCCATTCATTGCTCAATACTGAAAAAAATGAACTAACCTCCCTGGAACGCTCAGTTTTGAAAAGCATACAAGAACATGAGCTTTTATCAACCGATATTGAAGAAGAGTTTGATAAAAACTGGACATTTGTTGACAAACTAACCGATAAAATTGCAAAGTTTGGTGGGAGTTGGGGATTTTTGATTTGTTTTGGTGTTTTTCTAACAGCATGGATAATAACCAATTCGCTCATCCTCTTTTTAAGACCGGTCGATCCTTACCCTTTCATTTTTCTTAATTTGATTTTATCCTGCCTTACAGCAATGCAAGCTCCCGTTATCATGATGAGTCAAAATCGCCATGCTGAGAAAGATCGATTTCGATCGCAACATGATTATAAAGTCAATTTGAAAGCTGAACTAGAAATTCGCAGTTTACATGAAAAAATAGACCATTTGCTCTCGCATCAATGGGAAAAAATGGTGAAAATACAAGAAATGCAACTTGCAATGCTAGCCGAGCTAAATAGCTTGAAAAAAGCCCGAGTGCCAACTAAGCGCTTAAAAAAGACTGTGTGAAATTAAATTTTTGAGCACAGTCCTTAGGGCGTGTCATCAATTAGTATTTTCGGCTGCAAACCGAGCTAATTTGCTCAAACTAATTGATGACACGCCCTAATGAAGAGGTTTCTATAAGTGAATAAAACATTACAGATTATCTATACGAACGTAACAAAAATTCTGTTACTGTTTTTAAGCGTTGGAATTTCTCTTTTCGCGCCAAACAGTTGCTTAGCCGGTAATGACTGCGTGATATTACTCCATGGTTTGGCAAGAACCAACCACTCGATGGCAAAGCTAGAATCAACCCTAAAAAAACATCATTATATAGTCGTAAATAATAATTACCCATCGACTAAAAAAACAATCGAACAACTTGCCAACGAATTCATCCCACCTATGCTCTATCAATGCTTAAAGCACCATCCTAAACACATTCATTTTGTAGCCCATTCATTGGGAGGCATGATGGTAGAACACTATTTACAAACCCATACCATTACTAAACTAGATACGATTATCATGCTCAGTCCTCCGAATCACGGTAGTCCTTTAGCCGACCTCTTACATAACAATAAGATCGTACAGCTTATTCTAGGGCCATCTATTCAAGAGTTAACCACTCAAATAAAGGAATCACCTCTAAAACGTGGTCCGTATAAAATTGGCATTATCGCTGGAAACCGGAGCTTCAATCCTTTGGGCGCATTTATTTTTGATGAACCTAATGATGGCATAGTCCCAGTATCCAGCACCAAAATGAAAAAAATGAATGATTTTATTGTTTTGCCAGTCACCCATACCTTCATGATGCGAAATGACAGGGTAATCACGCAAATTTTATGTTTTTTAAAACGTGAACATTTCTGTTTGAGCATAGACAAGACAAAAGCATCGCCCAAGTCATCCTGACAAAACGTTGGGACTTACATTGCAATAGTCATAGCCGTCTTTGCGAGCGTAGCGAAGCAACCCAGTGGCCTTGGCTTATAAAAAAAACCAGTGGATTGCTTCGCTACGCTCGCAAAGACTGCGTTTTTTAAACATATTTCGCTTAGCCTGACGGCTCTGGGCCTTGGCCCAACAGCAGTATTTCGTTGGGCCAAGGCCCAGAGCCTCACTACTAAACTTTCATTCAAAGACAGTAACTCCCCACGTCATGTATGGACCCCACATGCAGATCCCACTCCGGTGAACAGTCATGAGTTATTCCAAGGATTATTTAAATCCTACCTCCACCAGAACTTTAAAAAATTTAAATGCGATCCAGGAAGAGTTGGCCTTACAATAGAGCCAGGGAGAAATTAAAATAAATGCCGCAAATTCAGGCGGTAAGACTTACTCTGATGTCTGTGCAAATTTTAGATTTTCTTGAGTGAACGAGTAGGAAAAGTAGGGCATGTTAAACAAAAGTGTCATCCCCGCGCAGGCGGGGATCCATCCCTGATTTAGTACTGTAGCAATATGCAAATGGATTCCCGTCTTCGCCGGAATGACACGGTTTCCTTAATACCGATAAGCCTCAGGCTTATAAGGACCCTGTACTGGCACCCCAATATACTCGGCTTGTTCTTTGGTTAACTGAGTTAACCGCACACCGATACGCTCCAAATGAAGTCTCGCGACTTTTTCATCCAAGTGTTTCGGTAATACGTACACTTGATTCGCATAGTCTTTAGCTTTGGTGAACAACTCAATTTGCGCCAAAACTTGATTGGTGAAAGATGCCGACATAACGAAACTAGGATGTCCCATCGCACACCCCAAATTCACCAAACGACCTTCCGCCAAAATAATCAAACGTTTCCCGTCTGGAAACACCACATGATCCACTTGAGGCTTGATATTGTCCCAAGTATAAGCACGCAATGATTGCACATCGATTTCTGAATCGAAATGACCAATATTACATAAAATAGCTTGGTCTTTCATTGCCAACATATGAGCATGAGTCACGACATGGAAATTACCGGTAGCAGATACCAAAATATCCACTTCGTCTACCACATCCTCTAACGTCACTACACGATACCCTTCCATCGCGGCTTGTAACGCACAAATGGGGTCGATTTCTGCAATCGATACAATCGCGCCTTGACCACGCAATGCTTGCGCACAACCTTTGCCCACATCACCGAAGCCAAGAATAATGGCTTTTTTACCGGCAATCATGACATCCGTTGCACGTTTAATCCCGTCCAATAAAGACTCTCTACACCCATATAAATTATCAAATTTAGATTTGGTCACAGAGTCATTCACATTGATTGCAGGGATTTTTAATGTGCCTTGTTTAGCCATCTCATACAAACGCGCTACCCCTGTTGTGGTCTCTTCAGACACACCCATCAGATTGGCGAGTAATTCAGGATATTGTTCATGCATCACAACAGTCAAATCACCGCCGTCATCCAATAATAAATTCGGCGTCCAACCATCTGGTCCACGAATAGTTTGCGCGACACACCACCAATATTCTTCTTCAGATTCGCCTTTCCAAGCAAAAACTGGAATCCCTTTGGCCGCAATCGCCGCAGCAGCATGGTCTTGTGTAGAAAAAATATTACACGATGACCAGCGAACATCCGCTCCCAATGCTAATAACGTTTCAATCAATACAGCCGTTTGAATCGTCATATGCAAACAACCAGCGATTCGTGCACCACGCAAAGGTTGCGATTGAGCAAACTCTTTTCTAATGGCCATCAAACCTGGCATTTCTGTTTCAGCAATCGCAATTTCTTTACGACCCCAAGCTGCCAAAGACATATCAGCTACTTTATAATCTTGTGTTTTCACGCGTTCACCCATTACGACAGACATATATCATCCTTTAGATTAGAAAAATTAACTGCTTTACGCAATTCAGCCACTTTATCCGTGCGCTCCCATGGAAAATCAGGACGGCCGTAATGCCCATAAGACGCTGTTTGACGATAAATGGGTCTCAACAATTGATGGTGATCGATGATGCCTTGCGGCGTCAAATCAAAATGCCCATGAATCAAATCAATAATCTTCTTGTTTTCAAATTTTGACGTACCAAACGTTTCAACGTAAATAGAAGTTGGCTCAGCAACACCAATCGCGTAAGAAACCTGAATTTCACATTTATCGGCAATCCCAGCCGCTACAATATTCTTAGCCACATGGCGCGCAGCATAAGCAGCAGAGCGATCAACTTTCGAAGGATCTTTACCAGAGAAACAGCCACCGCCATGTCTTGCCATCCCGCCGTATGTATCTACAATGATCTTACGTCCCGTCAAACCGCAATCCCCTAAAGGACCACCAATCACAAATCGGCCAGTAGGATTAATAAAATAGCGCGTAGCAGAGGTTAACCAAGCAGCTGGCAACACGGGTTGAATAATATGTTCCCGCACAGCTTTTACCAATTCGGCATGCGAAATATCTTCTGAATGTTGCGTAGAAAATACAACCGTATCTACGGCTACGGGCACACCATTTTCATAGCGTAACGTTAATTGGCATTTACCATCTGGACGTAACCAAGGTAATTCTTGAGTTTTTCTCAGCAAAGCATGACGTTCCATCAAAAGATGGGAATAAGCGATCGGAGCAGGCATTAATACTTCAGTTTCACGTGAGGCATAGCCAAACATCATGCCCTGATCTCCCGCACCTAATTGCTTGGTTTGTTGATTATCCACACCCTGTGCAATATCAACTGATTGTTTGCCAATAGCAGACAATACCGCACAAGATTCCCAGTCAAAACCCATTGCAGAACTATTGTAACCAATATCACGGATCACACCGCGTGCAATAGCTTCTACATCAACCCAAGCTTTGGTAGTGATTTCGCCACCAACTAGAACCATCCCAGTCTTAACAAAGGTTTCACACGCCACGCGTGCATGCGGATCTTGCGCTAAAATCGCATCCAACACGGCATCAGAAATTTGATCAGCAATTTTATCTGGATGCCCTTCGGCAACCGATTCAGAGGTAAACACATTTGTTTGATTCACAGATTTTTACTCCTTTAAATATATTTATCTAACGCGCCCTACTTTGTGCAGCACGATGTACGCTCATATTATGAATAAATTGTTCAAAAATACTTTGTATATCATGCGGTCCCGGGCTTGCTTCTGGGTGTCCTTGAAATCCAAAAGCCAAACTATCACGATACATAATACCTTGTAAACTTTGATCGAACAAGGAGCGATGGGTAGCAATCAATTCTGCAGGCAAACTGACTTCATCAATCGCAAAACCATGATTTTGACTGGTGATAAATACGCGCTGTTGCCCAGCAATTTCAGCAACAGGATGGTTGGCCCCATGATGACCACAATTCATTTTAACTGCACGCGCACCACAAGCAAGCGCCAAAATCTGAAACCCCAAACAAATACCAAAGAGTGGTTTGTCTGCGGCAAGATAAGCTTGCGTCGCGCGAATAGCATAATCACAGGCCGCAGGATCACCCGGACCATTCGATAAAAAGATCCCATCTGGTTGCATGGCAAGCACATCCACAAATGGATAATCGGCGGGCACCACCGTTAAAGCACAACCCAAATCACGCAGAATCCTGAGAATACTATGCTTCACCCCAAAATCATGCACTACGACTTGATACAACAAGGGGTCTACGTTCTTAGCCCAAGCACCTTGTCCCAAACCCCATTGCCGAATTTCTTTTCCAGAAACCACTTTTGCCAGATCCATGCCATGCAATCCAGGAAACGACGCAGCACGTAGTTTGGCTTGTTCTAAATTTTGACCATCAGTTGTCAAACAAGCATTCATAGCGCCTTCTTCTCGAAGACGATGCGTAAGCGCCCGCGTATCGATGCCTGCAATAGCCACAACATGATGTTCGCGAAGCCAATCAGACAAAGAATGCGTTGCACGATAATTACTAGGGGTAGTGGTTGCGTCGCGGATAATCAAACCTGAAGCCCAGACTCGATCCGACTCCATGTCTTCAGGATTACATCCGGTATTGCCGATATGAGCGGCCGTCAATGTAATCAATTGCCCGGCATAAGAAGGATCAGAGAGGATTTCTTGATACCCAGTCATGGCAGTATTAAAGACCAACTCCCCTACCTGCTCTCCTTCAGCTCCGATAGAGACCCCTTCGAACACGGTGCCGTCGGCCAGCACTAGCCATGCAGATTGATTTGACATTAAAATTTCATATCTTCAAAAAACTTTTTCACTCCTGCAAACCAAGAGCTGGATCGTGGGGAATGACTATGTTTGCTTTCATCTATTAATTGTTGAAATTTCTCGAGCAATTCTTTTTGTTCTTTGCCTAATTGCACCGGCGTTTCAACAATCACCTTACACAATAAATCGCCTTTACTCTGATTGCGTGCTGAGTGTATCCCTTTACCACGTAAACGAAACGATTTCCCTGTTTGAGTTTCAGAAGGAATTTTCAACGTAACTCGCCCTTCTAAAGTCGGGACCTCTATTTGTCCCCCTAATGCTGCTGTAACAAAATCGATCGGTACTTCACATAAGAGATCTCGATCTTGTCGTTCAAAGATATTATGAGGTTTGATCGCAACCTGGACATATAAATCCCCAGACGGTCCGCCATGGACCCCAGCTTCCCCCTCTCCGCTTAAGCGTACACGATCATTAGTATCAATTCCTGAAGGGATTTTAACCGTTAATTTTTTCTGCTCACGAACGCGACCATTGCCATGACAGTCCGTACAGGGTTCTGTCACGACTTTGCCCGCACCCTGACAGGACGGACAAGTTTGTTGAATAGAAAAGAAGCCTTGCTGCATCCGAACTTGTCCTACCCCATTACAGGTTTCGCAGGATTTTGGCTTACTTCCTTTTTTAGCACCGCTTGCATCGCAAGCTTTACATCCAACATGACGTGGTACGTTAATTTCAATTTGCTTGCCCTGAGCGGCTTCTTCAAGCGTCAGTTGCACAGTCATCTGCAGATCAGCACCCCGTTGAGCGCGCGATTGGCGTCCACCACCTTGGCCTTGTGAGAAGATATTTTCAAATATATCCCCAAATACATCGCCAAACCCGCCAGAAAATCCACCAAACCCACCGGGACCACCCTCTACACCAGCATGACCAAATTGATCATAGGCCGCCTTTTTTTGGGCGTCAGACAAAATAGCATATGCTTTTTGAATTTCCTTAAAGCGCTCTTCTGATTCATTATCGCCAGGATTGCGATCCGGATGATATTTCATCGCCATTTTTCGATAAGCTTTTTTTATCTCCGCATCCGACGCATCGCGGCTAACACCTAATAACTCATAATAATCATGCTGCATGCCAATACTCACGTGAAAAGGGGCTGTTGCCAGCCCCTATTATATTAACTATTCTTTGTCTTTGACTTCTTCAAACTCTGCATCAACGGCATCAACGACACCCTCACCGCTATGCGCGTCCGGACTTGCTTCGCCCGCCGGCGCAGCTGTTTCTGCCGCTTGCGCTTTTTTTGCATAAACACGTTCAGCCATTTTACCTGCAAAATTATTTAAATTCGCGGTTTTTTCTTCAATTTGTTCTTTTTCATTGGTCTTCATTGCTTCTTTTAACTCTGCAATAGCGGCTTCAATGGATTTTTTCTCATCTTCGTCCATTTCATCTGCCAAATCTTTTAAAGATTTTTCAGAACTATGAATTAGACTGTCGGCATGATTACGCACTTCAATCAATTCTTTGAATTTCTTATCATCCTCTGCATGCTCTGCCGCATCTTTAACCATGGCTTGCACTTCCTCGTCACTCAAGCCACTAGAGGCTTTGATCACGATAGATTGGGCTTTGCCAGTTGCTTTGTCTTTGGCTGATACGTTCAAAATACCATTTGCGTCGATATCAAACGTTACCTCGATTTGTGGCACACCACGCGGCGCAGTTGGAAGATCCGCCAAATCAAAACGACCCAATGATTTGTTAGCAGAAGCTTGTTCACGCTCTCCCTGCAGAACATGGACTGTCACTGCCGTTTGATTATCATCTGCTGTAGAAAACACTTGATTCGCTTTGGTTGGGATCGTCGTATTTTTTTCAATCAATTTCGTCATAACGCCACCCATCGTTTCAATTCCTAACGATAAAGGGGTTACGTCCAACAACAGAATGTCCTTCACCTCTCCAGACAATACCGCACCTTGAATCGCAGCACCGACTGCCACCGCTTCATCTGGATTCACGTCTTTACGCGGCTCTTTACCAAAAAACTCTTCTACGACTTTTTGCACCATCGGCATCCGCGTTTGTCCGCCGACTAAAATCACGTCGTTAATCTGAGCGACCGTCAATCCCGCGTCTTTGAGTGCTGTTTTCAAAGGAGGCAGTGTACGTTCTACCAATTTTTCTACCAAGGACTCTAATTTGGCACGCGTCAATTTGATATTTAAATGCTTTGGACCCGATGCATCGGCTGTAATATAAGGCAGATTCACATCAGTTTGTTGCGCAGAAGATAATTCTATTTTGGCTTTTTCTGCTGCTTCTTTTAAACGCTGCAATGCCAATGGGTCACTATGTAAATCAATGCCATTATCTTTTTTGAATTCATCGACTAGATATTCAATCAAAGTCATATCAAAATCTTCTCCGCCGAGGAAAGTATCCCCGTTCGTAGCCAATACTTCAAATTGATGTTCCCCATCTACTTCAGCAATTTCAATAATTGAGATATCAAAAGTACCGCCCCCTAAGTCATATACCGCGATCACTGAATCACCACGTTTTTTGTCCATACCATAGGCTAATGCAGCAGCGGTGGGTTCGTTGATAATCCGTTTGACTTCAAGACCTGCGATTCGGCCAGCGTCTTTGGTCGCTTGACGTTGAGAATCATTGAAATAAGCTGGCACCGTGATAACCGCTTCAGTAACTGGCGTGCCTAAATAATCTTCCGCAGTTTTCTTCATTTTGCGTAAGACTTCTGCAGAAATTTGAGGAGGCGCTTTATTTTCATCTCGCACACAAACCCAAGCATCGCCATTGTCAGCTTTGACAATCTTATACGGCACCATTTTAATATCTTTTTGAACGATAGGATCTGAGAAATTTCGACCAATCAAACGTTTGATAGCATATAAAGTATTATTCGGATTAGTAACCGCCTGACGTTTTGCCGCAAGGCCCACTAGTACCTCGTTATCGTTAGTAAATGCCACAATAGAAGGTGTGGTACGCGCTCCTTCATTATTTTCTATTACTTTCGGTTTGCCACCTTCCATAATCGCAACACATGAATTAGTCGTTCCTAAGTCAATACCAATGATAGCCATTTTTCACTCCAAATATTAATAACATAATATATCTTAATTCCAGATATGGGGAAGAATCTGAGATTTTCAAGAGGTAAGGTGAAAATAATCTTGATTAGCACATTTAAAAGGTATGCCCCCTACTCTTTACTTGAGACGTTTCTCCCGAACATTTTTCCTCAACAGGCTCATCTGAATCTGAATTCTCTTCAGCTTCAGCTATCGGCATAGTCTTCAAAGATGCGGCATGTAAAGCATCCTGCCAATTTTTAAGTTTCTGAATAATCGCAGCTTGTTTTGCATTATTTCGGTTTATTATGTCCGCCAAAGACTCTTCAAGAACAAGGGAAGTCGTCTTTAATGACTCTAAATTCATCGCATTATCAGTTGAGTCTGGTTTCTTAACTGGCTTAAAGAAGTTTTCTGGATAAGAATTACGGCGCTCACGAGACGTGCTTTTCTTCATAAGGCTCCATTTTTGAGTTTCGGACAAAGACAGTTTATCAACAAGTATTCATGGATAACAAACCCTGATTAAGAGATAATCTGTCTTATTATTTCACTCTAATTCACGGACAGTCATGAAAAAATCATTATTCTCTCTAATTATCCTTCTATCTTCATGTTTATTAACGGGATGCTGGTCTGTCCAAAAAGGACAAAAGTCTGGCGTTATTGTAAAAGTTGCTAAAGAGGGTAAATTTTGGGGCACTTATGAAGGAGAAATTATCTTAGGCGGCCTAGAAAATGCCAGTGGCGCTAGCGGCCGAGCCTTCTACTTTACTTTAGGACAATTTAAATCCGAACTAGTAAAGCAAGCCGAGTTCGCTATGCAAAATAATAAACACGTCATCATTAGCTATCATTGCGATGCTTATATGCTCCCTTGGAGTGGCGAAACGAAATGTTTTGTAAGTAAAATTAACGTATTACCCGAGAATAACAACCAACGAGGCCACCAGTAGCCCACAAACAGCGAGAGGTAGACTAGAGAGGTCTTGCCTAATGGCAGTAAGGCTAAACTGGCTATTCTTCTGCAAAATCTTCTCTCCATATTTGCGTCAAACCCTCACGAAAAGAAGGATATTGCAAAGAAACATTCAGCTCCTGTTTGATTTTTAAATTAGATACTCGTCGGTTGTTTGAATAAAAATCCTTTTCCATGGGTGATAAGGAGGCCTTTTCAAACGGAAGCAACGGCAATGCGGCCCGTTTCAATAACAAAGAAGCGTAGGCATCAACCACATGTGAGGCGGCAGGCTCATCATCCGCGACATTATATATTGAGAAAGGGTGAGGGGCGTTTATTGAGGCAAGCAAAACAGACACAATGTCGTCAACATGTATCCTAGAAAAAAACTGCCCTTCTTTGAATATACTATATTCCTTCCCGGCACAAATACGTTGCAGAGGATTTCTATCCAGCCCATAAATACCAGCCAACCTAAAAATATGTAATGGGATTTGATTTAATGCAGCAAACGCAAGCCAAGCTTGCTCTGCTTTTAAACGTAAAATCCCTGACACACCCTGTGGCTTACACTCACTTTCCTCGTCAACCCATTTCCCCTGGTGGTCTCCGTAAACACTGGTTGATGAAAGATACCCTACCCATTTAATATGAGCAGCGTGTTTCTTAATCAACTCACCATATTGAAAGAGAACCGGATCACCTATGTCGGGATTGGGAGGCGTACTAATTAATAGATATTGGGCTTTACTAAGATAATCATCTATTTCTGCAGCATTAAAATCAATCAGTTTCGTGACAGAAGAAGAACCTCTTTCGCTCGTATGATTCTGGCGGGTGGTTCCAATAGACTCGATACCAAGTCGATACAGCCGTTGAGCCAAAGCTTTTGCTGTGTAACCGAAGCCATACATAAAGAAATTATCATTCATGAGAAGTCCTTCTTTTTAATTGCTGATAATAATTCAGAGCTCTGATTCTTGCCGCTGAATGATCAATCATAGGTTTTGGATAAAGTGTATTCGCATACATCGATTCAGAGTTGGCGTCCTCCCAAGGGGCATGTATCGACTGGCTTTTAATGGTAGCTAGCTCAGGAACCCACTGCCGAATATAGGTTCCATGATGGTCAAATTTTTGACTCTGTAATACTGGATTGAAAATACGAAAATAAGGCGCCGCATCTACGCCACATCCCGCTACCCATTGCCAACTTGCGCTATTGTTTGCGAGATCTGCATCTACTAAGGTATCTAAAAACCAATCGGCTCCGAGACGCCAATCAATCAGCAAACCCTTGGTAAGAAATGAGGCCACAATCATGCGCACACGGTTATGCATATAGCCCGTTGCCCAAAGCTCTCGCATGCCAGCATCGACTAGAGGATACCCCGTCATACCTTGCTGCCAACGAATCAATGCTTTTTTTTCATTTTTCCAAGGAAACACATCAAATTCCTGTCTAAAATTATCGGATGGCAGTTTAGGAAAATGGTAGAGTAGATAGACTGAAAACTCTCGCCATCCAAGCTCAGATAAAAAATGCTCAATAGATGCTAGATCACATTTAAGCTCTAGTTTCGCCAAGTTAATCGCCCTTAAGATAGTATAAGGACTGATTTCACCATAATGTAAATGAGGCGACAGTCGTGAGGTTGCATCCTTTTCTGGGAAGTCTCTATTTTTTTTGTATCCAACCAAATTATGATGAATAAAATCATCCAGTTTTTTCTGCGCTCCTTTTTCTCCCGGGGTCCAGAAATCAGGAAAGCGAGAGGCCCAAGAGACACTTGGTAATAAACGCCATTCATTCATATCCTCACTTTTAACTTCGAGTCCCTGGAGCCGCTGAGTTACATGAACCTCAGATTGGATACTCAGAGCTTGTCTGCAATGTTTCCAGTAAGGCGTAAAAACTTTATAGAAACCGCCACTTTTATTTTGAATGGTCCAAGGCTCATGCAACAAGCTACCATTCGAACTGCAGACTTCAATACCCTGCCCTAATAACAATGCTTTAATTTTTTTATCTCGTGAAATAGCTGCCGGCTCATAACAACGATTCCAATACACTGCCTGAATAGATAATCTCTGGATTAAATCTACAATAATTTCTATTGGATTTCCTTGACGCAATACCAAGCATAATCCTTTCTTATCCAGCGATTTTTTTAAAGAAATAAGGCTATGATGCAGCCACCAAGCCTGCGCTTCTCCCAATACACTGGTCTTCTTAGTATAAATATATAAAGGCACAACAATTTCATGATGAATACAGGCTTCGATAAAAGCAGGATTATCATGCAATCTCAAATCCTGCCTAAACCATACTAGAGCGATAGTCATAGCGTCCTTTTAATTTTATTGTAAAGAGTTAGGCTTCAGAAGATTTATCAAAAATTACAAGTACATCTTGACTAATGGTATTACAAATTTTGTCCAATGGTAAATGACTCAGATTTTTATCGGAAAAGGGATTTTGTAATTCAACCCCTATTTGATCCAATGCAAATAATGCATAAGCAACCAATCCTGATATCACTGGGCTAATAAATAAATTTGAAATATTTATTAAACCAAGTGGTAACATCACTAAGAAAAATAATATGAATCGCCGCGATTTTACAGCCATAACAAAAGGCATGGGCGTTTTTAAAATTCGCTCACAAGCACCGAATGCATCTAAAAGCCGCGATCTGGTTTCTTCTGCACGAATAAATGCAAATGAATCCAATAAATTATGCACACGGGCGTAATTCAATTCTTTTGCAATTAAATTACCCAAAACAATACAAGGTGTATCGGCTTGTGTAATAGTAAGGTAAGCATTTTCATCGAAATATTCTTTCGACAGTAGGCTATCTTTGTTGTTACGCAAATGATCTTTCATAAGGTACGGAAAGGAAAGCGTATAATAACAAAGTTTCATTTTCCATTCTTTAGTCTGTTCTGTTACAACATATTGATTGAGAATAATCGCTAAATTTCGGCAATCATTGACCACATTACCCCATAACTTCCTACCTTCCCACCAACGGTCATATCCGGCATTAACTCTGAACACTAGAATTAATCCCATAATTAGCCCCCCATACTCAAAAGGGCCAATTGGCAACACCAAATCAGGAAACCAATAATTTAAAAATGAAATTAAACTGGCATATAATATCACCCAGATAACTTTACTGATGACTTTAGGCGTTACAGAGCCTCTGATGGTTAAAGCATTTTGCAAGAAACTATCATGTTCGCATACATTTTCTAGCATGATGTAATCTACATTGAAAACTTACCCCGTATCTTAACCGATTAAACCGCGAATCGCTATCACATGCGATGTGAGTGGCAGGATGAGCCACTTAGATGTTCATCCCTACAAAAAGAGATTTTACAAAGCATCTTTCATTAAGTGAGTACTGAGTTCACGAGCAACCGCCTGACCAGAAAGATAAGCGGCTTCAACCTTTGCGCCTTGCGTCCAATCCCCGCATAGCGCCAGGAAATTTTTTCTATCGAGTACCGCGGAAGCTTGTAGTGATTTAATACAATTCGCATAGCGCCAATGATGCACGCTCATATGATCAATTTGATGACTTGATAAATCTAGGATCTGTGACGCAGCAGCCCACAACTGGCTCTGCACTTGCTGCAAATCTGCATTGATATGATCTTCAGCCCATTGGTTGTTGGATAATATGACTAGCGTTGGCTCTGGAGCTCTCCCGGGTTTACTGCTGTTACATGAAATCCATTGAATCCAGGGGTTTTCAATGCTAGCGCCGCACCAACTTGGCAAAACAAACGTATCATTACATCCCAACATTAAAACATAGCACCCTTGCATCTCAACAGAAGATACACGCCCCAAAAGTGGCGAGTCTTCAGTCAGAAGCGATTTTACTTGTTCTGCGGGTATGGCAAAAAGGACCCAATAGAATTTTTCAGAAAGCGTGGTCTGATTAACTTCTAATTGCCAAAAATCATGACCACGAATCAACTTCGTCACTCTTTGGTTTAATAAAACAGATAAACCACGCGCAAGATATTTACCCACAACATTCATTCTGGGGACGCCAACGTACCGAGTACGTTGTTCTTTCAATAATACGGACGTTTTGTTGTTAGATATTTTAACAAACTCACCTTGCCATGCATTGACGATACCTTCAGCCTGCATATGATTTACGAGCTCAACAAAAGACGCGCTTTCTGCAGTAAAATATTGAACCCCGTGATCAAACTCAAATCGGCTGGCATAGCGCGTTGATAAACGTCCGCCCAAACCGCGAGATTTTTCAAAAACCGTAACCTCAAAATTTTCTGCGAGTATTCGCGCAGCAGCAAGTCCCGCTATCCCTGCACCAATAATAGCTATTTTAGGCGTATGTGACATGGAAATCTAATCCTTACAAAAAATCCACTTTAATTTTACAAGCCACCGGTTTTTCCAACCCGTCTTTGCTAGGCATAACGGGCGAAAATAGCCGCAACTTTTTATTAGCATAGTTGCGATAGTGCGCCTGAATTTTGGTGGCGCTCACATTCAATTGTTCCCATTTTAAAAGAACCGATGCAACCAATTCTCGTTGCGCTGCAGGAAAAGTAAATAATGTTGCAGCAGCGGCCGTCATCTTAGCTTTGTCTTCTATTACCGTTTCGATAACAATCTCTGGAATTCTTCTTTTAAGGTACGCAATTTGTCTTTCATTAACAGCATTGCTCTTAACACGATCTAGCTTTAATGGTCCTCTGATAGCCGCTAAAAGTAAGGAACTTGCCATAAAAAAATGCGTTATTTTAGAATCCGCTACAACCACTTCCCCTTTTTGATCTGTAATGAAACGCACAAGCGCTTCGTGCTCTCTGGCATCGTATGCTGGCATAGGATATAAGATAGGTGCGAGTTCTTGAATACGTTGTATTGAGGATAGTTCTTTTAGATCTGTGAGGGACCGGGTGATATGGCGTCTAATAAAAACAGGGTGCAAATGCTTGTCACTATTTTTTTCCCAAGTGACCGTTAGATCGGCCGTATTATGCTTCATGTTTTCAACCAACGCTTGGCAAAAATCCACATCATTCAAATAAAAACGACAAAGAATAAGAATGGCAATTTTCGAGCTATGGCCTTTTATTTCACGACTATAACGCTCAACTTTATCTTTAAACTCTATAAATATTGGAAGATTGTCCCATTGCAAAAATTTTTTATAAAACTTACGCTCTAATGATTGAAACATGTAGGGCAAACTGTTCGAATTTAAAAGTGCATCCACAAAAATAATCACAAAACTTGGACTTATCTGTTTAGAAGATGAAATGGAAAAAATTTTTTCGATTATATCAGGAAAAATCTTGTCCTGATTTCTTTGGAACTTATCTTTTCCAATCAAAAATTCTCGATCGGTACATCGCCGTAACTCGCTTGTCATCACCTTACTATCATGTAATGAAGATCTTAAAAGCTCGACGATATACAACAGGTGCGCGTGCGTATCGAGACTCAGCATAGCATCCAGAAAAAAATGATAATAGGCATCATGTACATACATACTAAGGGGCAATACAGTTGTTTGATGAGCTACCCTCGGATTTGTAATCCCGGGCGCATAAACACTACCTATTCGTTTATTTAAATTAGAAGAATCTTCAATTGCTTGAGGGGTAATTATGCCAAGTCGAGAGGTGTAAGTCATCCCTCTATCTGGATGAATCACTTGATGATACTGTTTTAACATCTCCATGGAAGGGAGAAGTAGAAATAATTTATCATTCTCTTGATAAACATTCGTAAAACTATTCTGATTCATCACAATCATATAAAATAGTTGTAGCCCGCTGTTTTTCAACTCATTTACAAGTCTAGGGGGCGCTTGAAAAACGATTTCACCTGCTTTGGAGCCTTTAAAATATCTTTTATCCAGTGTAATTTTCTGAATGCACTTTTCAGCATTCGGCACTTTATGAAATGCCAGCCTAAACGGCTCTATTCTTGTAGTGATGATATCGTTAACTACTTTCCGATTTGCCACGTCTTCAATAGAAAAAATTTTTTGAACCAGGGTCGACCCTATTCTACTGATACGCAAACTATCGCCTTCAAAAAAAGGAACATGCTCAATCTCTAATTGCGCGTCAAGACAGTAACTGACCTGTAACATCGCGCACATTTGCTCAATTGAGATACTAAATCCACACTCTAATCCATAATATAAACGCAATACCAATGGCCATAGCGTACCAGAGCCTACGGAGATAAATTGAGAGTAGTAAGTGCCTTTTTTTATCTCTTGCATTAAATGCTTGAGGCGTGGATTTAAGTCTCCGTTTTCATCTTTCTCAAGCACGATATAAATAGGCTCGTCTTTTTTCCATGGCGTATCGATCAGATCTTTAAATGCCTGAGTAGAAAGAGCATATTCCTCTAAAGTCAGTGTATTACCACGCGTAATATCGATACAGCGCGCTAGTTCACGGTGCTCTATTTCTTCAAAACCACTTAAGGAAATAGAATGTTCAGTTCTAGTTATCATAAAGATTACTTATTCTCACATAAAATATATGAGATAAATTGTATCAAATTAATCTTAACAATTTATTAAAATCCTCTATGACGAGTATTTATCAAAATTATTTTGCAACCACCACGCGTGCTGGACGAATCACGCGATCATTTAGTTTGTAACCTTTTTGAAAAACCATGATCACGGAAGAAGACGGGGCATCAGATTCTTGCATAGACACCGCTTCATGTTGATTGGGATCAAATGGGAGGCCCAATGGATCCAATTGTGTAACTTGGAATTTTTCCATCGTACTGAGAAAAAGTTTCATCGTTAATGTCAAACCTTCGAACATCGCTTGATCCGCATCCGGATCTACCAATTGTAGAGCTTGCTCTAAACTGTCAATAACCGGCAACAACCCTTTTGAAAATCGCTCTAAACTATACAGATGAGCTTGGGATACATCGCGTTCTGCACGGCGTCTCACGTTCTCTAATTCCGCCATTGAACGCGTCGCCTGATCGCGATATTGAAACGCTTTTTGTTCTGCTTCGGTCAATTTGTCTTCTAAAGCTTCATAAGACAAATGCTCTAATTCTTCGGGAGGATGGTTTGCGGAGCCACCACTCGCAGTGCCGTCACCCGATTCATCTTCATCCAACATATCGGAGTCCAATTGTTCAGTATCCTCATCAGCATGTTGTTCTTTAAAACTTTTCCAATCTTTTTTTGTTGTGTCACTCATCAGACGACTCCAATAAATATACTTTGTTAAAACCTAATATGGGGATGATACAAGAAATCTCAAGACTGAGGCGCTAGATGTTGTACAAAAAATTCTGGTATCCTTTGATCCAACCAAAATGCAGGGCACCCAGGCATAGAACCCGTCACGAAACCAACATGCCCACCTCGCTCACTTAACTCCAAAGTAATACTGGAAGATAAATCAGCAAGCTTCGGAATCGCTGCTGGCGTCATAAAAGGATCATCTAAAGCATGGATAATCAATGTCGGAGTCGTTATATGGGTTAAAAACGCTTTTGAACTCACCTCACGATAATAACTATGAACACTATCAAATCCATTCAAAGGCGCAGTGACTTTGTCATCAAATGTCCAAAAACAATGACAAGCCTTCAATATTCGTAAAAACTCTTCGTTGGGATTGTGTTCCATTTTACGGATAAATTGCTTGCGTAAATTATGCAGGAGATGATTACGATAGAGACGAGAGAAACCCAAATTCATTCGGTCCGCCACCAAGTTCAGTTGAAACGGCACCGATACCGCCACCGCTGCGCTAAATAATGTTTGCGTACTATTTTCTCCCAACCATTTTAATAAAACGTTTCCGCCTAAAGAAAATCCTACCCCCAATTTTTGAGTATGAGGTTCGCGTTGAGCGAGTACCTGCATAAAATAATTTAAATCCGCGGTATCCCCAGAATGATAAGCACGCATTTTACGATTCGGCTCAGAACCAGCTCCCCGAAATTGCATGACCACAGAGCGCCAACCCATTTGTTGATAGCGCTTCATCTGAGCTTTGATATATTGTGAATCCCCTGTGCCGCACAATCCATGCAATAACACGACCAACGGTGCGTCCTCAGATAAGCCCCCTTCTACCCAAATCAAATCAACAAAATCACCATCGGGCAACTCTAAGCGTTCGCAGCGAAAATAAGGTGCACCCACATTGCGAAAAACATAGGGATACAGTGTTTGCGCATGGGCATTGCGTAACCACCAAGCTGGTTTAAAGGTGCTTTTTACAATCATAACTCACCTGTCGCATACGCAGGACTCAACTCATGGACCGCATCCACCAAAACTTTAACATGCGCCACCGGAACATCCGGCGTAATGCCATGACCCAAATTAAAGACCAACCCCGATCCTGATCCAAATTCAGCCAAAATTCGTTTTACTTCGGCACGAATACAAGCGGGAGAACTTAATAATACGGTCGGATCTAAATTACCTTGCAAGGCGACCTTTTGACCGACTTGTTTACGTGCCGCAGCCAAATCACAAGTCCAATCTAAGCCGACGGCTTGGCAACCCGTATTGGCCAACGCAGGCAACCATTGCCCGCCCCCTTTGGTATACAAAATAACGGGCACCTCAGGATGTTTGACTTGCAAAGCTTCTACGATAGTACGCATATAAGCCAAAGAATAATGTTGGTAGTGGTGCGTACTCAGAATACCACCCCAAGTATCAAACACCATTAAAACCGACGCCCCCGCTATAACTTGTGCTGATAAATAATCGATCACGGCAAGCGTTAGTTTTTGCAGTAATTGCTGCATAGCTTGTCGCTCAAGATACATCATGCCCAACGCCCGCTTAAACTCTCGACTACTTTCCCCTTCGATCATATAACAAGCCAAAGTCCATGGACTGCCAGCAAATCCAATCAATGGAATGTGCGATGGTAACTCCTGACGAATCAAACTTACCGCATCCATCACATACGCCAATTCTTCAGACGGTTTAGGAATGGGCAACGCATCAATCGCAGCGGGATCTCGAATCGGATGTTTGAAACGCGGGCCTTCTCCTTCCAGAAAAGTCAAACCCAATCCCATTGCATCCGGAATAGTTAAAATATCAGAAAATAAAATGGCCGCATCTAACCCAAAACGTTGTAAAGGTTGTAAAGTGACTTCGCAGGCTAATTCTTTTGATTTGCATAAGTTTAAAAAACTGCCAGCTTGCGCACGCGTAGCACGATATTCCGGCAGATAACGACCTGCTTGCCGCATCAACCAAATAGGGGTTCTCGGAACCGGTTGACGGCGCAGGGCACGCAGCAATAAACTCTCAGATAAATTAGGCATCAATGCTTTCATATTAGGTAGGAAGATCTAGCCGCATTATACCACAATTAGACAAGGAGAAACATCATAGATACATTACGCATCACTGGTCTCAAAGTACCTACTCGCATTGGGATTTATCCTTGGGAACAACAAATTGACCAAACGCTCTCATTCGATCTGAGCATCCCTATTGATACCAAACGTTGTCATGACAATTTGGCCAATACTTTGGATTATGCAGCAGTTTGTCAGTGTATCACGGAATTTGTGCGCCAACAGTCGTTCTACTTAGTAGAAAACGCGGCGGAACAAGTGCTCAAATTGCTGCAAACCACGTTTGCGATAACGCATTTGTCTTTGACCGTCACCAAACTGTATGCCGTTAAAAACGCTGGTGCCATTCAAATCACAGTAAACCGTTAGCAATAATGGATGACTCAGCTTGTATAGCCAGATTTCCGCTTACTAGGGACGGGGTCATGCCAAACATACTGGATTGCGCCAGCAAACTTTGAGTCGGCAAAGGTTGCTGTTTAAAATAATACGAGCTGAGAATAATAAACCCAACTTGTATAACCATCAAAGCCGCACAAACCCCTGGGTGTAAGACCAGCCCCAAAGCTAAAACTAAGGAATTAGTCAGGATTACAATCGCCAGATTGTAAATCAGGCTCAAACAAAGATTGAAATTAATTCGCCACATGGCTTGGCTTGCAATATCCAGAGCATCAACCACCGTCAGCATATTGCCATTCAAAATTCTAGCTTTAGCTTGATATTGCGCACCTTCATCACTCAAAGCATGTTTCATGGCGATGCTCGCATAGGCCTCTTTCATCGCCGGCCCATCATTTGCACCATCACCGATCATTAATACGCGATGCTGGACTTGTATACTACGCAGTTTTTCGACTTTGGCTTGTGCATCCGCAAGTCCCGAATAAACACCATCCAAGCCAGGTAAAGCTTGGGCATATTGATTGGCAGTTTGTTCATCCGCACCGGTGAATAAAAAAACTTTTAACCCGCGGTGTTTCAATTGTTCGACTGTCAATGCAGTATCATCCCGCAATGGATCATGAAGCGTCACCGTTGCTATGCACTGATATCCTGTCCCTACTTGTTCTAATAAATACGTCCTATTCGGTCCAGGGTTTTCAAGAGTGACCCCAAACTGTTGCGCTAAATTACAATTTCCCAAAATATAGTGTTTACCCTGGATCACTGCACCAATCCCACCAAGATATTTTTCAATGTCAGTCGGACGTAATCGCTCTGTATTCAGCAATAAATCATCGCCCTTCACCGCTGTATAAATAGCTTTGCCGACATGGTGATCAGAATGTTGCTCCATACGCGCCAAATGCGTTTTAATTTCCTGGAGTCTATCAGACTCATGCACCATTACCTCCGCCATAGGCTCACCTTTGGTCGCAGTGCCGTGGATATCCAGTAATACCCTATCTACTTCAGTAAAACGTTGAATGGCATCAGATTGACTAAAAACAATGCCAGCTTGTTTGCCTTTCACACGCGCAAAATCCATCACCAAAGGGGTCACAAACCCCAAAGTACATGGACAGGCTGATACCAAAATTGAAATCATGCAGCGTACAGCAATCATCGGAGAAAAAAAGCACATCACAATTGCACCAGAAATCAAAGCCACTCCCAGTACCACAGGGACAAAGTACTCCAAGATTTGATCCGCCTTGTCTTGGATAGGCGCGGCTCGACATCCCGCATCTTCGAGCTCTTTTTCTAAGCGCGCCAGAGAGGAGGTCGTTTGGGTCAGCCCCATGGTCTGTGCATGCTGGACCAACGCACGGGACAACAATTGTTGAGTGGGTTTTGACAAAGTCAATACGGTACCTAGTTTTAGCGCATTCAAAATCGTTGAAAAATAACAGGCTCCCGCTCTGTTTGTTAAATCTACAGAAGATAATACAAAATGCACAGCTTTATTATCTCGATCAGATCGCGAAACAACTTTGATCTCATTCCCTTCAGGATAAATCCATATTTGTCCTTTTGGACAATTTTTTTCTGGTTTTTGCTCAAAATAACTTAGGTTATGACCTAATCCGACTTGCATGACACAATCTGTTTGAGCCACCATACCCGCCATGATGGCATCATCCACCCGAAGGTGTTCTGGCAAATAAGCCCCCCTAATTCGTTGAACATTCATGGCATAAGTCTGGTCAAAAATAGCACTTTGCTTAGGAAGCAACCAACCATCGATAGGAATCATTTGTCCTGCCTGAATGGTCAGTGCTTCACCTGGCACAACTGTGTCGTCTTGATCTTCGGTGCGCGAGAGGCTGTTCGTCTGGAGTCGTTGATAATGCACAGGCAAATTCGGCGAGGAATAAATCGATTTTTTAAGGGCTATCCCAATATGCCGAAACCCAAAAATTAATAAACTGGCCTCAAACATTAGCGGCATGCCTGGCATCACTAGTCCAAACAGAGACATCAAAGTCGCAGCACCTGTACTCAGCAAAAAAAGGCTATCCATAGCTGGCTTTCTACGTTGCCATTCTATTTTTGCTTTGCGGAACGATTCGGCACCTAATAATAAACTGAGCCCCACACTTACTGTAGCCGTCAGCAATTTAACAGGCCAAAGCACCAAGCCATTCGTCACAGCAAGAATGAGAATAATCGTCCCGATTACTAAGCCTAAACCGCCCAATATCCAATAGTATCGGGCACCTTCTACAATGAGTTCGTAATCGGAACTGGCCAATGTGTGATTGATATAACGCCGTACTTCTTCTTCAGAAATGGGAATATCATTATCTTCAACTTCAACTACTAATTTTTGTAAATTAGACGACACATCAATATTTTTAAATTTAAAATATTCTGGTTTAGTTTCAAAATCTAAGAGATATTTCAGATTACCTTTACACCCTGAACAAGTCACACCTTTCAAGGGGAAAACAAAAGTTGTCATAGCTATCCATCAATTTTACGGATCATCCCCGTAATATGCTCGCTGCGCAAAAGTGACATTTGCACCTGTTGGGCTTGTGCGAAAGGAGAAAACGGACCCAACACAACGCGATACCAATAAGACGATTGTTGGGTGACTGATACGATGGTTGCCGGATACCCTTTCATACCCAATTTATCTCTCATCCGCTTTGCTTCGGTAGGCGAGCGAAAAGACCCTACCTGTATCCCATAACGTCCTCTGAGCTTCTCCACAGTAGGAACGGGTGCAGGTCTCGATTGTGTATAGATCGGTTTGGGAACTACTTGCGTAGGCTCAGGACGCTTAGAAACAGGCTCAGGACGTCTGAAAACAGGCTGTGGAGGCACCGGCAGCGCGGCCTCTGGGGCAGTAACCGCTAACTCCATGGGCTGAGACGGCGATGCTTGCGGGACAACATTCGGCGTCTTTTCTGGGACATTTTTATATTGCATATCTACAGTAGTCGCTTCTGTCGAATTTATCTGAGCTGAAGGGGTAGCACGTAAGCCTGAATCATTAGCCAATAGCGTATAAAATTCTAATTTCGGATGTTGCTCAATCGCAGTGGCGACGTCCTCCGGTTTTTTTGCAATGCTTTTCTCGGCAGGAGGATGACCACTGAGGTGAGCGCCAACCCAAGTCACGAATTGATTCACATCGAACCAAGAAGCCGCTAGATAACCAACGACAAACATCAAAAAACATAGCCATAATGCACTTAGTTTTTGTCCTGGTTGCGATCGAGTAGATTTCTTTTCAATTTTTTTTGTCATGACCTGCAATATAAGCGTGGGCTTAAAACTATTGTAATAATTTTTTAATCATTTGGCGAGATATTCTCATTTGCTGAGATATACTCACTTCTGATATGATTCAAACTCAATAGTATTCAGCATAATAGCGTGCCGTGCTCAGCCAATCATGTATCGATTTACCTGGTGTTGGACCTACTATGGCTAAGAAATTAGCAATATGTGGCATCCATACCATCCAAGATTTATTATTTCATCTTCCTTATCGCTACCAAGATCGTACCCGCATCACTCCAATCCGAGATTTACGCCACCAAGAATGGGCGGTCGTTTCGGGACAAATTTGCAAAACTGAAATCAAATTTGCACGCCGCCGAATTTTACATTGTTTTATTGAAGACAAAACGGGCATGCTACGCTTGCGATTTTTTCATTTTAATCAACAACAAGCCAAAGCCTTACAAACCGGGATGTCCCTCCGTGTATTCGGCGAAGTCCGTCATTTTGATGGCTCTTTCGATATGATTCATCCGGAATACCGTCTGTGCGCAGAAGACGAACCGCCTGTCATGGAAGAAACGTTAACACCCATTTATGCGACCACAGAAGGCTTAAGTCAAAATCGCATTCGCAATTTAGTAAAAATCGCTTTGACAAATTGCCAGAATTATTTAAACAGCCTAGAGTGGATGGACGCAGCACAACTTAATACCTACGAATTTACGCCACTTGCCAGCGCGGTTCACACTTTACACCATCCCTCACCAGACAGTCCGATTCATCTTTTAGAAAATGGGCAACATCCCGCGCTACGACGTTTGGCATTCGATGAGTTAATGGCACAAAGACTCAGCATGCTCTTTGCTCGGCAACAACGCAGTAATTTAGTCGCACCACCGATGCCGCATAATTTGCAGCACATCAACCAATTTCTCCAACAGCTACCTTTTCAACTTACTAAAGCGCAAGCCAGAGTTCATCAAGAAATCAGTCAGGATTTGGCCCAATCCCAACCGATGTTACGGTTGGTTCAAGGTGATGTTGGTTCAGGAAAAACAGTCATCGCAGCCCTTGCAGCACTCCAAGCCATTGCCAACGGCTATCAAGTAGCACTCATGGCCCCGACTGATATTTTAAGTGAACAACATGCACAAACCTTGCAACGCTGGTGTGCGCCACTGGGCATAGCTGTTTATCGCTTATCTGGAAAAATGAAAACCCGTGATCGCCGCGAAGCACTCGAGGCTTTGGCCCAGCATCACTGCCATTTTATTGTGGGTACACACGCATTGTTTCAAGAAGAGGTCACCTTCGCACGCTTAGGTCTCATCATTATTGATGAACAACATCGGTTTGGTGTTGCACAACGCTTGCAGTTTCAGCAAAAAGGGCAACAAGGGCATTTGTCTCCACATCAACTGTTAATGACCGCCACCCCCATCCCTCGCACATTGGCTATGACCCAAATGGCACATCTGGATATTTCCGTGATCGATCAATTACCGCCTGGACGCACCCCCGTCACCACATTAGTCCTAAATCAATCCAAACGCGATGCCATGATTCCGCGCTTGCGTTCACATTTAAACGATGGACGCCAAGCGTACTGGGTTTGTACCTTGATCGAAGAATCAGAAAAGCTTCAATGTCAAACAGCAACTGACACTGCACAGCAATTACAAACGCTTTTACCGGAACTCAAAATTGGCTTAGTTCATGGCCGTCTCGCCTCCCAGGTCAAAGAGCAGATTATGACCCAATTCAAAAATGGGGACATTCAATTATTGGTAGCCACCACAGTCATTGAGGTGGGCGTTGATGTGCCAAATGCCAGTCTCATGATCATTGAAAATGCGGAACGCCTGGGACTGTCACAATTACATCAATTGCGAGGCCGCGTCGGCCGAGGCGCAGTCCAATCCCATTGCTTGCTCTTATACCAACCGCCTTTGTCCACCATGGGTCGTGAGCGGTTACAATTCATCCGCGAGACCCATGATGGGTTTTTGTTGGCTGAAAAAGATCTAGAATTACGGGGCTCAGGAGAAATTTTGGGCACGCGCCAAACCGGATATCGAGTCTTTAAAATTGCCGATTTACAGCGCGACCAAGCGCTATTACCTTGGCTAACGCCCTGCGCCAAAAAATTAATTGAACACGCCCCTGAAACGGCACATCGCATTGCTACTCGCTGGTTAGGTCACTTCGAGCCGTTGATAATGACGTAACAACGCAGCGCGAAATGTCTGAGCGCGCATAGGCAATCCAGTACACTCATAATGATATCGCTGCTGTTCTACCGCAAAAGCAAATTGCTCATACTCCGGCGTAACGCCATTCAGATTGTCAAAACTTAAACGAAATGGATACCCACATGCGTTAGATAGTACCCACTCTAAAGCCTGCGGCTTCACCTCAACTTGTTGAAATAATGCCTGTTGTTCTGCCGTACGACCATCTGGTGTATACCAATAACCATAATCGACTAAAGTCCGTCGCTGTGCCCCGGCTAATAACCAGTGCGCGCACTCATGCAATGCTGAACTAAAGTAGCCATGCGCAAAAAAAATAATATGGTAAAAATGCTCCTCATTGGCTGGGACATAAATTGGCTCATCCTCTCCATAGGCTAATTGGGTACGATGGCTTTGCTGAAAACAATGATTGAATACTCTAATCAAATCATCTGGGTGGTGGATATCAGTCATAAATACAAATACGGCATTAAATGGAGTCTGATGATAGCAAAAATTCGAAATTACCGCATCTTAGACGACATTTAAGCCGGATCATGGTTTTGTGCTGATGCACTTGGTGGTATAATCGACAAACTATTTCAAACTGTAGACCAAATGCCCGATCATAAGAATAAAAAAATTATCATCGAAGGTGTCACCAAACAAGGCAAGGAGTTTCGTCCAAGCGATTGGGCGGAGCGTATGAGCGGTGCATTGGCTAGTTTTAAAAACAGTCGGATCCATTATTCGCCGCTCCTGCAACCCAGCATCAACAATGAAGGATACAAATGCATTGTGCTTGATCCCAAACTCAAAGAATCAAGCCCTCAAATATACCAATCTCTTCTGGATTTCGCTAATGCGAATGATTTGAAAATCTGTACCGACAAAGAAGAAGACCCCCAAGAGTCATCCGACTAGGATCCTCAGGACGGCGGCTGAATAACCGTCATATTTATCAGGTAATTCATAATTGTATTCATCATATTCACAGTCGAATGAAAATTAATTCCAAATAATCCTGCAAAAATAAAGAGCATCCCCTTTCCGCCATGTCCTTTTGAGCCAGTACGTCCTTGCTCGGGATGACTAGAGTGAGATAATAAGACACAGCCACGAATAAACCAAACCAAGCCGACCGTCTCAATCAGAATGGTCATTGACCCATAGATATCGAAAGGCTGGTAGCCGTCATATTGCAACACACTCGTGCTACTACCAAAGAGCGTGGTAGACAAAGCATCGAGCGTCGAAGGGATGTATAATAATAGCGAACCAATCAACAAATAAGCGAAAGGAACAATCATTTGAGAGCCCGGATCACTACTTTGCCCTTTTTCTACATTATCTTTGAAACGAAACAGTGCCGTAATACAAAACCCAATCCCCATAAGATAAGATAGCCCGCCCAGCAAATATTGCACTGCCGGCAATGATTTACTCAAATTACTGAGCATCTCGCTTAGGTCAATCATAGGCTCACTCTTAAAAGTATCGTTGATTCGACAAGCTGTGTCAGCCCCGCATAGGCGGGGATCCATCCTCAATAAGGACCTGCACCAAAATGAGCATGGATTCCCGCCTTCGCGGGAATGACATCACTCGTCAAACATACTCAAAGTATCGTTCCCTCTTGCAAAGTATTTTTTTTCCCTTACTATAGGAACCTTCTTCATTCTATCTTCAATCATATACCATGCCTATCAAGATGTTTCAATTTCAATTAGAAAATGCCCACATGATTTCACCGAGAGTCAAACACTTTGTTATTTCCAACACAGAAAGTGAGATTTTTGACTACTTACCAGGACAATTCATTACCATTCTTTTTGAGCATCAAGGTAAAACATTGCGTCGCAGTTATAGTATTGCTACACCCCCTCAAGGCAGTAATCACCTAGAATTTGCGGCTTCTTATGTTGAGTCTGGACCAGGCTCAGAATATTTGTTCCACCTCAAGCCTGGAGACAAAATCCAAGTTTCCGGCCCATATGGTAGATTGGTTCTCAAAGAACCCGCTCCGCGCCGCTATATTTTACTGGCAACCAGCACTGGAGTGACGCCATACCGCGCCATGATCCCCGCGTTAGAGCAACATTTGGCCTCAGATCCTGACGCTTCAGTGGTCGTATTTGAAGGCGTCCAAAATCAAGCTGAAGTTTTATATGCGGAAGACTTTTTAAATTGGGCAGCACAATCACCCCGTGTGTTATTTCGCGCATATTTAAGCCGCGAAAAACTGGAACAGAAACCTGACCATATCCATTACGGCCATGTCCAAGCAGGATTTGCTGATTTGAATTTAAATCCAGAACAAGATTTTGTATATTTGTGCGGCAACCCAGCTATGATTGACGAAGCATTCGAATTATTAAAAGAGCAAGGGTTTTCAACGCAACAAATTGTCAGAGAAAAATATATTTCATCGACCAAATAGAGGATAGCATTATGTACTACAACGAATTATCACAAATCATCGAGAAACTAACCCAATCTGGAAAAGGTATTTTAGCTGCAGATGAAAGCAATAGTACGATTGGCAAACGCTTTGCTGCTATCAAACTCGATAATACTGCGGACAATCGCCGTGATTATCGTTTATTGCTCGCCAACACACCCGATCTTGAAGAGTACATCTCTGGCGTCATTTTATTTGAAGAAACATTTTCGAACCAAGACTCAAACGGCCGCAGCGTTCCAGACATTCTATTAGCCAAAGGCATTTTACCTGGGATCAAAGTTGATAAAGGCCTCCAAGACTTACCCCATACGCAGAAAGAACAAGTCACTTTGGGCTTAGACGACTTACCTGAGCGCTTAGCCGCTTTCAAAGCCAAAGGTGCGAAATTTGCCAAATGGCGGAATGTATATAGCATTACAGAATGCACGCCCAGTATGGCTGCCATCAAAACTGGCGCAGAAAATTTGGCGCGTTATGCCGCTGCTTGCCAAGCAATCGGCATTGTCCCCATTGTAGAACCCGAAGTTTTAATGGATGGCGACCATACCATTGATCATTGTGCGGAAGTGTGTGAATTGGTATTACATGAATTATTTCATGCCCTGTTTATTCATCAAATTGCACTCGAACATATCATACTCAAACCCAGTATGGTCACCTGTGGCAAATCCGCCAAACCCTTTAGCACACCGGAAGACATTGCCGATTATACGTTGAGTGTTTTTCATAATACGGTATTATCAGCTGTGCCCAGTATTAATTTCTTATCCGGCGGACAAACACCTGAACAAGCAACCGCAAACCTCAATGCCATCAATAGCAGCGGTTACCAACCGTGGAATCTCAGTTTTTCATACGGACGGGCTTTGCAAGAAGAATGTATTCAAGTTTGGCAAGGGAAAGCAGCGAATGTCAGCAAAGCTCAAGCCAAGCTTCTACACCGTGCCCGCCTCAATAGCTTAGCCTGTTTGGGAGAGTATCAAGTCTCTGAAGCAGTTGCTGAAGTGGAAGGGTAACCCATTAAAAAACCCGCGGTCATAATAGTGTGAGCCGCGGGTATATTGCGTTTTATATTTTCAAACGCTCATTTAGCAGAAATATCCGATTGGCAAAGTAGCTGTGGTCTTATCAAACCCCCTGTGAACCGGAGCCGTAAATGATTCGTTACAAGCTCTCGTTAAATCATGTTGTTGACCGGTGGTGGGCTGATGGTTGACCTTCACCACCACTTGCAAGGCATTCAATAACGTATAGAGCGTAACTGCCACTACCGCAGCAATGAAGAAGGGTTGCACTGCAAGACCCAACACCCAAGCCCCTACTGGCATAGTTAATGCTAGTAGGGCTAAATCAACCGCTGCTACCAAGTAACGAGATATAGCATTGAAGTACTCAAAATGATGCATAGCTAGTCGCAGAGCGACCGCTGGAGCATATAATGCCAACCCACCCGCGAAGCCCGCCGCAGCCGCAGCCCCTAACGTACTCACCGTTGCTGCTGTACCCAGATGTAATGCACCCGCAGAAAAAAAGCCCATGGCACCAAAAATAGCGCCGTGCAAACCAGAATTTATAAAAGAATAGCCACAACCCGACATATTAACCCCTATAAATGAACAAAGAACGTATATTATACACAGACTCATAGGTTGCGCATAGAGAGTCACGTAAAACAAGGAACCTCCAGGAAAATAATGGCGATCATTCGTCAAAAGCTCCTCAGGATGACGTGCGTGGTTGTATTTTTTACTTTTTCTGATTGCTGGGAACGTTAGGTTTAGCATTATTTACTTTGTCACAAACATCCTTGGTGATTTTTGTTTTCGGTGCCACATCACAAATAGTTTTAATATCAGTAACTTCCGGATGTTCCTTCGGTTTATTATCTTGCTTCATAGAACCATCTCCTTGTCATAAACCAACTTTACCACATCACACTATACTGTTTCTGGTCCCAATGTAAACTTGCTATATTTCCTAGTATCACATCACGCACCCCCGCCGGGGTTCCTGTAAAAATAATATCCCCTTTTTGCAACGGGAAACAATGACTGATATAAACCAATAGGTCTTCAGGAAGCATCATCATATCTCTGCCTTTGGCCGATTGGCGTATTTGCTCCTCTACACGCAATTCAAAGCTCACCTCTAGATAATTCGGAAATAACTCATAAGGGATCCAAGGACCTAAAACCGCAGCATCTTTGAACACTTTTGCTATGGTCCAAGGATGTCCTTGCTTTTTTAATTGACTTTGCGTGCTGCGTAAGGTCATATCAAGGCCCAAGGTTACGGCAGAAATAGCTTTTTTTGCTTCATCTTGAGTCATTCGATAGCCATCGCATCCCATACATAGCACAATTTCACATTCGGGTTGCACATGCGATTCATCACTGGGATAGTCTAGCAACAACTGCTCTCCCCAATGCGTGGCTTGCTTTAAAACGCTAGCCGGCTTTAAAAATAAGACCGGCTTTTCTGGGACGAGATCGCCCAACTCCAACGCATGATCCAGATAATTTTTTCCGACACAGACAATTTTATCAATCGTCATTTTGATATCCTTATTTTTAGAGAGCTGTGTCATTCCCGCGAAGGCGGGAATCCATCCTTTCATTGGTAAAGCACCCAATCAAAGATAGCTCCCAGCCTAAGCCAGGACGACCCTTTTGTTAAATATTGTTTTTTTCTTGATCCTATCCCTCACAATCACCATAATCAATCACCACTTCATCTAAAGCATCTTTCACATCGTCTTCTGAAAATCCCAAATCCCGAGTAGCGGCCAAAATCCCACATGCCCCTTCTATAAAATTCGTAGTTGGTGTCCAATAATCCATATTAGCTTTCACCATCACATGAAAAGCCTTTTGGGGATCCCAACCAGCATGATTGGCCAACAGATAGTAGAGATAATTGTAAACACCACTGCTGTAATGCACATCCATGCCAATTTGATAATCAATGGCACGTTCAATCGATACCCCATCCCGACTAGGATGTTGAAACCAACGCAAAGCACCTTTGCTCTTTAGTACATCCGCCCCCACATGCCAAGTCGCCTTGCCATAGACATAATACTCTGCCGCTTGCGATGCCATATCTGAGAACGCTTCATTGATTCCACCCGCTTGCCCACGATACAGCAACCCAGAATGCTGCTGGGTAAAGCCATGCGACAGTTCATGCGCTGTAATGCTTAGAGCCACTAACGGATGCAGCATGCCATCCCCATCTCCAAAAGTCATTTGCCGACCATCCCAGAATGCATTAGCAAAATAATTGCTAAAATGGACACGGAATATCATTTTCATGGGCTGATTTCCCTTCTGTAAAACCTCTACGCCATATTGGGTGCGATACATGGTTTTGACCAATTCTCCAAAATACATTGCATCATTAGACACAGAATAACTGCCATTAGCTTGGTCATATCCATCCCCATCATAGCCGGTCCAATATAGCTGCTCGGGATTATCTTCTTCGCAAAGAAAACTCATGGGATGATTAGGCCGCAAAGTATGATGTTGCATGTCCACCACCATAATATGTTCATTTTCTAAAAAACAGAGACCCGGCCTATCCTCCCGGAACAGCTCAAGGTACGGCAAATCTTTTCCATATTGATATTTACCAGTACGCCGATTGCCACCAAAGCCCAAGCCATGAACCGTTTGTTGCAACGTGGTCAATGCATCCCATTGCAATAAAATTTTTCCCGTCTTTTCTGCGATAATCACCGTGGGTTGGCTGGGCAATCCATCTTTTGGTTGCAAATACACTTGCATTTGGTAAGCCCAATGCGCTTTATACTGTTCATCTATATACACAATCGCTTGAATAGACTGGTCTACTATTTTATCTTGCACAAACGACTGACGATAAATTTGTAATTGTTGGTTCGCGTTGGCTACAAATTCTGGTGGCGGATTACCTAAATCGTCTTGTAGTTTTTGGTAAATACTCCCCGTCATGCGCACTGTCGCAGCGGAGCCCGGAAAATGCTTACGATGAAACACCGCATACCCGCCAAACACCGGAAACCCCCTATACCGTTGCTGCATATGAATATGTTCCGTCTTTTGTGCATCATGATGACGCTCAATCAATAAAAAATCTTGCGGCATCACCAAAGACGGATTAGCAGGATGTTGGGATAAGCTAACGGGTATTTTATTTTGCAGACTGGCAAAAGACATCTGCGTCAGAGCGAGGCGCTCTGCTGCATGCAGTGAAAAAGAAATTAATAAAACAAACAGCGCGATAATGCGCGACAAGACAGGTCGTGAATAATCCATTTCGAGGTGCTCCATATACTTAGGCTACGCAAAAAGCGCAGAGCTAAGCTTGCGGTTGGTTGGACAAAGGCAAGTTCCATTCTTGCCACTACTAGAGCCACTGACGTGTACACCTAGCACGAGGAAATTCTAATCAATTTTTAAGCGTACTTCAATCCATTAACCATCGTATTTTTATGATAAATATAATGCTGTACGATTTGATCCGCTTGCTCAGGACTTAATGGCTTGCTGATCACCCCATCCATGAAATAATAATCGCAATCATATTTGACTAAATCAGCCTCAAATGAGGTCAGCGCGATAATGGGAACATGAAATTTAGTGCCTTTTTCTAATTGACGAAATTGTTTGGAGAGCACATACCCAGAGGTATCTTCCAAACCAATATCCATAATCACCAAATCGTAAGTCCCAGGTTGGAACAAAGCCGTTGCTTGTTGACCCGTATCCGCGCAATCCACATCACAATTCAGAGCACGCATCAAGGACTCTTCTACTTTCTTCGCCACCAAATTGTCTTCTACTATCAAAACCCTAGGCGCGCGATTCTCTAGACCTTTGGCCTGGGCTGCAAACTGGGGTTTTTCTTGTTTTGGACGCGGCTCAGGTACTTCAACCAGCACCACAACAGCACCCAGGACCCGACCGGATTGATCTAACAATGGGTCGCGATTACAAATAAAATGATGGATCGTACCATCCGGAAACAAAATGGGGGGCAAATCACGGTCATACATGGCTTGTCCGGAAAAAACAACAGACATGTCATCCAAACGAAATGCATCAATCACGGTGGGAGACCACTGAGCAACCTGAGCTAGTTTCGGATAAGGCGTTCCTGAAAAATCGCTGAGGTTTTTTAAGCCTAAAAATTGGGTAAACCGCATATTACACCCTTGCAATATACAATCTTTATCAATCCAATATACCCAATTTGGCACGCAGTTTATGATGGACGAATAATATTGATGCACATCCTGGAGCTCAACTTGTTTGCTTTTTTTATTCTCATCAACCATTATGTTTACTCCCCTATCTATCCCTGACAAGAAAACACCGCACATATATCCTACAAATTATTATAAATAGACTTGACGCTGAGTTAAGATGGCACTAAAATCGTCAACCTAACATAATCAGTAATGATATTTTTTATATCATACTATACCCTAACGGGTAAGTATGTAGCATAATGAGGAAAAATTGAATGCCCACAGTTCGCGTGAAAGAAGGCGAAAACCCTGAATATGCACTACGTCGTTTCAAACGTTCGTGTGAAAAAGCTGGTCTTTTAACTGAATTACGTCGTCGAGAATTCTATGAAAAACCAACGGCTGAGCGTAAACGCAAGCAAGCCGCTGCAGTCAAACGTCATCTTAAAAAAATCTCTAGAGACGTTATTACTGGTCGAAGTGACCGCCGTAGAAGACGTAGTGAATGACCATCAAAGAACGCATTAACGCTGAGATCAAGGATGCAATGCGTGCCCAAGCTAAGCAGCAATTAGGTACCTTACGCTTAATTACTGCTGCTATCAAACAAATCGAAGTAGATGAACGTATCGAAGTTGATGATACTCGTCTTCTGGTCATTTTAGACAAAATGGTCAAACAGCGAAAAGAATCCATACATCAATTTCAAGCTGCCGGTCGTGATGATTTGGTAGCAGTCGAAAATTATGAACTAGATATTATCCGCCACTATATGCCAACACCCTTGTCAGACGATGAAGTGAAGGCATTGGTGGCAGACGCCATTCAAGCAACTCAAGCAGAAAAAATGGCTGACATGGGCAAAGTCATGGCTCATCTCAAACCGCAGCTTCAAGGGCGTGCCGATATGAGTACCGTAAGTGCTTGGATCAAAGGACATTTGGCGTAAATAATTTCTAAGTTGGGCTTTGGCCCAACGTAAATTTTCTTGTTGGGCAAAAACCCAACCTACCACAAAAACACTGCTCTCAAAATAACCAAGAAATCTTGCTGTAAATTTGCTAAAATACCTTTAACGCTATCCTAGTGACCCTATTTTTATGCAAGGTCTTATTCCACGTCAATTTATCGATGACCTATTAACCAAAATTGAATTAGTAGACCTCATTGATGCCTATGTCCCTTTGAAAAAAAGAGGTCTCAATTATTTGGCCTGCTGTCCTTTTCATAATGAAAAAACCCCCTCTTTCAATGTGATCCCGAAAAAGCAGTTTTACCATTGCTTTGGCTGTGGCGCGAGTGGAAATGCCATCAGTTTCATTATGAATTATTTGCATCAATCATTTCCACAAACCATTGAAACATTGGCTGCCAAAGCAGGCATGGTCATCCCTAGAGAAGCCTTACCAGACCATGTGAAACAAACCATTAGCTTGCATGCTATTTTACAGAAACTAAATGAATTCTATCAAAACACCTTGCGCACTCCCGCAGGCGCTGTGGCAATTGCTTATTTAAAACAACGTGGGATTAATGGCAAAATCGCTCAGCAGTATCAAATCGGATATGCACCCCAAGGCTGGCATACCATCGCGCAACATTTGCCACAGAACCAAGCCGAGCTCATCGCCACTGGCATGCTCATTCAGAAAGATAATCAGAAAACCTATGATCGTTATCGCCACCGCATCATGTTTCCAATACATGACCGGCATGGGCGCATGACCGGGTTTGGTGGACGCGCACTCGACAATGATCAACAACCCAAATATTTAAACTCACCTGAAACCGTTTTGTTCCAAAAAAGTCACGAATTGTATGGGTTATACCAAATACTCCAAACGCGCTCCGAATTTTCTACGATAGTGATCGTGGAGGGTTACATGGATGTAATTGCCTTAGCGCAACATGGGATCACTTACGCAGTTGCAACTTTGGGTACAGCCACAACAGCCCACCATATCCAATTATTAAGTAAATACACCCAAGATTTACATTTTTGTTTTGATGGTGACCAAGCTGGTCGCCAAGCCGCTTGGCGCGCACTCGAAGTAGGCTTGCCTTATTTAGACGCGGGCTTGCAAGCACATTTTATTTTTTTGCCTGATGGACATGATCCGGATAGCTTCATTCGAGCTGAAGGAAAAGACGCATTTGAAATATTGTTACAAAAGGCAGTGCCATTGCATGAGCTCTTGTTTACTACGCTGATGAAAGATATTGATACGACTGATCTCACCGGCAAAAATCGTCTGATTCATATGACCAAACCCTATTTGGCAAAAATTCCTGATTGCCCGTATAAAGCACTGTTAATGAGTGAACTAGCAAGATTGACGCATATTGATCAGCATAGAATTGAGCAACTATTAGAGGCCCCTCCACCGCCTCAAGTCGAAAAACCAGACCATCCGGCACCTCACTGGCAACGCACCCCTTTACGCATTGCGTTGGCACTCCTCATTCAAAACCCTCGTTTATTCACTCAAGACCTACCCAAAATTGATGGCTCAACTTCCACAGACCCAGATCAAATTTTGATAACCGTGCTCATGCAACACCTGGCGCAACAGCCACAATTGAATACCGCGACCTTAGTTGAGCATTTTCGTGACACACCATGGTTTGAAGTCCTCGGCCAATTAGCCGCATGGGACCATCAAGTCCCCGACCAAGCGCAAGCCAGTGAACTAACTGAAATGTTGCGATTTTTAGCCAAAAAAACCCGCGAATCCCTCATTCAGAGCTTGATTGGAAAATCAAAACAACAAGAACTCAGCGCGCAAGAGCGCCAGGCGCTACAAAAAATGCTTCGTGAGCGCCACATTTAGCCCTATACCCAATAAACTTCAAAATGCTATGTTTTGATTTTGTAGTGTTTTTCTTTGAAAAATCAAAAATAGCATTTTGAAGTTTATTGGGTATATAATAAAAGGTTACAAATAAACAACCTCGTATGATATCATCTTAGTCAATATTCATAGCATATGAGCGTTTTGAAATAAATCTAACAATATGCTGGCAAGTTTTTTTTCGCCAGTTTATAATCGAGGATGAATTAAGGTAGATGTATTAATATATGAGCATCATAAACGAACAAGAGCAACAACAACATCAAATCACAAATGTCATTCGCCTTGGTAAAGAACAAAACTACCTAACGCATGCGCAGCTTAATGATTTGCTTCCTAATTTGGTCGATACTGAGCATTTCGACGTGATCGTTCATATCTTAGAAAATATGAACATCAAAGTCTTTGAGCAGGCGCCAGGCGAAGACGAACTCATCGCATTATTTGGGAGCACTGAAGAAGTCCCCGAAGATACGGAAGAAGCTGCGACTATTCTTGCTTCGGTTGACAAGGAAACTGGCCGTGTTACCGATCCTGTTCGTGCTTATATGCGTGAAATGGGTACGGTGGAATTGCTCACTCGCGAAGGCGAAATTCGCATCGCAAAACGCATTGAAGAAGGGATTTATCAAGTCCTTCATTCTCTGGCTCATTACCCAGAAACGATTAAATTAGTACTCGATGACTATGACCGCTTTTTAAATGCAGAAATGCGTTTGAACGAAATCATTAGTGGTTTCGCAGATGATGAAAGCGGCGCCCCCCCTTCTAGTATTGGGTCCATGCTGGAAGAGTCTCAGCAAGTCGCAGAACCTGCTGACTTAGATTTATTAGATGTGGATGAAGAAGAAGGCGGTGAGGGTGGCATAGAGGCTGAAGAAAGTGGTCCTAATCCTGAACAAGCCCAAATTTATTTTAATGAATTACGCGAGTCATTTACAAAAGCCTTAAACAGCTTACAAGAGCACGGCCGAACTTCCCCGATCACTCAAGAGCTTTTAGGTATCATGGCAACATCTTTCCTAAAACTTAAATTGACTTCAAGACAAGTTGATCGACTCACACGCCATTTTAGGCAATTACGCAATCATGTGCGCGAATTTGAGCGTAACATCATGCGTATTTGTATTGAAAAAGCAAAAATACCCCGTAAATTGTTTATTGAAACCTTCCCTGGAAATGAAACAGATCAAGACTGGGTAGAAACATTAGTGAAACAGCACGGCAAAAAATTAGACGTCGCTAAGATTGAGGAATTAACGCCTGAACTCAAACAATTACAGAAAAAACTTGCTTATTTCGAGCACGAATATGGTTTGATTATCAGCGAAATCAAAGACATCAATCGTGAAATGTCGTTGGGAGAAGCCAAGGCTCGACGTGCGAAAAAAGAAATGGTTGAAGCCAATTTACGTTTGGTAATTTCTATTGCCAAGAAATATACGAATCGTGGTTTGCAATTTTTAGATCTGATTCAAGAAGGCAATATTGGCCTGATGAAAGCGGTGGATAAATTCGAATATCGTCGCGGCTATAAATTTTCAACGTACGCAACTTGGTGGATACGTCAAGCGATCACGCGTTCAATTGCAGATCAAGCCAGAACCATCCGAATTCCGGTTCATATGATCGAAACCATTAACAAATTAAATCGGATTTCGCGACAAATCCTGCAGGAAACTGGCCATGAAGCCACTCCTGAAGAATTAGCTGAAAAGATGGAATTAAGCGAAGATAAGATTCGAAAAGTCTTAAAAATCGCCAAAGAGCCTATCTCTTTTGATACGCCCGTAGGCGACGACGATGAGTCTCGTTTGGGCGATTTCATTCAAGATGATAATATAGAGTCTCCGATTGAAGCAGCTACCGCAGAAGGGTTACGTGAAGCCACATTAGAAATTTTGGCGACTCTCACCCCACGCGAAGCAAAAGTCTTACGTATGCGTTTTGGTATTGAAATGAACACCGACCATACATTAGAAGAAGTAGGCAAACAATTTGACGTAACCCGTGAGCGGATCCGACAAATTGAAGCGAAAGCACTGCGCAAACTTCGCCACCCATCACGTTCAGACAAACTCCGCAGTTTCTTAGAAGGTGATGAAAAGTAGTTAATTCGGGCCTATAGCTCAGTTGGTTAGAGCAGCGGACTCATAATCCGTTGGTCCTAGGTTCAAGTCCTAGTGGGCCCACCAATTAAAACCAGTAAAATCAATAAGTTGAAATTTATTATCTCAAAGCCCAAAAATCCATTGTGGCGATTTTGTGGGGCGCAAGCGACACAAAGCTATAAACTTACTACCTTATTGCTTTGTGTTGCTACTTTTTCTTTTCTATTATTTGGATTACGAAGCAAAGTAAGTACTACCCCACTTTGTTGCTTTTCACACACCTTATTACCAGCCTCATATAGATTCTGTAATTCAGCTGATGAGTAATGTGTGGTGATACGACCTGAGCGATGCCCCAGCAGATCCTGTCGATCTTCGAAGCTCACTCCAACAGAACGTAGTCGTCTGCCAAAGGTATGCTTCAGATCATGAACACGCACATATTCCAAACCAGATTTCTTACGAGCCCCCTTCCAGCCTGTATTATTGATGCGAGTTATGGCGGTTGTTTTTTTAACTCTTTTTTATCCTATATTCCGCAGCAAATTTCCCATAATTTACAATTAATATGATTAATTTACAGTCAATCAGTCCTGGCCAAGAAAAAGATCTAACCATATTAAGAAATAGATCAAATCAATTACTACGCTAATG
>CAIRCS010000167.1 GCA_903877115.1 uncultured Legionella sp.
GCATTAAAGGATTAAGTGGATTTTCTTGGGCAATTATTAGCGTATTTATCTGTTCTTCATTTGCAATGCAGTATCATACAAATGACAATTATTATGAGTTTTTTAATATACTTCCCTTGATTTTAGCTGCTGTTTATTGGTGTGAAAAATCAGCACATCTCATAAACTCACCAGAGTATAAATTAAAAAAAGAATCGTTATTCAACCGAGATTTACTCATATTAAGCGTTAGTTTTCTGCTAGGATGCCTTATCTCATTATGCTTAGCATACAATAACAGTGATGCCAAGGGCTGGTGGTTTTTTATCATTTATTTCATGACTTTATACGGACTGATTTTTTCTTTTCTTTTTTCTATCGTTGCCCTTTTAATAAAAAACCACAAAATTTATACGTTTATTTTTTCATTCATAATCCTAGGGGTGATATCTTTGGGGAATTTTTTACCACATGATATAACACTCCCATTAATTGGAAGTACTGAGACTTTGTATGTAATAACATGTTCGTTACTAGTTGCCCATTGTTTATTTGCAATTATCTGTAAGATAACCAGAGTATTTTTAAATCGAGAATCAAATGATCCGCACCACAATAAACTGACTTAAAAAATGGAATTCAAAAAATGAAAAATAATATACTAGTAATTTCAATCATTGAGGTTGCTCTAGCAGCAATGTTTATTTACTCATCTGCATGCGCAAAACAAATTTATCCAGCAGAAATTTTAGGAAGAGATTTAAATTATCCTGGTCTCGGTTGGGCCGGGCACGTAGGTATTGCTACCACGAACATGGGATCAGCAAACGGGATGTGGCAAAATGCCGATCTAGTAATAGAGATTCTCAATGAACCTGTAGTAGGACAGATTAATTCAATTGCCAATTTCAAATCTCGTTCAAAATATTGGGGAAGTAAATATGGTATTGCCGATAGGAGTGAACGTGGTTATCGCGTGCTCGTTGAGGCAAATCATCAACGATGGTGGTGTCCGCAATATACGTCAGATACCGATTATCAGATTGGTGAAGGGAACCCTTACACAGGACAAATCGTTAAATGCGGACGATGGCGATGTGATACTTTTGTTTGGTGGGCTTTTTATAACCAAGGATGGGATATAATGCCAGGACGGGTTTGGATTCCCAGAATATTATTTGATAGATTCCCATATTACAATGATGAGAGAGGGATTAAAAAAAGTAGATTCAATATGGTAGCTCTCAATGAGTTAGGCAATAAAAATTTAGAGAACATCACATCCGAAGAACTTAATTCTATGCCGCCTGGTGAGTTCGAAATCATCATGAGCAGCCAAAAATCCCTTCACTACACGGTCCCTCAAACTAGCTCTATTGAAATGCTATTTGCGTATGATGAAAATCTGAACGAATCGAAACGTAGTATTATGATTGACAGACTGACCTCAAAAGGTGAAGAACCAGAGCTGACATCTAAATTGATAAAGCTGTATAGAGAAACAACCAATCAACCTGTAAAAGAGATTATCATTTCTGGTTTAATGATTCACTATCAACGACATCTTGACTTGGAAAAACAATCGGAAGAACAAACATTGCTCAAAAGCTTCTTCTCGGAATTGCTCTATGAAAAACTAACTCCTAAGGCAACTGATAATGCTATTAGAGGATTTATTGATCTTCATACTACAGATGAAATAATGAGCAATATCCAACAAATTAACTTTCAACTTAGTCATATAAATCATACTTCCTCTATTATGCTCAAATACTCTTTGATTCATAAATCTAGAAAATTACAGCCCATTTATATGGAATCTCTAGTTAAAGAATTACACGACACCAATGATTCAGATCTAGATAGTTACCTATTTGGCCCATTATCTTTGGCCTACGAATCGATCGGAAAGAATTTGCTTGAACCTAAGTCCAGACAAATGGTTGTAAATTATTTAAAAGCTGTTCGATACAAATATATGCCATCAAATATGATCAAAACAAGTATTAAGGATCCTCATATAAGCACCACAGCGCCTTATTATTTTGATTTAATCAAAAACATGGGCGGTATTTAGATGGCGAGAAGCTGGCTTCTGAAATCCGTGCAGCTCACTTCTGAAAATGACATAAAACCTGAGTTTTTGGACTTGTGGTTTTTATCAAAAACCCATATCATTATCTACCTATCAAATACTCATTTAAAATCGGATTTATTGATAAAATCATGAAAAAATTAATCGGCTATGCTCGAGTCAGTACTGATGATCAAAATTTAGACTTGCAGATCGATGCACTCACTCAAGCAGGATGTCATAAGAATGACATCTACAAAGATAAAGTTTCTGGTGCAAAAACTGACCGTCCTGGGTTAACTCAATGTTTGGATAATTTATCACCAGGTGATGTTTTGGTTGTATGGCGACTAGACCGCCTAGGTCGCTCCATGGTTCACTTAGTATCCATCATCGAAATGCTAAAAGAACAGGGGATTGGTTTTAAATCATTATGTGATGGTGCAATCGATACAACCACTGCTTCTGGTGAATTAGTCTTTAATATATTTTCATCTATGGCGCAGTTTGAAAGACGTCTTGTTCAAGAGCGAACTCAAGCAGGACTCTCCGCTGCCAGAGCCCGAGGAAGAAAAGGAGGTAGACCTAAAGTAAATGCTTCAAAAATACAGGCGGCCAAACGAATGCATCTCGACAAAAGCATGACACTTGAGGATATTTGTGGGGTACTGAAAATTTCAATACCAACCCTATATAGATATCTGGCCTCTTAATTTCATCGAGACATAATATGGTAATACCAACTTTTGCTACCCGCCGCCTAATACTTCGAGAAATCACAACGAATGATTACGAAAATTACGCAAAGCATTTTATTGATTATGAGGTCATTAGATGGCTAGCATCTGTTGTGCCTTGGCCATATCCAAAAAACGGTGTTCAATATTACATTGAACACGAGATAATACCCCATTTAGGTAAAAGCAAATGGCTATGGAGTGTCTTTTTAAAAACTTCCCCAGATGAATTAATTGGAGCGATTGAATTAAGACGCATTGGCACGCCAGATAACCGTGGATTCTGGCTCGGTAAAAATTTTTGGCGGCAAGGGATTATGTCAGAAGCACTTACTCCCATAACTGATTACGCTTTTACTACTTTAGCGTTTGAAAAACTAATTCTGACCAATGCAGTAGGCAATCAAGCTTCTCATCAAATAAAAAATAAAATGGGTGCGCATCTTTTATATATAGAATCTGGGGAATTTGTCGATCCTATACTCAGTCAACGCGAAATTTGGGAGTTATCTAAGGATGGTTGGCAACCATATAAAGGATAAGCCTTGAATACATTAACTATAAATGATGCGACAAAACCAACAAATTTTGACGAAAAATCGATTTTTCAATCCGCTCGCTTCGAAAAAGGAACTCGTTATTATACTGTGATCCTAGATAAGGACTTGTTTGACGACTGGGTTATTATCATTGCAAATGGCAGAATAGGCACTAAACTCGGCAGAGTTAGAACAATCGCCTTTCCCTGCTTTGAGGATGCCTGTAACCAATTTCAAGTTACTATTAAAAATAGGGCTAAGCGTGGCTATTTGCTCGAATCCTACAAAATCTCTTAGACTCTAGATTGTATATTATTTGAAATGAAGCTCAAATCTGATAAAAATTGATAATGTGTTGCTTTTGTGCTACAATCAAATTACAATAATTTAAGGTTTATTATTATGAGTAGAGCAGCATCAATTCATGCAAGAATTGACCCAACTTTGAACCACGATGCCGAAAAAATACTACATCAATTAGGCTTAAATACTTCTCAGGCGATTAATGCATTCTATGCACAAATAGTTCACGTTAGAGGGATCCCTTTTGAGCTTAAATTGCCCAATGAAGAAACTCTCGAAGCGATGAAAGAGCTTGACTCTGGTAAAGTAAAAACCTATGAATCTATGAAAGATTTGTGGGATGAAATCGATAATGACTAATAAATTAAAACTTGCTCCCAGTACCAAATTTAAAAAAGACTTAAAAAAGATCACAAAACAAGGAAAAAATCGAGAATTGCTTAGTCTTGTCATTGAAAAATTACAACATCAAGAGCCCCTGCCATTAAAAACTCGTGATCATGCATTGATAGGAGATTATAAAGGCTACAGAGAATGCCACATAATGCCTGACTGGTTGCTAGTTTACCGCGTGGTAAGTAATAATTCAGTGGAGCTATTGGAATTATCAAGAACAGGCTCTCATTCAGACTTATTCAAGTAGGGAAATCTTATCTATCCCAAATTTCTCGTTTTTTCAAATTACGTAACTTCGTAAATTTAAGCTCTCTTTTTTCATGACCACAGTGTTTGAGATAGATAATCCATGTTATCTATCGCAAACTCTATCACATGCTTTTGAATATAAAAAGATGCTATAATAAATACATGTGGTTTTATTGAAATTAAAATGTATACAAGTGAGGTATTTATGGCGACTCAATCATCACTTATTTCGGTTCGGGTACCATCAGATGTAGCTCATCGTTTAGAAAAACTATCCCAATCCGTCGACCGCTCAAAATCCTATTTAGCCGCTGAAGCTATCGAAGAATATCTCGATCTTCATGAATGGCAAGTACAAGCCATCCAAAATGGGTTACAAGAAATTGAACAAGGGGATGTTGTTAATTTTGTCGATGTCAAAAAAGATTTAGGGTTGCTGGATGAAAATTAAACTCACCAAGCTTGCTGCTCAAGATTTACAATCTACCAAAGATTATATTAGCCAAGACAAGCCTAATGCGGCGCTTGCGGTTATAAGGCGCGTTGTCGAGGCAATCGACAATATAGTGACATTTCCAAGCATGGGACGTGCCGGGCGAGTTCCTCACACCAAAGAGTTAGTCGTTAGCGGAACACCTCTCATTATCGTCTACCAGATAAAGCAAGATACCTTATATGTCGTGGCCCGCAATCGAAAACGACTCGGCCTGCACTCAGCGCATAAAACTGGCCCAAATTAAATGCGAATGAAATTCGATTTCGGCTCACTTTAATTGCTTCTATCAAAAATTTAGCCCACATTAATTGCAACTTGGCC
>CAIRCS010000168.1 GCA_903877115.1 uncultured Legionella sp.
CGCCAAGTTCATTTACTACTTCACCATCAACCGTTACTAAGCCCTGCTCAATATACGAATCTGCTTCACGACGTGAGCACAGTCCCAATTCAGACAATAGTTTTGAAACGCGTACTTTTTCTTCCATGCCTGCATTATCCGTTAAAGAACGTTTTTAAATGGTGCAGGGCAATATTCTATTTTGGCTAAACTGCAGATGTCATAAATGCTAAATAAAGGAAAATAAAATGACTGCAGTTTTGAAAAAACCACCAATTTATAAAATCCTTTATTTTCAAGTGCTTATGGCCGTTTTAATCGGGGTTTTACTTGGCAACTTTTATCCTTCCATTGGCGTAGAGATGAAACCCTTTGGCGATGCCTTTATTAAGGGCATCAAGATGTTGATTGCCCCGATTATTTTCTGCACGGTTGTGATTGGTATTGCCGGCATGGAGGACATGAAGAAAGTGGGTAAAACGGGTGGATTAGCGCTTTTGTATTTTGAGGTCGTTAGCTCCATAGCGTTAATAGTTGGATTGATTGTTGTAAATGTATTACAGCCAGGCGCCGGCATGAATATCGATCCAGCTAGCTTGGATACCAAGGGAATTGCTGCGTATACAGGCCCAGGAAAAATGGGCACCACTACAGAATTTTTATTAAATATCATTCCCAATACTGTTGTAGATGCATTTGCAAAAGGCGAGATATTACAAGTGCTTTTTATCGCAGTGTTATTTGGTTTTGCTTTGCATAAGTTTGGTGGTCGTGGAACGATGGTATTTGATTTAATCGAAAAATCTTCGCACGTTCTATTTGACATCATTGGCATCATCATGAAATTTGCACCGATCGGTGCTTTTGGTGCAATGGCGTTCACGATTGGCAAGTATGGCGTTGGCTCACTTTTCTCTTTAGGCAAATTGATGGGCGCTTTTTACCTTACTTGCCTACTTTTTGTTTTCATTGTGCTTGGAACTATTGCACGCCTAAATGGTTTCAATATTTTCAAATTTGTTCGCTACATTAAAGAAGAGCTTTTGATTGTTTTGGGTACATCCTCATCTGAATCAGTCTTGCCGCGCATGATGGAGAAGATGGAGTTATTGGGCGCCAAGAAAAGCTGCGTCGGCTTAGTTATTCCAACTGGCTATTCCTTTAATCTTGATGGCACTTCTATTTATCTAACCATGGCCGCAGTCTTTATTGCCCAGGCTACTGATACCCCGATGACGATCACTCAACAAATCACACTTTTACTGGTCTTATTGCTTACCTCAAAGGGTGCTGCGGGCATTACTGGTAGCGGGTTTATTGTTTTAGCCGCAACCCTTTCTGCCGTTGGTAATGTTCCAGTGGCTGGCTTAGCAATCATCTTAGGAATTGACCGCTTCATGTCTGAAGCACGTGCCTTGACTAATTTAGTTGGGAACGGCGTAGCCACGATTGTTGTGGCCAAATGGACTGGTGAGTTAGATGAAAAGCAATTAACTTCAGTACTGAATAAAGATAATTGGATTGAGGCTCAGGATCCCGAATATTACTTAGATCAAAAGCAAGACAAAATGCGCTAAATTAGGTTCTCACAATATGAACGCTGCATGGGGCTTCCTCGACGATTTTGGTCATGGAGGTTCTCCAAGGCGTTACCTTATTGGGCAGTTTGTGTGATGCCCCAATCAAAATGAGTGATGCATCATTATCTTTCGCAAACTC
>CAIRCS010000169.1 GCA_903877115.1 uncultured Legionella sp.
AGCTTTATCTTGGCCCATTTGATTCAAACGGGGGCACCAATGGTTTCGATTCCCCTTATGCAGACGATCGCTAAAAAATCCGTGCTGAATAGCATTGAAACCATGCAAGAGAGGCGGACTCACCTCTCTTGATTGATTTAATTAAATCCATTCTGCCCGTTTTTTGGAGTAAGGCATGGGCAAATGGAGATCATATTAGTTGTCTTTGTGAGAACAGGCGCTATCTTTTACCGAAGGGGTATGATAGGATCTTAACATATGCAGTGGCCTAGGTTGTTCTGAATTTAGCGACTGTGAATAAAAACTAGTAGTATGCATATATTAGGGCTAGTTTGAATCAACAACAAACTTCATTGATTTAGAAATAGCCATAATTCCTGTAAAAATTATCCTGGATAATCAATCATTAATAACCAAAATTTCAAGTGAGACCTATGAATCTTAGTGAACTAAAGCTATTGCCTATTGCTGATCTCGTTAATATTGCCCACGAAATGGGCGTTGAGAATGTTTCTCATATGCGCAAACAAGATATTATTTTTGCTATTTTGAAAACGCACGCTCTAAAGGGAGAAAGCATTTTCGGCAGAGGGGTTGTGCAAGTCATTGCGGATGGGTTTGCCTTTTTACGTTCTCACGATGCCTCTTATTTGGCTGGACCTGATGATATTTATGTATCACCGAGTCAAATCCGCCGATTTGGTTTGCGTACGGGTGATACCATCTCTGGACAAATTCGTCCGCCGAAGGATAGTGAGCGATATTTTGCTTTATTGAAGGTGGATGAAATCAACTATGATTCCCCAGAAAATGCCAAGCGTAAAATATTATTTGAAAACCTTACGCCGCTGTTTGCTTCTGATCGGTTAATCATGGAACAAGGCAATGGTAGTACTGAAGATATCACGGCTCGAGTTGTGGATTTGTGTGCGCCATTTGGTCGTGGTCAACGTGGTTTGATTGTTGCGCCGCCTAAAGCTGGTAAAACGTTGATGTTGCAGAATATTGCGCATTCCATTGCAAAAAGTTATCCCGATATTTTTCTGATCGTATTATTGATTGATGAGCGCCCAGAGGAAGTGACGGAAATGCAACGCACGGTGAAAGGTGAGGTCGTTGCATCAACATTTGATGAACCTGCAACGCGTCATGTCCAAGTAGCTGAAATGGTTATTGAAAAAGCCAAACGCTTGGTTGAACATAAACGCGACGTAGTTATTTTATTAGATTCTATTACGCGTTTAGCACGTGCTTATAATACCGTCATCCCTTCTTCTGGCAAGGTTTTAACCGGGGGTGTCGATGCTAATGCCTTACAAAAACCCAAACGTTTGTATGGTGCTGCCCGGAATATTGAAGAAGGCGGTAGTTTAACTATTATTGCTACAGCAATGGTAGATACCGGCTCTAAAATGGACGAAGTCATTTATGAAGAGTTCAAGGGTACTGGCAATATGGAAATTCATTTGAGCCGTAATATTTCAGAGCGTCGCGTGTTCCCTGCCATCAACATCAATCGTTCGGGTACGCGTCGTGAAGATCTGTTGTTAAGCCCGGAAGATCTGCAACGTACTTGGATTTTGCGTAAAATTCTGCAGTCTATGGACGAATGCGATGCGATTGAATTCTTAATTGAAAGAATGAAAAACCATAAGACCAATGCAGAATTTTTCGATGCGATGAAGCGTCAGGAATAATTTCAGATGGCTCAAAAAGTACAAGCCAAGATTGTATCAATTACACGTTTGAATGATACAATCTGGCAGTATACATTGAAGCTCGCGCAATTTATCCCCTATCAAGCCGGACAGTATCTGCAAATCCATAAGCCTGAGGGTGAAAGTTTCTATTCTATAGCGAATGCGCCTAGTGCCGAGCAGGTTTATGAATTGCATGTACGCCACCGCTCTCAAAAGCACCTCGGTTCCGAGCAGGAAGCGCTGAGCGTGTCTTTGCCGTATGGGCGCTGTGATGTGAGTCATTTACATCCGCACAAACCCATTCTATTTTTAGCATTCGGTACTGGATTTTCATCCATTCGCGCTATGATCGAACACTTATCAAACCAATCTGATACTCGTCCTTTTGAATTGCATTGGGGGGTTACGGTTGCAGAAGATTTATATGACCAAAAGAGTTTGCAAAGTTGGGAACAGACACAAAAAAACTATCATTATTTTCCCCATATCGCCTCGGGGAGTCAATCCGATCTGATGCCCTTTATCATAGAGCGATACCCGGATCTCAATCATTGGCAAATTGTAATGGCGGGTCCTTTTGAACTCATGTATGACATGCAAAAAAAATTACTTCAGCATGGGTGCCACAAAGAATCGATATTTTCCGATGCATTTGAGTTTGCCAATTAAAAATTGGCCAAAGGAGCAAAAATTATGAGTACATTTTATCAACTTTTAGCTTTGCTGGGTGGCGGAGTGGTGATATGGGTTTTGTATCGAGCCATTCGAGCACAGCCTGAGCAATTTTCTCGAGAAAATTTGAGTAAAAGCTTTTCGACCATGGCCATTCTAGCGCTTGTATTAATCGTATTTGTCGCATTTTTAATGTTTATGGTACGTCAAAGTTCATAGATAATAACCAGGGTAAACGCATCTTATGCTTGATATTTGCATAGGCCATCTGAGCCGCGACCGTTATGGAGTGGAGCCTTTTAAACTATCAAAGTTCTCCACTTCCTAATCGTCACGCCTTGGAAATTACACCTCAATGCGCAGCATGATTACGCCGATAACGACCATTATGATGAACCAAATAGTGACTAATCTGCGGATTGGAAATTTTTTCTGGATTCGCATCTTTGGTTAATAAGGGCTCTTCGACATACGTAGTTTGCGAGCTATTATCGACCAAAATCCGATACCACGGATTGCGCGTCGTAAAAGGATATTTATATGCTTGGGGATTATAGCGCCCTGAAGCTTGAAACAGGGGATCAATATCAATGATGATGCCTCGATAACCTTGATGTTGATGGACAACTTGATCTCCAATATTAAATTTCGCGACTTTGATTGTTTTGGCAGTGAAGGGCATATAGTCATGGGTTATGAGATGCGATAATATTACTATCGGTCAATTACTCCGATCCTTGAATATGAAATTATTTCGTAACGCCCGAGGTACGTCATCCAGAGCCTGATTTATCGTCACAAAAATTGAAAATCTGTAGCAAAAGCTAGATGCGCAACGCAATTCATGATCTAATGATTTCGCCAAAAAACATAAGAGGAATTGTGATGCGCAAAGAAAGTTTGTTACAAAACTACTTTAAAGACACGGTTTCATTGATCCCATATTCCGCAGTAAATTCATGAATAAAAGTCCCAGTATGGTTTCCCTAGACAGTTGAGTATAATTTTGTGCCTATCAATAATATTTGTAACCACCTCTGTTGTTTTATCAATGATTAAT
>CAIRCS010000170.1 GCA_903877115.1 uncultured Legionella sp.
TACAGCGATTTTTTCTGATATTTGAAAAAATGACACATCGATGCTCAAAAATGATGTCAATATGTTTAAGAAAATATGTTTAAGAAAAAATTTCTCTCATACCCATTTGACGCGCAGCAGCATATGGGTATGAGCAGTTACCATATAACGATTAATCCCAGGCGCATCGATCATAAATGATGGATTTGACCAGCCATTGTTGGTTGGGAACCAGAGCAGTCGTAATATCCGGTTTAGCGGTACCATTTTGTGTTGTTTAGAAATATAGCGGCTGATTGGCCATATTGGGTCTTACCGCATATCCAGCCCAATTCGGCAATGAGTTAAGATTTAATTAAAATAAAATCAATTTGACATATTTTTGGATCTCTCTGGGAACCATGGGCCCCCATTTTTCTTAGTAATTTAAGCTGTCAATGAGCCATAATTTCTTTAAGTTGATTTGGATGATTCCGTAAGACCTTTAGTAACAGGCTCAGTGGTCTCGGTATCGGTAACTTGCCTGTTTCATAACGATTAAAGGCGTTTACACCGCCACCGAATATGGCTGCTGCCTGTTTCTGAGTTAATTTTAACTTTATTCTAACTTGCTTAATTTCTTTTGGTGTTAATAATCCATCAATACGTGCTTTTTCTGCCAAGATTAAAGGCATAACGGCATTGCTGTCTTTTCCATCAATAACACCTTCACCGCAAGCCTCACACCAAAGTGCCGGTTGATTAATGACGAATTCAATGTTTTTGTAAGTATAAACCATGGGCTGTATTTTATGCTCTTGTTTAAATTCACCGCACAATGGACATTGCTTCTTAGTCATATTATTTCTCCTTAAAGGAAATAATCAATTCTCTATTAACGTTAATTTGAAATTTGATATATAAATCAACGTCATTAAAAAATTTTTATATACATCTTGCCATGCAACAAAATTTTCATGTACTGGTGGCATAGATTTATAAAAATCTTTTACTGTTAACGCTTGAATTGCCGCAACCACATCATGATCAGAGAAATCGAGTTCAATTTGTCCTCTTTTTGCAGATGATGTCATTACTAAGTTTTCAGGACAATCAAATGCTTTTTTAATACTATTTAAGTCATAAGTTGGTGTGCATTTCAAAAGAGTCATTGTTTATCTCAATTAACCTTATAGGTTATAATAGACCGCTTAATCAATAACCTCAAGGGTTATTTTGTATTAATGAGTTAAGCTACTTTGAGTGCTAATATTTTTTCCATGTCGAATAACATTTCCAATTGATCGATATCCTCAGTAAAATCATACTCACCATGCAGATTCACATACTACCATATCAGCGTTGAGCCGTTTCGTATAATTTTTAGCAACGCTTCTTTCTTTTCTTCATCTTCAATTGAAGCCAATTTTTGTGAAAGAAATAAGTCATTCCAGAGTACAATGGCATTTTGTATTAAACGTTGACAACCAACAACCATTGATTATAGCGCACTTTTTGAGCGGTTCAAGTTTTCGCGTGTTGTTGTGCCAAGGCCTAACCTACCATTAAGCGTACGGAAAAAAGGTTTGCGGTGGCATTGACCGCGGAACTTCAGTAGAATCAAAATATGTCTATTTTTATATTGAGTGATTGATGCGTAAATTGCTAAACCGTATTTTTCAGATAGCGCTCCTGCTGAGCCTGTCGCTCAGCGTTTTTGCCAACCAACCTTGGTCGACCTGGGTAGCTGAGGTGCGTAAAGAAGCCTTGGCTGACGGGATTCGCCCAGCGGTGTTTGATGAGGCGTTTGCGGATATTAAAGAGCCCAGTCGTCAAGTAAAAGGGCTGGCGCGGTCTCAGCCTGAGCATCGGTTGACCTATCAGAAATATTTGTCTTCTCGCGTCGATGCGTATCGCATTTCAGTCGGACGCAGTCAATATAAAAAGCATCAAGATTTAGCGAATAAAATTGGGCGAGACTATCAAATTGACCCTTGTTTTATGATGTCTTTCTGGGGGATGGAGACCAGCTATGGTTCGTACATGGGAAATTTTCCTGTAATCAAATCATTGGCCACTTTGGCATATGATTCCAACAGAACGGCATTTTTCCGCAAAGAATTATTCTTAGCCCTGCATATTTTGAATGATGGGCATGTGACCTTACAAGATTTTAAAGGCGAATGGGCGGGTGCATCTGGTCAACCGCAATTCCTTCCTTCTAGTTGGGTAAAATATGCTGTGGATTACGATGGAGATGGGCATAAAGATATTTGGCGCTCCAAACCTGACGTATTTGCGTCTATTGCCAATTATATGCACATTAATGGCTGGCATGCCGGTGAGCCTTGGGCTGTAATGGTGACATTGCCTGCTCATTTTGATATGAAACTAGAAGGTAAATCAATCATAAAACCAGTCAGTGAATGGGCTGCCATGGGTGTGCGTCGCACTGATGGTGGTAGCTTGCCCTACCCGAATCTCAATGCCAGTATTGTGCAGCCTAATGGGGGGCCGGTATTTTTGGCGTATCCCAATTATCGGATGATTTTGCGCTACAATAATTCGATATATTATGCCGGTGCGATTGGGTATTTGGCCGATAAAATTTGTAATCGAACGACATGACCATCCTCTGTGTTGATCTAGATGGAACGCTGATTCGTACGGATACGACTTGGATGGCGACGTGCCTTTTTTTACGAGCTTATCCGCATCGTTGTTGGCAATTGTTGGTTTGGCTGTTACAGGGCCGAGCCTATTTAAAACAACAATTAGCTCAAAGAGTGCATATTGATCCGGCTTCTTTGCCCTATCATGCGAAACTGATTGAATGGCTTTTAGATCGTAAGCAACTAGGCGATACCCTAGTGCTGGCTACGGCGACGGATCAAGTGTTTGCAAAAGCTGTGGCGGATCACGTGGGTATTTTTTCGCAGGTGATTGCCTCAGATGGCCACAACAATTTACGTGCAAAACACAAAGCCGCCGCCTTATCTCACCATTTTGGCGTCAAAGGTTATTGCTATGTGGGCAATAGTCATGATGATTTGGAGGTCTGGCGCGAAGCCAAGACGGCGATCGTAGTGAATGCCTCCAAGCGTTTGGAAGGGCTTGTCCGTCAGATTGCGGAAGTTGAACGAGTGTTTGAGTAAAGCCCTCAAGTCGGGTTTTTTTAAGTCATGAGCCGATTACAGCCCTTAATCGGATCATAAAAATATTTAGCTTCTTTTTTCGCGAGAGGTTACCGATATACGTTCCATATCCTGCAAACGCAGCGCAGTAAGTGTGCCGCCCCATACGCATCCTGTATCGATTGCGTGGACTTTGGATTGCGAGCACTGCCCTTCTAAGGCTGACCAATGACCAAATACCAAGTCGGCTAAGATGGGTTCGCGATCTGGGACTTCATACCAAGGATAGAGTTCTGGTGGGGCGCTTTGAGGTGAGCCCTTATCATTAAGAGCTAGGCTCCCATCCGCAAAACAATAACGCATGCGGGTAAAATAATTACAAATGAGACGCAGCCGAGGCATGCCGGAAAGATCTGGAAACCATTTATTTGTCTCATTAGTGTACATGGCGTATAAAAAAAGGTCGCGATCAGGGCCTCGCAGTGCGATTTCTAATTCATGGGCATAGGTTTGTGCTTCCGCCAAAGTCCATTGCGGGGCAATGCCGGCGTGTACCATGACCACATTCAAATCGGGATCAAAGCAGAGCAATGGTTGCTGACTGAGCCACGCGCATAGTTCTTCGCAGTCTTCTGCGTCTAACACAGGTTGCAGGCTGGGATCGTAGGCTTGCGAATGACGGTCGGAATAGACCAAACTGAGCAGATGCAAATCGTGATTGCCTAAGCAAATTTGCGGCTGAATTGGCAAATTTTTGACGAAACGCAGGACCTCCAAAGAGCTGGGGCCTCGATTAACCAGGTCGCCAACCAACCATAAGCGGTCCTGAGATTCGTCAAAGTGGATCTGCTCCAATAAATATTGGAGAGAAGCAAAGCAGCCCTGCACATCCCCTATTGCATAATCAGCCACGGGCTCTGGTTCCTAAATGGTGTTGTTGAGCCGGCGCATCGGTTTTCGCTGTCCATGTGCCATTGAGATCTAATTTATGGAGAACGGCAGGTACTCGTGCATAATCGCGACTATACGCTTCCATGTCATGGACCAAATCTAAGGTGCGGACTGTGGAAATATGTCCGGTTTTGGGATCTTGGATTTTGACGGTTTCAGGTAAAATCGCATTGTCTAAATTCAATTTGGACACAGTTTGTTTGTCACTTTCTGCTGCGCTGTGTTCCATTCGGTTATGGGTATTCCAGGCACTAACAGAACGTTGAATGATGAATTTGCTCTTTAATTTTAGATGCTCTTGCAAAAACATATCATAAGTTTCTGCAGATAGCGCCACACCACTAGGGTATATCTCTGCGCGGAAAGGCGCTTGGTTTAAGATGATTTTGCCACTAGAGAGCGCATCACGCACCCAGATTAGAAATTCAGCACCAATGACGCGCTCTCTTTCTACGGTGTGCTCTGGTGCGGTATCCAAAAACGACCCAATGCGTCCGCTGCCCTGTTCGAGGATATAGTTGTGTTCTTCCAGATATTCACTTAAATACCTTTGTAAAGCAAAGGCATCAGCACGGTCTAAAATAGCGGCCAGTGATCCGGCACCGTCACGATCTTCTTCTAACAAGGCTAACCATACTTTAAAAATATCGGGGTGTGAGGAGAGTAATGCAAAGCCTTCTTTGGGCATGAGTTGTTGGGCAAGTAATACTGTGACGTGTCTACGTAAGGATTCACTGTCACTGTCTTCGCGCACGAATTGATAACGGTAATAATCGCCAACGGTGGGCATGTCTTCCAGCAAGGGTTCCCATAATTTCTCTAAGGTCCCGATGCTGTTATGAATGTGAATTTGGTACTCTGTGTATAGTTTGCCAATACCTTGTAATAAACTGGCGGAAAATAAAGCGTATGCCCATCGTTTTTGATCTTCCGATGGTTTTTCTGATTCGTCTTGGATCATGAGTTGGCGCATCAAATTTAACGCAGCCTCGGTGCGATACAAGGCGCGGTCTAGTGCACCCCCGCGTTGACTAAAATAGAGCGAGGTTTCAGGAAGATGCTGATAATACATCGCAACGTTGGCGACCAAAGGCGAAACCAATTTTTGATAATGGCTAGCCTGATAAGCAAGATTTTTTTTGATTTGCTGGAGGGCCTCTTGGCGCTTTTTATCTTTGATCAAGACTTCAAACGATTCAATGGGATCCAAATTTTTAAACATCATCGGCTTTTTGGCGATGGGTGATTTCTTTTCTTCACGGTAAAACATCAATGCACTCCTGTGTCAGTATGATGGGTCATTAAAGCGGTCAACAATCCATATTGTTCGACGCTAAGTTGTTCTGGACGTAGCCCAGGATCAATGCCGATGGCTGCAATCTGCGCAGCTGATAGCAACGGCTTTAAATTATTAGCCAACGTTTTACGCCGCATACCAAATGCTTGCGCAACTAATTTCTCGAGATTAGACCAAGCTACAGTTGGATACGGAGATTGTTTATAGGGAATCAGTCTCACAATAGCCGAGTCTACCTTAGGCTGCGGATAGAAGGCAGTCGGCGGGACATCTAATAATTTATCCACTTCACAATAGTATTGCGTCATGACAGAGAGCCGTCCAAACACCTTAGTGCCCGGTTCGGCGACCATACGATGGACTACTTCAGCCTGCAACATAAAATGCATATCTCGAATCGATCCTAAAAAATGGAGCAAATGTATCAGTAAAGGTGTGGAGATATTATACGGCAAATTTCCAATTAAGCGTATATCTTTGCCAAATTGATCATAATTAACTGACAAAGCGTCTGCATCAACCAGATTTAAGCGGGTATTAGCCAAAGGCAAAGCAAGCAAAGGCGCATGCAAATCGCGATCAATTTCAATGGCGGTCAGGTGGTTGGCTTTCTGCAACAAAGGCGCGGTTAAAGCGCCAAGTCCTGGCCCTATTTCAAGGAGGTTATCGTCGCATTGCGGGTCGATAAGCCGAATGATCGCAGCGATGATGGTCGGCGTTTGTAAAAAATTTTGTCCAAAACGTTTGCGCGGGCGATGCTGCATGAGGGGCTCTAATCCATTATTTGCTCAGGGCATATGATATTGGTTCATAATCAAACAATCAAGGGGGGTAATGATTTTCCCTTCGCCCCTATGGAGAGAAGGTGGCTCTAAGCGCCGGATGAGGGGAATCAAACAGCGAATCTTTCAAAAACTTGCTAAATAAATCCTTATGCTATAATACGTATGAGACCTGAGCTGACACTGGATAATAATATGATTACTATGAATAAATTGTTTGCATGTTTCGGGCTAATTTTTGCTCTATTGGGGTATCAAACTGCAAGTCAGGCTGCAGTTGCTTTAGAGGATCTCAATGGCAATAAAATTTCATTGGCATCTTTGCATGGTAAATGGGTGTTTATCAATTATTGGGCCAGCTGGTGTGGGCCTTGCCTTGAAGAAATTAGTGCATTGAACCATTTTTATGCGACCAAACATCCGAAAAAAGTTGCTGTATTCGCCGTCAATTTCGATTCTTCTTCTGTGCCTCAACAACGCCGCCTCGCGCAAGAGAATGATATTGAATACCCTAGTTTAAATCCGCGTTCTTTAAAACCGCTCCATTTAGATGATATTTCCGTGGTACCGGTTACATACGTTTTTGATCCCAATGGAAATTTGAACACCACTTTGTACGGTGGTCAAACTGAAGAAAATTTGCAGGCTTTGTTGAATAGTTAGATTTTTCATCATTCCCCAGGTGCGCCATCCTGAGACTCCCTATCATTAAGTTAAGACCTCAGCCTACCTCGCATGGCTTGTCCGGGGATGACGCATAAAATATGTGAGATACCTCACATTCTTCGCTTCGCTCTCTATGACGTTAGATTAGTTTGAATCTATTGAAAATAAATCTATGCACAATCTGGTGAGTCACTATTTTTATCTCTAAGTTGTGCTTTAAGATTGAATTTAAGTCAATGTAGACCATAATTAAACTATTGGGCGGTATTTTAAGGACTTAGCATGCCAACGTTTGACAGCGATGAAGTAACTACAAAGGTTAATGCAACCCGAGATGCTATTGGAGCTAATACTAACAACAGTCAGGTCTCTAAAGCTTCTCAAGCGCTTTTGGATGAATTAGAGAAAGAGATAAAAGATATATGGGAGACTAAAGATGGGCGTGCCAGAAAATCTATTACGAATGCCCAGAAAAAGCGAATAGCTGAAATTTATGAACGACTGGATAACATTAAAACAGCGAATGATGATAAAGCAGCGAACCCTGGGTTTCTGACGAGTCTGTACCGAGGCGTGCGCGATCAAATAAATGAAAGTACGCGACCTATGAGTTTGGCAAGAAATGCGGCATTGCTTGTGGGCTGTTATGCTATCGGAACCCTTATTATGGGGGCTGCTCTTGTCTCTTTCCCGCTTTCGTTAGGGGCTATGGCTGCAGGGGCGGTTGTGTTTGGAATTTTCAAATTGGGATCGATGCTTGCTCGGTGGGTGTGGGATAAATGTAAGACCCCTGAAGAACGTATTGAGGCACGTAAGGCTGCTGCTGCAAAGGAGGGACTCAACAGTGACCCTGAAAAGACTAAAGCAGATGGAAAA
>CAIRCS010000171.1 GCA_903877115.1 uncultured Legionella sp.
CGGCAACTAGTTTTCAGTTTTTGAAGATATTTTGATAGAAAAATTGGAAACTCAGTCATCAGAAAATAGATGGTTGATTCTGTCACACGGCTTCAATATGGATGGTCGCGCATCAAGTCAAACCATTACCGATAAGATTCCCTATTTACTCGATGCTGGGATAAATCCTATTGTATTTAGTGCTATTACTGGCATCAAAGACCAACGCTTTCCCCATCGCCAGTTTTTAGCGTGGGGACCAGCCGCATTTCGCTTTGATTTTCGTCACTGGATTGCCAATCAATATGGTCGTGGGACTTTATACAAAATATTGACCAGGACCGTGTCATTTTTGTTGGCCCCTTTCATTGGTTTAGAGAAACTCATTCTAGGGTACTCAAGTCAGTGGTCCTGGGCCATGCCAGCCTTTATCCACGGTCTTCAATTGATTCGCGCTGGTAAGGTGGATGTGGTGTATTCCACTGGCGGTGCTTGGTCGGCTCATTTGGCTGGTTTATGGCTGAAGAAGGCAACGGGAGTGAAATGGATCGTCGAGGTGCATGATCCATTAATTATTCGTAAAAGCCCTACTGATGAAGGGTCTGATAAACCAAGTAATCGGGATGCGCAATTTCGGCAATCTTTAGAAAAGAGCATCATTCGCCATGCTGATTTTGTATGGTGGTTTACTGATGGCGCCTTACATTATGCTAAAGCAAGAAACACAAACTTAAATACACCAGGTAATGCGCATGGATTTATGGTGCTCCCGGGGGCAAACCCTCCTGGGGGCTCAACATCTGCGAATTCACATATCTACGGTGACATGCTTAATCTGTGTCATTTTGGATCCTTGGCAAAAGACCGATCGCTTTCTATCATTTTGAAGGCTGTAAATGAGTTATTAAAAAAATTCCCACAAGCACGTGAACATATTCGAATACATGCTTACGGGGCTCCTTTAGATACCTTAACAGTTGAAGTAATCAATCAGTTTGGCTTTGAGGATGTATTGCTCGCTCATGGCAGGCTTGAAAAAGATCCAATCTCTGGTAAGTCTGGCCGCGAGAGAGTAGTTGAAAAAATGCAGCAGGCTGACGTATTAATCCTACTTCACGGGAATGATGAATGGTGTGCGGAATATATCCCATCTAAGTTCTATGAGTACCTATGGACCGGGCGCCCAATTTGGGGCATCACTCATCGCAACCCACAGTTAGATCAAATGCTATCTGAGCGAGGTGGATATTTAAGTCATGATGGAGATGTTGAAGGCATCAATATTGCCCTAGAAAGAATCTGGTTAGACTGGGAACAAAAGCGCTTAGCTATTCCTAGTGGTAATCCTATTGGGGTGAATCAGGCAGTCGCTACAATCTTAAATATTGTGCAAAACCCTGCTAACTCTGCAAACCATCACTCGTTAAGATAAATATGCTGAATTTTGTTCTTTATTGCTGCACCTTCCGCAAAGATTTAAAAAGAACGGTGAAGCTTGCGCAAAGCATTCAAAAGTACAACAAAACTAACATCCCTTTTTATATTTCCGTTCCAGCAGAAGATGTTGATTTATTTAGAGAGCATTTGAAAGACTTTGACGTCATTATTTTTGATGAAAAAGATATCTTTGTCGCTAATCCAAAATTAAATATTCAACAACTTTATGAAATTCGTGGTGGCTTAAGGCAACAGGTCATTAAGTC
>CAIRCS010000172.1 GCA_903877115.1 uncultured Legionella sp.
AATCATGATCCTTTTTTTATTTTTATCAAGTAGTTAAGCAGGTTTTTTTAGAATTAATTTGAGGGGATCTTTGAGCGTATGCCCATAACATCTTTGAGTCAAAGGAGTTATGTCGAAGAAATCGGGTTACTTTATCGTGTGAAAATTCACCATCAACCATTTCTGACAAACCCGTTGCAGTCGCGTGCTTGTTTTGGCATATCAAATAGTCAGTGTAAATATCAAGCATATCCATGCGTTGCTCCTCCATATGCATATTCCGACGCAAGTGGATCACTAATTCCGAGCGATGTGGATCACTGATTCCGACGCAAGTGGATCAGAGATTCCGATTCATCTGGATCACTTATGGCTAAATAACAGGCAAAAAAGACGACGCAAGATAACCGTTCTATTCTTTTGTTTTGAACTAAGCAAAAGGAGAAAAAAAATGCCAACGGAGAAATTATCTATGCGTAAAATTAAAGAGGTTTTGAAGTTACATTATGATGAATCATTAAGCAATCGTGATATTGCACGAAGGCTTAATATTGGCGCTGCTAGCGTTAGTCGCTGTTTAACGAGAACAAAAGCTGCAAAGATTGTATGGCCTCTAACGGATGAATGGACAGAAGAAAAAATTCATACGACTTTGTACCCTATTACCAGCAAGAACCCAGCGCATGAACACCCTGATTTCGGTAAAGTCCACAAAGAATTGAAACGCAAAGGCGTGACTTTGCTATTATTGTGGTACGAGTATCAAGCTCAATACCCAAAAGGCTATAGTTATAGTCGATATTGTGAGCTTTACCAAACATTTATTGGTAAAACAAACCCAAGTATGCGAATCACTCACCATGCGGGTGAAAAGCTGTTTGTTGACTATTCTGGTTTGACAGTTTTATGGGTTGATAAAGCCAGTGGTGAGATTCATAAAGCACAAATTTTCGTGGCTGTTCTCGGTGCGTCAAACTATACATTTATAGAAGCAACACCTGATCAAAGCCTTGTGTCTTGGGTGATTTCGCATGTGCATGCTTTTGAGTTTTTTGATGGGGTTACGACGTGCCTTGTGCCCGACAATCTTCGTTCTGGTATCACAAAAGCTCATCTCTATGATCCAGACGTGAACAAGACATTCCAAGAACTCGCTGATCATTATGGTGTTGCTGTGGTGCCAGCACGCGTACGGACGCCTAAAGATAAAGCCAAAGTGGAAGTTGGTGTACAAGGTATCCAGCGTTGGATTTTAGCGCCGCTGCGCGACATAACTTTCTTCAGCGTCAATGAAATTAATGAGGCAATACAGCCCTTATTACAGGCTTATAATGCAAAAGTATTTTTGAACTTGAAGGAACACGCTTTTCACAATATCTTGAGATAGATAAACCAGCCTTAAAACCATTACCATCTAAACCGTATGTTTTTGCTGAATGGAAACGTGCTCGTGCAGGAGTTGACTATCATTTGGCCATTGAAAAACATTACTATAGCGTCCCTTATCGATTTCTAAAAGAAATTATCGATGTGCGCATAACATCCAATACGATTGAGTGCTTTCATAAAGGAAATCGCATTGCATTACATAGACGTATGTTAAAACCAGGGCACAGTACTATTCATGAGCATATGCCGCGAGCCCATCAAGATTATGCAGAGTGGACACCCGAACGTATGCATGCATGGGCACACAGTATTGGTCCCAATACAGGAAAGCTAATTAAAGAGCTAACACAAACCCATAAAATCCCTGAGCAATCATATCGCAGTTGTTTGGGGATTTTACGAATGAGCAAACAGTATGGGAAAGAACGGCTAGAGAATGCGGCCATTCGCGCACTTCATATCGGCGCTATTCGCTATAAAAACATCGAATCAATCTTAAAAAGTGGATTAGATCAGCAGCCATTACCCTTGCCAGACAGCACGTTAATGGCGGCTGAACCAATCCTTCTCCATGACAATATTCGTGGACCGAAGTACTACCATTAACCATTACCAAGGAGATATATGATGTTAACACACCCTTTATTTGAGCAGTTAAAAACGTTGCGTTGGCAAGGCGTATTAGAGGCATTTCAAGAGCAGATTGGAACCCCTGATATTAACCGCTTATCATTCGATGAGCGGTTTGCGTTGCTCATTGAGCGTGAGTGCCTTGTCAGAGACAACAGGAAATTGACCAATCGATTAAGACAAGCAAAACTTAAGGAGCAAGCTTGTATAGAAGATGAGGTCCGGCCGGGATTCTGACGAAAAGGCCCGTTTGATGCGTTTTATTTGCGCAATAGACCTTGGATAATAAATTTGTGCGCAACAAGGTTTATTTTGTAGCATCGCAGTTATTATCAGACTCTTCATCTCCCAATAACTCGTAAGCTACATTACTATATCGAAATGAGGTTCCGGGTTCGAAATCAAGTGGATAGAGCCGTAATCTTCGGACGATCTCCTCATGAGTATAATCAAGCCGTAGATCCACATCCAAATTATATCGCGTCAATCCAGATGTGTGATTTAACAAATTGAATACTGTAATGTCTTTCCAGCTTTCAGGGGCATCTATTAAATATTGATTAATTTTATCATTGAGGTGTAATACACCTTTTTCAGTTAAAATCATGGCTAGCATTGCTGTAAATTGTTTCCCTATAGAGCCGGATTGATAGATGGTTTGTGGCGATGCAGGCGACTGAAGTTCTATATTTGAAAAACCATATCCTTTGGTTTTCATAATTTGACCATTTTTTACAATCGCAATAGAAAGACCAGGAATTTTTAATTTCTTCATTTCGCACTGAAGGTAATTATCCACCTGGTCTGCTATAACCACAGTCGGATTAGAAAGAAAAAGACAGCCTAGCAAGACGCTACTTATTAACTTAATCATTGTGATTGTCCTGTTTTAAACCTATTTCAATTATTCTTCTGACTGAAGTACGGCCGATACCTAATTTTTTAGCAATTTCAGATTTACTTAGTCCAGACTTAAACAACTGATATACATCAGCTTCATATTGCTTTGTTGTTGATGGGCGTCCGTGACTTCCACCTTTTTGTCTTGCATGCGCGATACCGGCCTTCACTCTTTCACGCAAAATTTCACGTTCAAACTCAGCGAATATTGCCAATAACCCTGCCATGGCTCTACCTGTTGCCGTTGTTAGATCCAATGCTTCCGTTAAAGATATAAATCCAACGCCTAATCCGTTTAGTTCATTGAGCGTATGAAACAGGTCATTAACTGAGCGACCCCATCGGTCCAATTTCCAAACAATAATAACATCTATCTGTCGACGTTTAGCCTGATTAATCAGCTCTTCACGTTGAGGGCGAGTATCTTTAGCACCAGATCCAATTTCTGCAATTTCAGTTTCAATCTGCCAATCACGTGCCGTTACATATTTTTTCATCGCCTCAATTTGCATATTGAGTGTATGCTGATCATGCGTTGAAACTCTGGCATAAATTCCTGCTTTCATACCTGGCCAAAAACCCCTTTAAATTTGTCTTTCAAAAACCTTATAAACACTAGATCAAAAAGCTTGATTTTCACATGGCCATAAACTAATGTTTTTGGCCATGTGAAAATAACCGAAAATTGATATGTCCGCAACACACGAAACCGCCTATCCAAGATTGAAACCACATCCAACACCAATGGAGCTCGAAAAAAATTTCATGCCATCTGACGATGAACGAATTTTAATGGAGGAAAGTACGCGCTCCGGGACAATAACAAATAAATTAGGTTTTATGGTAACACTAAAATGTTATCAATGCCTTGGGTACGCGATTAATGTGAAGGATGTTCCCGATGCGGTTATTGGTTATATTTCAACGTTAATAGGCGGCCCAGACATTGCTGACCTCATGAGTTATGCCCCGAGCTCAAGAAAAAGACACCGAAAAATAATCTTGAAATACCTTAATATATCTGATGATGAGTACAAGCAACGTGACTTTATGAAACAAAGTGCTTTGAAGTCCGCTGTTTTCAAGGAAGGATTGCCTGACATCATCAATGATATGATTGAAACGCTTATTAAAGAACGATTTGAACTGCCCGGATTTAGCACACTAGAACGGATGGCGCGAGCTGCCAGAGTTCTTACCAGTACCAAGCTGCGCTTGAATTTATCCTCCCATGAGAACACGCGTTCAATGGTTCTGAATCGCTCATTGAATATGCTCTGATCGAACAGTCGTTTTCTTCCGCGTTTTTTTGATTTTCTGTTGCGTTTATTTTCATTAATATTGGGCACCATACCGGCATTAAAAATCATTTTTCGGTTTTTTTTGGAGTCATAAGCCCCGTCCAGACTGATCACAGCACCAGCAATGTTCATGCCAACAGTTTTTGCAATGTCCTTAAGTTTGTTGAATGCATCAGGAAACAGTTTTGTTTCATTCGCATTGCCAGCTGCCGTAACAAAGGGAGCAACTACATTGCAATTCCTGTCACATAGTGCGACTATTTTGTCTCCGTAGAGATGTTTATGCCCACTCCTGCCGAGATTGTCACCCCTTTTTTTGCCGCAGTCGTGGTGCCATCTCCGTGCAGGATGCTGGTGTCCAAGAGGGATTCTTTCGCTAGTTTTGCGACGGACGCCTCAAAAACCCGCTCGAAGAAGCCGACCTTGATCCAGCGCTGAAAATGTCTAAATAAGCGCGAATAACTGATTTCAGTGATCCCATGTTGGTTTTTATCAATCGGTAGTTTATACCACTGACATCCCGTGTGCATTAAGTACAAAAAGTAATTAAACATCTTAAAATATGATATCTTTGGTTTCGGACCACGACTACCATTCGTAACGTGCGGAAAGATAAATTCGTTGAAGTCAGATTCCGTTAATTCAGTTGGGATCCAATTGTAGCGCGGCTTCATCCAGAGACATCTCCAATTTTATTGTTTTTACATGGGGTGCATTATACAGCAACAAACCCTTATAAACACTGGCTTGAGTGGAAATCAGGAACTAGCAACGAGGTGTGCTCCAATAACTTGACCAAAGATAATCACTTGGTATATAATGTGCGCACAGAGCTCAATTGTGTGAGAGCCATTAGCGATTTCAATTTAAGAGAGGATGTGAAAATGCCTAATAGAAATTTGGATTTTACAATAACCATAGGAACAGCAGAGCCGATTAGTATTAAAGCGCTTCGATTTCAAACAGAATCTATTGATACCGCGGAACTAGAACAGACAATAGAGCAGAATATTGCGCGCATGTATGACGCTGGAGTAGAGCTCGATATACAACAAAATATATGTAGTGAAGTAAAACTATCAGCAGATCAACCATCCAAAGTCACTAAGGTGCAAGACGTGCAT
>CAIRCS010000173.1 GCA_903877115.1 uncultured Legionella sp.
GCCTGCTTAATCAGCGTAATCATTTCATCAATATTGGCTAATGCAATGCCAAGTCCTTCCAAAACATGCGCACGATTCCGCGCTTTCTTTAACTCGAAAATACAACGACGTGTTACCACTTCTCGGCGGTGCTTCAGAAAATATTCTAATATTTGTTTGAGGTTTAAAGTCCTAGGTTGTTTGTCAACCAACGCAACCATATTAATCCCAAACACAACCTGCATTTGCGTGTGTGCATACAGATTATTCAATATAACTTCAGCAATTTCTCCGCGCTTTAACTCAATGACCACGCGCATCCCTTGCCGATCCGACTCATCTCGTAGACCAGAAATGCCTTCAATTTTTTTGTCACGGACCAATTCTGCAATCTTTTCCACCAAACGTGCTTTGTTCACTTGGTAAGGCAATTCATTAATGATAATCGCATGCTTTTGCCCATCGCTTTCGATTTCAGTTTTTGCACGAATAGAAATACGCCCACGACCAGTGCGATATGCTTCCACAATGCCCGCACGACCATTGATAATACCTGCCGTCGGAAAATCCGGGCCAGGTACAAAATTCATGAGTTCTTCAATCGTCAAATCTGGATTGGCAATCAATCCCAGTGTCGCATCTAAGATTTCATTTAAATTATGAGGTGGTATATTCGTAGCCATACCAACCGCAATCCCAGAGGAACCATTGATCAGCAAATTGGGAATACGGGTCGGCAATACAACCGGTGCAAATTCTGTTTCATCATAATTGGGTGCAAAATCTACGGTTTCTTTATCTAAATCAGCTAATAATGTATGCGCCAATTTCGACATTCTAATTTCGGTATATCGCATGGCCGCAGGAGAGTCACCGTCTACCGAACCAAAGTTTCCTTGACCATCCACCAACATATATCGCATTGAAAAATTTTGCGCCATCCGTACGATGGTATCGTACACGGCTGTGTCACCATGCGGGTGATATTTACCAATCACATCCCCGACCACGCGCGCTGATTTTTTATACGGTTTAGACCAATCATTCCCCAATTCGCTCATCGCATACAATACGCGCCGATGCACAGGCTTCAGGCCATCGCGCACATCTGGCAAAGCGCGACCGACGATGACGCTCATTGCATAGTCTAAATAGGATTGTTTTAATTCATCTTCAATATTGACCGGTATGATCTCTTTTGCGGAATAAGCCATTGGAGCTGCTGCCTCTTAAAAACGGTACCTTTACTTAATCAGAAGTGTATCATATCTCCAAAAAAGAGGACAGATTATCCTTACTTTTCCAGGCAGGATTGTGGATTCGACCGGAAAATTTAGGTAAGATTAGAGTTCACACGCTTTATAAAAGGATCTTTATGAAACCCGAGTCGGCCACATTAACTATTCCAGGACAGGACCCCATTGATTTACCTATGTATCAACCTACTTTAGGCAATCCTGTGCTTGATATTGCTAAACTAGGCGACCACGGTGCTTTTACCTTCGATCCTGGCTTTATGTCCACCGCGTCCTGCGAATCGAAAATCACGTATATCGATGGAGATAAAGGAATATTGTTATATCGTGGATATCCTATCGATCAATTGGCTGAGAAAAAAACTTTTTTAGACATCTGCTATCTCCTTCTCAATGGAGAATTACCCCAAAAAGCAGAACAAACTTCGTTTCGCCAGCTTATCAATAATCATACGATGGTTCATCAACAAATGTACCAGTTTTTAAATGGCTTTCGCCGTGATGCACACCCTATGGCCATCATGGTGGGAATCGTAGGCGCATTGTCAGCGTTTTATCATGATTCCATCGACCTAACGAATCAACGCGACCGGTACACATCCGCCATTCGCTTAATCGCAAAAATACCAACATTAGCCGCTATGAGTTACAAATACTCAATCGGCATGCCCTATATGTATCCGCAAAACAAAATGTCCTATACCGAAAACTTTTTGCATATGATGTTCGGAACCCCCTCTGAAAGCACCACTCCGAATCCCGTATTGGTAAAAGCCATGGATACGATCTTCATTTTACACGCGGACCATGAACAAAATGCCTCGACTTCTACGGTACGTTTGGCCGGTTCTACGGGAGCGAATCCCTTTGCATGTATTTCAGCCGGCATTGGGGCTTTATGGGGGCCGGCTCATGGCGGCGCCAATGAAGCCTGTTTGAATATGCTCAAAGAAATTGGAGATATCAGTCGAATTAATGAATATCTCAAACGCGCGAAAGATAAAAACGACTCCTTCCGCTTGATGGGTTTTGGTCATCGCGTCTACAAGAGCTACGATCCCAGAGCATTGGTTATGCGTAAAACCTGTCATGAAGTCTTACATGCGGTGGGTGCAAAAGATGAACCTTTGTTCAAGCTTGCCATGGAATTAGAACGCATTGCTTTAGAAGACGATTATTTTATTGAGAAGAAATTGTATCCCAATGTCGACTTTTACTCAGGCCTCACTTTAAGCGCCATTGGCATTCCAACCAATATGTTTACGGTGATCTTTGCGTTAGCTAGAACCGTGGGATGGATGTCGCATTGGTTAGAAATGACAGCTGGACCCACCAAAATTGGCCGACCACGTCAATTATATACTGGAGAAAAGCAACGCGATGTTGTATGACCTGGTTGTCATAGGTGGCGGCATCAACGGCTGTGGATGCGCCGCCGATGCAGCACTGCGTGGTCTGTCGGTTCTGCTCTGCGAGCAAGACGATTTGGCAGCCCGCACTTCTTCCAATAGTAGTAAATTAATTCATGGCGGATTACGTTATTTAGAACAGTACCAATTCCGCTTAGTACATGATGCACTAGAAGAACAACGTATTTTGATGAGCATCGCACCCCATTCAATTTACCCCCTTGCCTTTGTACTACCCTATCGTTCCGGATTACGACCTGCTTGGTTATTGCGTTGTGGATTGTTTTTATACGATCATTTGTCGCGCGCAAATCTCTTGCCAAATAGCAAAGCTTTATCTAGAAAAAAAGATGCGAACTACTTCACACCCTTGCAGCAAGATATTAATAAAGGATTTATATTTTATGATGCGAAAACGCATGATGCACGTCTCACTCTCAACGTAGCTTTACTAGCTCAGGCACATGGCGCAACCATTTTGCCACGCACCCAATTTATTCAAGCCACCTCACAAGACAAGCATTGGCAAATCACCTTACAACCCAAAGAGGGGGAAGCCATTCAGATCACTGCCAAAGCCATCATCAATGCCGCAGGTCCGTGGGCAAGTCAAATTGCACAAACCTGTCATCAGCCCTTAGATCAAGCCATATCGTATGTAAAAGGTAGTCATATTGTGGTGCCGGCATTTTATGCTGGGCAACATGCCTATTTATTACAAGCACAGGATCAACGCATCATTTTTGTCATCCCATACCATGGTCAGCACCTTATCGGTACCACGGATGTTTTACTATCCAAAGCAGAACCCCATCCAAGCATTAGCCCTGAAGAAATTCAGTATTTAAAAGATATTATTCACCAATATTTCCAGCATACTATAAATAAGATTACGGCAACTTGGTCTGGCATTCGTGCCCTGCCCGCCAATCCAAAACGGGGTCCATCGCAATTGAGTCGTGATTTTAGCTTCGAGTTTCATGCTCAACCCGCTCCCATGGTCACTATTATAAGCGGTAAACTCACCACTTACCGCCGTTTGGCTACTCAAGTCCTTGATAGCCTAAAGCCAGTTTTTCCGAATTTAGCGCCCACCACTACGCATGTCACGCCATTACCAGGCGGCGTATGGGAAAACAGATCTTTCACGGATTATGTGCGCTACGCGCAGAAACACTATGCTTGGTTAGAACCTGCCATTCTTCAGCATTATCTCTACCATTATGGCAGTAGAACAGAAATCTTATTACAAAACTGTACCCAAGAAACTGATTTAGGCCGCGCGTTTGGGCCGATTTTACGGCAAAAAGAAGTGGATTTTCTCTGCCAAACCGAATGGGCCCAAACTGCCGAAGATATTTTATGGCGCCGGACCCAATTGGGTTTGAGCATTGATAGTCAAGATGAGCAGGCTTTGAAAGCTTATTTGATTAGACTTCGCAACGATGTTCCGTAACATCCCCTCTTTCCAATTTTTTATTTTCTTTGCAAGAAGGCCCAGCCCATAGACTTCCAATAACTCCAGTAACCATACCCAACACGGATGTGCGCTCATTTTGCGTAACCGTCTTCTCTGCATAAGGTGTCACAATGTCTCCGAGTTTAGGTTTTTCCAATGGCCGACCCTCCAAATCATTCACATTGGTGGTTGCATAAGCCACGGAAGCTCCATTCGGCTTCCGATGCCTAAGCTGTGATTGCGGAACTCCGGAAGTAGTTTCTAAATCACGGTTCAGGTCGCTCACAAAATTACCTAAAAACACAGGGGTCAGCCGCGTAGTCTGCTTACAGCGTTGCAATAACTCTCCAGGATTAATACAAGAGCTAAGAATTTTAAGCAACCGCTCATGATTATTGGCAGTCATTAATTTTGGCGTTTTGGCTACCACTGCCAACAACTCGGCATAAATTAAAAAAACTTCGGGACGTGATGCAAATGAGTTTAGAAAATCCGCATACTCTGTACCATAACTCCGCCATATCGGTGGATCGTTTAGTAAATGTAAAACATGCAAAAACCGAGCGTAATCACTAGCATTTGAAATAAACTTAGCATAGTCCCGTGACCCCTGTTGGTACGTCGCTACACTGCAGGACCATGCTTAAATTGTCTACGCTAGATAATCCGTGATCTCGAAGTGTCACAACCTGTTTTATAAGATCGCTCATAAAAAACTGCGATAAGCCAGATAAAAAATATACAACCAACTTGGTATACCAACTAGATATTAATAAAGAATCATGCAAATACGTGATCAGTTCTGCCGCTTCTATTGTAGTAATCGTATGAACATCTTTATTTTCCAAGGTGTTTAAATGATTTTTAAGTTCGACAGGGAGGAATCCACGTAAAAAATATAGGCTCTTATAATAATTTTGGAGAGTATTTAATGTGTCTTTTACTGCTTGCGATAAAGCCATAGTCGGTATCCGCTCAAAAACAATGAGCAATTTTAACACAAACACAAACCAAATCAACTTTTTTTTGGACAATATGGGTTGTAAATGGATTTTAGATCCGAGCGCCCCCCCCCCAGGTACGTCATCCTGAGCCGAAGCGAAGGATCTCTAATTAACTAGGTTTGTGCCTAATTCCGGAGATCCTTCGCTTCGCTCAGGATGACGTACCTGGGGAGTGACGCCGCGCGATTTAAGGTTAATGGTTGCAAACTAAGGTTGGGCTTGACCTAATGACTTTTCGTTGATCCAATGCTCTGCTAACTTCCTATCGCTATCTAAACAACTCTGCGAGCTGCGCATCTATAGCCTGTAATTCCTTTTGAAGAGCATGGATGAGAGGCAAATCTTGGCCTGTCTGCATGGTTTCTAAGGTCGCAGCTACCGCCGTGCGTTGAGCAGAAAGTTGGGTCTGCTTAGTTTGGATTTGCTCCAACCACTGCGTTCGTGTCCCCATTTTATCTAAAACAGCCTTGGGACGATCTTTGATATGTTGCTGCGTACGACAAATATGAACCAGAACATGAATTTTACGACTGAGACGCTCACTCCAATAGACAACCATAGCATCTGAGGTTTTCGGGGTAATCACATCCAAATCTCTGGCAATATCTGCGATACAATCTAGTCCGGACGTCACATCACGGAACAAACCAGCAGGCAACAGTTTTAAGGGAAAAAAATCACCAAATTTTAATATTTGACGCTCCAACTCGGGGAGTCGTTCGCGGATACGTGTGATTGACTGGGAGCAGTCCATAATAACTCTCATTATATAACTATTCAGCATTTTTCGAGGAAACGCCCTATTTACTATAAAACCAGATATCCGAGCCGTAACCGTCAGGCTCGGATCACGCTCAAAATTAAACACCAACGGTGACACAGTAATTTTGTCCTGTTCTGATACTGATTCGAGGGGTGGCATTGCGGGAGGGCTCCCGGCGCGCGCAGCTTGCGAGCACGTCGGGATACCCACGATGACAGGACCCCGAGGCAAAGATTCAAATTCAGTGCTCGCTTAAAAATGTATCACCAGACAAAATTACTGTGTCAACGCCTCTATCGTAACTGCTGATTCGTCACGGCATCAAAAATCAAACTAGGTCGCGTCTCAGTGCCCAAATCACCCAATACCACACCATCTAAACCAGTATTGAACAATTGCTCCACCTCTTCTAGCGAAAGTGCCGGCGTTTTGCCATGTGGATTAGCACTCGTAGAAACAATAGGGCCTAATTGACATAATTTCTGAGCAATAGGGTGTGCCGTCATTCTGACTGCGATGGTATTATGCGAACCCGACACCCAATCCGGTACATTTTCAGATTTGGGAAACACCCAAGTCACCGGCCCAGGCCAAGTTTCTTTAATGGCCTCTAGACGCGTTATGGACACATCTCCAATCAAAGAAAATAATTGTGGCCAATCTGCAATCAGCACAATTAAGCCTTGCTGAAGCGGGCGCCCTTTGAGTGCCAAAATACGCTCCACAGCGGTTTGATTAAATGGGTCACAGCCCAAACCATATACCGCTTCCGTAGGATAAGCCAACACTTGTCCTTCTTGGATATCCAGCAAAGCTTGATTGAGATCAGAAATATGTTGAATCATACACTCTCAGCAATCGAAAGAATCGCAATAGACTCAAGTGGCACATCAGAATGGCCGCCTTTATGGCCTGTTTTGGCTTTTGCAATCGCATCCACCACATCCATTCCTTCCACAACTTCCCCAAATACACAGTATCCGAATTCTTGAGAGTTTTCTCCCTTAAAATTCAAAAACTGATTATCTACCAAATTAATAAAAAACTGAGCAGATGCCGAATGCGGCTCAGAAGTTCTTGCCATTGCAATCGTACCCCGTTTATTCAATTTACCCGTCTTAGCCTCGTTCACCACTTTGTTTGGAGCTGGCTTAGTTTGCATATCAGCATCTAAACCACCCCCTTGAATCATAAATCCATTGATCACTCTATGGAAAATAGTATCAGAATAAAATCCGCTGCGAACATAATTTAGAAAATTTTCCGCAGTTTTAGGAGTACCCTCTTCATCCAAACGCAGCGTAATATCTCCCAATGATGTTTTGATCAAAATCATAATGACTCCTTAAAAATATGTTCTCGCATTTTATCACAAACCGCATGTAAAACATGGATATTATGAATACAAGCCAATGCAGTGAACAAATGAAATTTTTGTTTAAATAAATGATGCAAATACGCACGCGAATACTGTTGGCACGTGCTGCATTTACAATCTTGCATAATGGGTTGTTCGTCGTTTGCAAAACAGGCTTTTTTGATTTGGATCCGACCTTGTTCATGTTCGGATTCAAAGCGCAACCATTCCCCATCCGGCACCACAGTACCGCAATACAAAGCACCATGCCGTGCATTACGCGTCGGTGCAACGCAATCGAAGATATCAATCCCCTGAGCAACCACATCTAATAAATCCTGGGGTGACATACCGACGCCCATAGTATATCTTATTTTTGTTTCTGGGAGCACTTTGCGTACCCATTCCACCACTTTAACCGTCGCCGCCATATCAAACCCAATGGTTTCACCCCCAATTGCCAGGCCATCTACCGCTTGACCAGCCACAAATTCGGCACTTTCTAGACGCAATTCAGGATAAACCCCGCCTTGAATAATCCCGAATAACGCTTGTTGCGCGCCATAGCGAGAAGTTGGATGGGTTTGATGATAGTCGATAGATTCCAATAACCAACGATGGGTACGCTGCATAATATGTTGCGCTTCAGCATAGGTCGCCGCATCAGGCGTACATTGATCAAACGCCATAATAATATCAGCACCAATGATTTTTTGGGTAGCCAACGACATCCCAGGCGTCATATGAATGAGGCGCTCACTCTGGGGTAACATAAAATGAGCCCCCTCTTCGTCTACCGTACAAATTTTCTTCGACAATGAAAATACTTGAAAGCCGCCGCTATCAGTCAACATGGGACCATGCCACCCCATAAACTGATGCATACCGCCCGCCCGCTCAATGACTTCCATGCCTGGTGCACACAACATATGGTAGGTATTACCCCCCAAAATAATCTGACTTCCGCTGGCCCACAGTTCCGTTGGCGTCATATTATTCACCCCAGCTCGTGTCCCAACCGGCATAAAAGTCGGTGTGGTGAACATCCCGTGGGGTGTCTGGACCTGCATCACGCGTGCAGCCGTACTTGAATGGCGGTGCAGTACTTGACAGGCAAAACGATTAGAATCTTTAGAGTCGAATGAAGCAGTCATATTAGAATTTTGCACGCTTCCTCATTGTAAAAAAAACCTGGGTATAAACATAAACACTCGACGCAAACATGGATACAAAATAGAGCGCAGACCACAAAGGAATCGACAATCCATACCATTGCCAATCCACATGTGAACAATCACTGTTTCCCCAAAAAAAGGATTTGAGGATCATATCCCAAGAAAAATAGTGAAACATTGCCTGCAAGCCAGGCATACATTGCTCAGTCACTTCAACTGGCAATGATTGCAACCACAATTGGCGACTAGCAAAATATAAACCCAAACCAGCAAAAATACATTGCAGCAAAGAAACGACTCTAGCGCGCCGCACACTCGCCACAAACATCCCCCACATACATGTAAACCCAAATAAAAAGGAACAGGTACGTTGCATAAAACATAAAGGACAAGGTTTTAATTGATTCAACATTTCAATATAGAAAGAAAACCCTACCACGAAAATACTGATAAATAACATGAAGTTCTGAAATTTCCGATACGTTGTTTTTTGCATATCTTATCCTTAGATAAACGCGATGCGCTGCCTATGCAGGCTATTAAAAAGATTATAAGCTTGCTACATACAAGTCGCAAGCATGCGACAGGCAAAATAAAACCAAATTATCTGCGCCGTAACCATAAATTGTCGCACCCACCCTATTCAACCCCGAATATCACCGATATTTTTACCACCCCCGACACATTGGTTTTAGTCACATCCAAGTTTTTTACAGTCAGTGTGTAACGCATACTTTGGACACGTAACCACTCCATAAAAGCATTATACGGCACGTCATCAAAGCTCAATTGGATTTCACCACTCGCAGTTTGCGCTAATTGATAAGGAAATCGATGAAAAGATGCGCGCTTCAATACCTGGGTTAATATAGACAATAAATTACCCGCAGCAACCTTCTTAGGTTGTTTTTCCTGACTATAGTTTTTCTGGGCATGGCGCATCCACATCAGTGTGCTATTTTTTTCATACCAATGTTTGCGTGCACTCGATACTGCGGTCGTCAATGGCGAAAACAGGACCGCATAAAAAAGATAGGCTACGAGACAGAGTCCGGCAACTACAACGGCTGTTTGCTCACGTTCATTGAATTGCTGCCAATGGGCTTTCATAACGACAACTCCAATTTAGCGACGACCTGTTCATTTTCCGTTGCTGCCGAAACTTGCTGCACATGCACATGCCGATTCTGCAAAAAGGCCTCGATTTTCTCTAATGCAGAGAAATTGTCGCAGCGAAACACGACGATTAAAATTTGATTTTGAAACTGCAAGGTTTGCACAGTCAAGGAAGGCTTAGCACTTTGTTTCGGCAAAGTCTCAGCTTGCGCGTCGAGCGCCAATGACCAACTTTCCATCAACGACCATAAGGCAGCATTATGCCCAAGTTGATTTTGCTTAAGTAATTGTTCAACCCTAAATTTGGGGCTGATCACTTGTTGTGCGCCTGGAAAAAACACCCGATAAGACTGGGCAATTTGTTGGTCAACCTTCTGAGACTGATGGGTGATCAGCATATAAAGCCCAACATGAATACCGATAAAACTGACTAACCAAGCCGTTGCTAAGATCCCAGCTAATTGGTATTTATGTTTCACCTGAGTTTGACTGGTAGCATGCTGAAACTCTCCCTGACAGAGATTTAAAATTTTGGTTTTGAATAACCGTTCTGCAATCCATGTGTATCTGGACTTGGAATGAGCAGATATGGCAGCGCCTTCTTGTACTTCAGCGCTCGCTGTAAACAGTTGCCATTGCAATTCTTTTGACCAAGCATGCTCGAAATGATCCCAGATATCTAAGCTAACTGCGCCTTGAAATGCCTCAGAATGAATCAATACAGTTTCTTCACCAACCACTGCTTCTCCAGGCTGGAGCGCAAACCAGTCGATGGTAATTTGATCATAATTCAAATCCAAATTACTCAGCTTAGCCATCCACTCGGTCATAATGTGTTTATCAATCACCACAACCCAATAGCGGCCATTACGATAATAAGCTTTGTCAAAGCCAAAATGCACCTGTGCAACCGCTTGTGCGATATTATCTTCCAACGCAAACGGGATCGCTACTCGGGCCTTACTATCCGATAACAGGGGCAATTCAACCTGATATAAGCCGCACCATGCGGTGGGAAAAACGACAATTGTCCTAGCATTCTCTTGCAAAACACGAATCTCTTCGATGGTCCGCATTTGCAAAGGTTGCTCAATCTGACCCTGCATATCCACACGCACAGTTAACATTGCGTTCAGATCATCAGTTTGAACAAACAAGAAACAGGTTAACACAATCTGAGCCCTACCCTGTCAGTGCAGCATGACGCTCGCGCAACGATTGGGCAAGCAAATAAACAACCAATGCGTATTGTGGACTGGTATTATAACGGGTAATCACATAAAAATTAGGATAAGCCATCCAATATTCAGGACCTTTATCTGTCATCAATTCCAATACGCCCGCCTCATGGGGATGCACGCTGTTATTACGTTGCTTTGGTTGTACCCCAGCATGCAATAATTGCGTCAATGAATAATTAGGCGCTTTACTATTTAAGACGAGACTTTTCAAACCTTGCTGCGGAACACGGACAGGTTCCACGACCATTTGTTTGGGTTGCCAGCCATGTTTACTGAAATAATTGGCGATGCTGATAATCACATCTTGGTCTTTACTCATCAAATCTGGGCGACCACGTCCTTGGTAGTCTACTGCGTAGGTACGGTAACTACTCGGCATAAATTGCGGTTTTCCCATCGCACCGGCGTAAGAACCCTTGTACTGGGTTGGAGAAACGCGATGTTCGCGACACAACAACAAAAATTCACGCAATTCTCTTTTAAAATAAGGGGCACGAGAGGGATAGTAAAACGCCAATGTCGTTAAAGCATCTAAAACTCGGTAATCCCCTTGGCGTTTGCCATACAAGGTTTCTACACCCAAAATGGCGACGATCATCTCTGGCGGCACCCCATATTGCTTCGCAACCTGTTGTAATACCTTTTGATTATTTTTCCAAAAAACTAAGCCGGAATTAAGACGCTCTGGTGTTAAAAATAAAGCTTGGTACACATCCCAATTTTTCTTTTCATACGGGCGATCCATAGACGCGATAATTTGAGGCTGATATTGGGCAGCTGCTAAAATGGTTCGTAGTTGTTTAGACTGAAAGTGATCATGCACTACCAAGTCTTGTACAAAAGCACGCACATCTTTTCGATGTAAAAGACTCGCATCGGCGTAGAGGGTTTGCATACTGCATACCGCTGTTGTAATTATAAGTAACCGTCCCCAGAACCGCATCTTTTCCCCTTTTAAAAACCAAAATTTATGACAAAAATAACTACTTACTCCACACTTCGCTGCCATTAACCATTTGGTTAAGCGCGTCCCCTTAATTTAATGGCGTCGGCACAGACATGAACAAAGATAACATTTGCTGACTTAGTGAACAAGCACAATAAATGTTTTCATCCACGCCAACATCAGCTAGAATTAGGTGTTTTATCCCATACACTTGGTATTTAACAGTGAGTGATCTGTCTTTAATTCGAAATTTTTCCATCATTGCCCATATTGATCATGGCAAATCAACGCTTGCCGATCGGTTTATCCAGATGTGTGGGGGCTTGTCGGACCGTGAAATGGGTGCGCAAGTTTTAGATTCCATGGATATTGAGCGCGAACGTGGTATTACTATTAAAGCGCAAAGTGTTGCACTCCATTATAAAGCGCAAGATGGCAAAACCTATCTATTAAATTTTATTGATACCCCAGGTCATGTTGATTTTTCTTATGAAGTATCTCGTTCCCTTGCCGCCTGTGAAGGTGCGCTGTTAATCGTAGATGCCGCACAAGGTGTCGAAGCTCAAACTGTCGCAGTATGTTACACCGCGATTGACCAATCTTTGGACGTATTGCCCGTATTGAACAAAATTGATTTGCCTCAAGCTGAGCCCGAGCGAGTCATTGCTGAAATTGAAGACATCATTGGTGTAGATGCTCATGATGCCATTCGTGCTTCGGCCAAAACCGGTTTGGGTGTAGAAGATATTCTAGAAGCCATTGTCCAACGCATTCGGCCTCCCGTCGGAGAGCTAGAAGAACCTTTGCAAGCACTGATCATTGACTCATGGTTTGATAATTATCTGGGCGTGGTATCTTTGGTGCGCATTATGAATGGCTCGTTAAAAGCTGGGCAAAAAATGCAGATCATGTCTACCGGCAAAGTCTATATTGTGGATCAAGTCGGTATTTTTACCCCCAAACGCACCCCCACTGAAGAACTTAAAGCAGGAGAAGTGGGCTATGTGGTGGCCGGCATCAAAGATATCCACGGCGCACCCGTTGGAGATACCCTGACGCTAGAAAAAATGCCTGCCGTTAGCCCATTGCCAGGATTTTTAAAAGTAAAACCTCAAGTGTATGCTGGTTTGTTTCCCATTAGCTCAGATGATTTTGAAGCATTTCGTGAAGCATTAGCAAAATTGAGCTTGAATGACGCGTCACTATTTTATGAGCCTGAATCATCAGAAGCATTAGGGTTTGGATTTCGCTGTGGCTTTTTGGGCATGCTGCACATGGAAATTATCCAAGAACGCTTGGAGCGCGAGTATAATTTAGAATTGATCTCCACTGCTCCAACCGTGATTTATCAAATCGTGAATACCAAAGATGAAACCGTCTTAATCGATAATCCTTCACGCTTACCGCCCGTACAACAAATCAAACAAATGTTTGAACCTATTGTGCGTGCAAATATTTTGGTGCCTCAAGATTATTTGGGTGCTATCATCTCTTTATGTATTGAGCGTAGAGGCGTGCAAATTGCGATGCTCTACAGCGGTCGTCAGGTATCCGTCACTTATGATATACCCATGAGTGAAGTGGTTTCTGATTTTTTTGACCGCTTGAAATCAGTGAGCCGCGGTTATGCATCACTAGATTATAATTTTGTACGTTTTCAAGAAGCCGATTTGGTGAAAATGGATATCTTAATCAATAATGAACGAGTTGATGCATTAGCATCTATTACCCACCGTTCTGCAGTACAGTATCGAGGTCGTGCTTTGACCGAAAAAATGCGCGAATTAATCCCGCGCCAAATGTTTGATGTCGCGATTCAAGCTGCCATAGGCAGTCACATTATCGCGCGACAAAGCGTCAAAGCATTGCGCAAAAATGTCACCGCAAAATGTTATGGTGGAGACGTGTCGCGTAAGCGTAAACTGTTAGAAAAGCAAAAAGCCGGGAAAAAACGCATGAAACAAGTAGGTCATGTTGAAATTCCCCAAGAAGCCTTTATGGCGGTGTTTCAAACTGAACGTAAAAAATAAGGAACCTATCACATGAATCTTGCTCTATTCCTACTGATTCTGTCCGTCTTCACTGGCGTGATTTATCTTTTAGATGTTTTATTTTGGTCTAAAAAGCGAAGCTCCCGCCAAAAGCCCAGACGAATTATTGAGTACTCCCGCTCGCTCTTCCCGATTTTTTTTGGTGTTCTTTTGGTTCGCTCCTTTCTGTTTGAACCATTTCGCATCCCTTCTGGTTCGCTAGAACCCACACTATTAGTCGGAGATTTTCTGGTCGTTAACAAATTTGCTTACGGATTACGCCTACCAGTTTGGGATAAAAAAATAGTCAATATTTCTTCCCCCAAACGAGGAGATATTGTGGTCTTTCGTTGGCCACCCAATCCCAAATATGATTTTATTAAACGCGTTATTGGAATACCTGGAGATGTTGTTTCTTACCACCATAAAATTCTGACCATCAATGGGAAAAAAGCCCCACAGGATTTTATCCAATATACCATCGACGAAAGCTCGGCTCATCCGGTATCCGAATACCAAGAAAACCTTGATTCGGTCATTCACAAAATTTACCGCCGAAGTGACGTCCCTGGCACCGAGTTTGAAATCACTGTGCCGCCTAATCAATATTTTGTGATGGGTGATAACCGAGATGACTCTGCGGACAGTCGTTATTGGGGATTTGTGCATGATGATTATTTGCGTGGTAAAGCGATCTTTACTTGGCTCAGTTGGAATAAAAAGGAATGGAATATTCGATGGTCTCGCTTAGGGCGCATCATTCATTAAGTTGAGATTATCAGCATGCATCCTCACATAGACCGCCTGTATAGACGTTTGGACTATACTTTTCGTAAAACATCGTATCTCCGCCAGGCACTGACCCATTGTAGTGCCGGCGAAAAAAATTATGAACGCTTAGAATTTCTTGGCGACTCCATCTTGAATTTAGTCATTTCCAATGCCTTATATCATCAATATCCGCAACGCCCCGAAGGCCAACTCAGTCGCTTGCGTGCTTTTTTGGTCAAAGGAGATATGTTAGCGGATATCGCCAGTGAAATTGATTTGGGCGACTATTTGCTATTGGGGCAAGGTGAACTGAAAAGTGGCGGATTTCGACGCCGCTCTATTTTAGCCGATGCCTTAGAAGCCGTTTTTGCTGCTATTTTCTTAGACAGTGATTTTGCGCAAATCCAGCAGGTCATTTTATTTTTATATAAAGATCGCTTGAACGACGAGACCATGGACGCTGCTTCTAAAGATGCCAAAACCCAACTTCAAGAATATTTACAAGCAGAAAAGCACCCTTTACCCAAATACACCGTCAAAAAAATCATCGGCGAAGAACACGATCAAATCTTTCATATTATCTGTCATTTGGCCACACTGCACCGCTCAACCGAAGGACAGGGCGAAACCAGAAGAAAAGCCGAACAGATGGCTGCCAAATTAATGTTGGACGAGTTGAAATCGCCCTCCTAGTGGGTATAGTTCGGCAATAACTTTATTGTTTCTCATGAGATCACCCCACACGAGTACGACGAACGACATTCAACTCCGTGTTTCACTAACCCCACATCACGTCACAATGCCGCGCTTCGGCTGCCTGTAATAAAGCAATCAACGGCAGTGCTCGATGCGCCAGACTGATTTCAGGTTCAGCATCCGAGTCGGCTTCTTCTAGCACGATTTTAGGATGCTTTTTTTCACTTTCTATCGCTTTACGCAACAAGGCCAAAGCATTGGGGACATCACTGGCTAATAATGCGCCTGGTACTCTGCCGGATTGCCCCATCATGCTTAGTAAGCGTTCAGCAATATGCCCAAAGAGCGTAATAGATTCGTAGGCATCGGTTTGAAAAGTAATTAACATTTTGGCGACTCCTTTCGTGAATTCATATCCAAATAATAGTGACAGATTAATCCGAACCATGACCGTCAGAGAACGGAAATTATGCACAATATTGCGCGATAACCACGCGCATACCCCACAAAAGCTCCGCTTGCTGACGCGCGCGGCTCGGATTAGGTAATCAGGTTTTGCGCTTTCTCTAAACGTTCTAACACACGCTCTTTACCAATTAACTCTAACGTTGCATCAATGGATGGAGACATCGTTGCTCCTGTTACCGCCACGCGTAATGGCTGAGCCAATTGGCCAAAACCTATTTTTTGTTCACTCACCAGATCTTTCAAACAATGATGAATCTCTGCACGTTGCCATAGAGACAAATCTTGCAAACGCTGTTTGACTTTAGCAAGTAAATCCAACGCACCAGGAGTCAGATGCGTCGCCACCGCTGCAGCGTCATACACCAAATCCTCTTCATAAAAATAACGGCTTTTATCACGAAGTTCAACCAAAGTCTTAGCACGATCCGCCTGTAACGCCACAATGTCTTCAAGGGGCGGTCCCTGATTCAGGTCAATGCCTACTTCAGTAAAATACGCTGCCAATGTTTTGGCGATATCCGCGGCAGAATCATTTTTAATATAATGCTGGTTTAACCATAATAATTTATCATAATTAAAACCCGACACCCCTCGATTGACTGCAGACAAATCAAAATTCCCAATCATTTCTGCCAAAGAAAATATTTCTTGATCACCATGCGACCAGCCTAAACGCACCAAATAATTCAATAAGGCATGGGGTAGAAATCCTTCTTCTTTGAACTCTAACACCGATACTGCGCCATGGCGTTTGGACAAACGCTTGCCATCTTCACCTAATATCATAGGCAAATGGCCAAATTCAGGAATCGGTGCCTCTAAAGCGTGATATAAATTAATTTGTCTGGGCGTATTATTAATATGGTCATCACCCCGAATCACATGAGTAATTTGCATATCCCAGTCATCCACTACGACCGCAAAATTATAAGTGGGATGTCCATCAGATCTTAAAATAATCAAATCATCGAGTTCTGCATTATCAACCGAGATCGAACCATAGACTTTGTCTTCAAAATGAACGATCCCGTGCGCGGGATTACAAAACCGCACCACATGCAGACCCGCATCAGGCGAGAGTTGACGTTCACGACAATGCCCATCATAGCGAGGTTTCTGTTTTGCAGCTAATTGTTGCTCGCGCAATGTTTCCAAGCGTTCAGGAGAGCAAGTACAGCGATAGGCTTTGCCAATTTTCAACAAATGCTCAACTATTTCCATATAACGCGGATAGCGTTGAGTCTGAAAAACCAGGTCTTCATCATAATCCAACCCCATCCAGGCCATCCCATCCAAAATGGTTTCCACCGAGGCTTGCGTCGAGCGAGCTTGATCTGTATCTTCAATCCGCAGCATAAATTTGCCCTGATGATGCCGTGCAAACAACCAAGAATACAGGGCTGTTCTTACGCTTCCAACATGTAATAATCCAGTTGGACTGGGCGCAAATCGGGTTCGAACTTGCATTAGTGTTACTCCACTTTTTAATAATATAATTTCAGGTATACTACCACGGAAAAGTGGGCACCTCTAACCATAAGAATAAATTCGTGAAAAAATTAAGCATCAAAAATCAACTCAGATTTATAGCCCTGGCTCCCGTCATTTGTCTTGCTCTGCTATACGTTTTATTTTATGAGCATCAATATCAACTGAACGTAAAGCAACAGATGAGCCGCTTGGGCAAAGCTTATATCAGTCAATTACTCACGTTAGAACAGCTGCATCACCAAGATACTGACTCATTACAAACAGCGCTCAATAAAGTACATTTTAATTCAGAAATCAAAGCAGTCGCATTTTATGATACACAGGGACATCTCATCGCGTCACATGGCGGTCATCCGTTATACTATCTTAGTAAAGACAAAAGACAACTGACGCATGATCCGAGCCAAACACTCTACTCCATTCAATTTATCGTGCCGATCCCACAAACTTATTGTGCCAATCTTGCGCTCAACCCCGATCCCAATTCCCCAGAATTACAGCATTATCACGGTTGGATTTATTTGGATTTGGACAAAAAATTCCTTCTGATCAAACATTACCAAATGGTGTTATCTACCTTAGGGATCGTTTTATTGTGTTTGATCATGGGCTTGATTGGACATCATTTCCTGGCAAAAAATATTTACTCGCCCATTATGCGTTTATATCGCAATATGGAACGGATTCTCCGGCAAGAATATGATGTTCGTTTCGATACGAGCAATCCCGATGAATTGGGCATTATTGAGCAAGGATGCGAGCATTTACGACAAAGTTATGTGAATACCACCCATGAATTCAACCAACAACTTGAACTGGCCACCCAAGATTTGCAACAAAGTCTTGAATTGTTGGAGGTCAAAAACATTGAATTGGGTTTAGACAAAAGGAAGATGGAAGAAAAAACCCGCAACAAATCAGAGTTCTTAGCCAGTATGAGCCACGAAATTCGTACCCCAATGAATGGCGTTATCGGGTTTACTAATGTGTTGCTTGATACGCAATTGGATAATTTACAATTAGATTATGTCAAAACCATTCAATCCTCTGCGCAAGATCTGTTGGTCATTATCAATGATATTTTGGATTATTCTAAAATTGATGCCGGCAAACTCCATTTGGATCATATACCGGTCAATTTACGCGGGTGTATCGATGAAGTAGTTGCCATGATTGCGCAAACTGCGCACAAAAAAAATATTGACTTAATCCCTATTACGGCAGTTTCTGTCCCCAAAGCCGTGTTAGGCGATCCTTGGCGCATCAAACAAGTCATCAGTAATCTGGTGTCTAATGCGGTAAAATTTACCGATACGGGCCATGTTTTGCTGCGCACTAACGTAGAAGAAGAAACAGACCACCATTACTCGATAGTACTTTCTATTTCTGATACAGGCGTGGGCATTTCAGACAAAGACCAATCCACGTTATTTCAGGCGTTTCATCAAGTCGATTCGATGCCCAATCGGCGGCATGGCGGATCAGGATTGGGTTTGGTCATTTGTAAAAAATTAGTCGATCACATGCAAGGACAGATTTCGATCGAATCTGAATCAAACAAAGGTGCTGCTTTCACCGTACGGCTTAAATTTGAAAAACTACTCCCATACGAAAATGAAAAACAGCAGGCTCAGCAACGTCCCAATATCAAAGCATTGTGCTTCGATGAGCATGTTTTACACCTCGAAGCGATGTGCACGGGATTGGGTTATTTAGGCGTACAATGTGAGGCGGTCTCTGATTACACCCTGCTACCCGCCCTGTTAAAGGCACCCAATCACTATGATTTGGCGTTTATTGCGATGCAGCCGCATCAACAAGAAGCCATTGCAACATGGATGCAAGATCGGATGATTGCATGGGTGCTGGTCTCCAAAACCTATATCAAGGACTATGCACTGCTTGGGGCCAGAGCATTACTCTTCAAGCCGCCGAATATTCATAAACTGAGTGAAATGGTAGACACCATTGTATTAAATATTGCGCAATCGCAAACACCCCCATTTGTCGTCGATCAAACACCAAGCACCTGGGCAAAATCCAACAAACCCGATACAAGACAGTTTTTTGGCCAAGAATCGGAACTATTGCATTTACGCCAATTGCTACGCGAGAAACAAGCGCGTTTACTCATTGCAGAGGACAACCAGATTAGCCGGAGGCTCCTCAATTCATTGCTCAAAGAGTGTGCTGTAATTGATACCGTTCAAGATGGGGAAGAGGCTATCCTAGCCTGTCAAAATCAGGCTTACTCAGCTATTTTATTGGATTTACATATGCCAAAATTTAATGGCTTAGAAACCGCAACCCACATTCGTCAACAATCGAAATGCAATGTACATACGCCTATCATCCTCATATCAGCCAATGGTCTTGATTTGCAACAAACCGATCTGCATCAGGCAGGTATCCAATTTGCCATGCAAAAACCCATTGACGAACAACAGCTGTTACGTCATTTACTCCCCTTGATGGCTGAACCCAAGCAACCCGCAATTGATTGGTCAGTTTGTGTGGCCAAATTATCAGGCAATATCCCGTTGGCAACGGAGTTCTTAGCTGAATTTGTGAAGGAATTGCATAAAAATCATGAGGAATTACAAACTATTTTCGCCACCAATGATTGCGAAGCATTGGAAAGAATTGTGCATCAAATTCATGGTGCTTGTTGTTTTTGTGGAGTCAGTGCCCTACAAAAACAAGCCGCCCATCTGGAAAAACGCTTACGCCAAGCCAAAACTTCTGCCGAAGTAAAACAAGACTTCTTACATTTGCTGGCAGAAATAGAAGCTGTATTATCCGAATATGCTGAATTGTACGAAGCATAAGATTATGAGAAACTTATTTCAATACAGGATTTAACGTACCCCCCCAAGCACGTCATCCTGAACGAAGTGAAGGATCTCCTGAAGTCGGCACGGTACTCATTGCGGAGATCCTTCGCGCAAAAAGACGCGCTCAGGATAACGTACCAGGGAAGTTGCGATTTAACTTACTTAAAAAAGGACTAGGATTCTATTATGGCGATTCAAAATGCTCTTTATGCACAATCGGGTGGTGTCACAGCAGTTATCAATGCATCTGCTTGTGGTGTAATTCAACAAGCTCGTCTCAATCCTCATCAAATTGGCACTGTCTATGCTGCTCACAATGGCATCATCGGCGCCTTACATGAAGAACTCATTGATACCGCACAAGAAACCGATGCGAATATTGCAAAACTACTGCATACGCCAGCAGGTGCATTTGGCTCATGTCGGCACAAATTATCTCCAGAAAGCACCGAGTTTACTCGTCTGATTGAAGTGTTTCGCGCACACAATATTGGTTATTTTTTCTATAATGGCGGAGGCGACTCTCAAGACACGGCTGCCAAAATTGCTACATACAGTCAATCCATTGGTTTTCCTGTGACATGCATCGGTATCCCCAAAACAGTCGATAATGATCTGCCTTTCACCGATACTTGTCCGGGCTTTGGCTCTGTCGCAAAATATGTCGCCATTTCTACTCGTGAAGCCAGTTTGGATGTGGCTTCTATGGCGGCATCTTCTACCAAAGTCTTTATTTTAGAAGTGATGGGTCGCCATGCAGGCTGGATTGCAGCAGCTGCTGGATTGGCTGGCAAACAAGCGCATGAAGCACCGCATATTATTTTGTTCCCAGAAATGCCGTTTGATGAAGCGAAGTTTTTAAAAAGAGTCTCAGAATGTACTCGTGATTATGGATATTGTGTCGTGGTGACTGCAGAAGGAATTAAAAATCACCAAGGAAAATTTTTATCTGAAGCAGGTTTACGGGACGCATTTGGGCACGCACAATTAGGCGGTGTCGCACCTATTTTGGCCCAAATCATCAAAAAAGAATTGCGTCTCAAATACCATTGGGCGGTTGCAGACTATTTACAACGCGCAGCGCGTCACATTGCATCAGCAGTCGATCTCGAACAAGCTTATGCATTGGGTAAGCACGCCGTTGATCTTGCGCTCAGTGGGACATCCGGTGTCATGCCCATTATTGTACGCGAACAAGACAGTCCTTATCGATGGTCCATCGGCCAAGTCCCATTGACGGATGTCGCCAATCAAGAAAAGAAAATGCCCCCAGAATTCATTCGACCCGATGGCATGGGTATTACGGAAGCTTGTCGCCAATATTTACTCCCATTGATTCAGGGAGAGGCTTATCCACCCTATTGTGACGGCATCCCTGATTATATTCAAATCAAGCCCAATCTGATTCCCAAACGTCTACCCAAATGGGAGAAATGATCCGTTCCGGCTATTGATTTTTAATTGTCTAAGGTAGGTTGGGCCTTGGCCCAACCTACGCAACTACGTAAGCCTTGGATGTTCAAAATTGATTTGCGACTCTTCTTGTTCAGCAGTAGCTACTTGCGCATAACCAGAATAGAAATGCGCAATAAATGCATATAATGCACGGAAAAACCCATTGGTTAAATAAGTAATGATGTCTTCTTCTGGCTGGATATCAAACACTTCTGCTAGACGAAGATTAGGACAATCGATAGCAATGCCCTCTAATTGGATGTTTTCCGGCGTAAACAGATAAGTCGTGCTGGTTTGTGCGCAATACCCTTTTTTTTCGTCCCCCGTATGTTTCTGTATTGTTTTATCAGCCAATACTTCTACCAATTCCCGGTAAATATTACTTTCGGTAATGCAAACACCTTCCTGCGTACTCACAAAATGGATATGGTATTCTGGCTCAGGAATTTGCACAGTAGGAAAATACTCTAATGCGTAAGCGCGCGTATGTTGATAAGTTGCATGCTGAATACCCGATTGATGCCATTGCAAACTAGCATGCGTTGCTGCCAACTCTGCCCGCTCACCCGACAGATCTTTAAACAGATATTCTTGGAAAAATTGCTTTAATTCGGAAAGATCTGCGAACACCATCTGCTGACACTTCCCTTCTTTCAGCATAGTTGCCCGAAGTTCAGACAATTTTATCCCATTGATAAAATAACGACCGATTTGATCTGCCTCAATATGTCTATTCCAATCCATTAGAGTACGCTGACCAGCATCGGCAGCAGAGATTGTTTTTTTACCATCATAACTAAAAAAACTCATATTCACATGCGGCGAAGAACTAGGCATTGTCATTCCTTATCAGCGCTAACGCTATTGCTTAGTATAGCTGATAAATTGAGAGTCATACAAAAACCAAGACGAGAACAGGGCAAGATCATGTGTAACTATAAATTACTCTAATCGCCAACGTCCCGCGTCGTATCCGGCGTTGTTGCATAAATAATCTTGTCATCCCCGCAATAATGTTGTCATCCCCGCGCAGGCGGGGATCCATGCTTTATTGTGGCAATGTGCTTAATTGAAGGCTGGATCCCCGCCTACGCGGGAATGACAGAATTTCGCACATTTTTGGATAGGTAAGACAGTGCGCAGGGATAACAAGTGAACAGAATGCCCTTGCCCTGAGATCCTTATACTTAATTACGTCACAAAATCGATGAACTCACTCCATTTCTCCTTGTTGCAATTTCACGACTGTAACCAGTAGTCTCACCATCGATAGTAATAACGCCAATTTTTTCTTTTAATATACTCATGACTGTGTCTTTATCTTTTAAACAAATATCAAACTCTTGCTTCGATCCACCGCGATATCTAGTTCGTAAAACTACACTTCGCAAATCATCAAAATTAGGATTAGAATCATCTATTTCAATCGCAATGGTAACCTTATTTGGCATCTCATCTATCTGTTGCATCATTTGTGCTGGTAACAACCCCAGTAGACCTCCCACCAAAATAGGGAGCATAGGCGTAGCAAACACACAGGTGGTTGAGAGAAACCCAGTAGAAAGGGCTGAAATCGAGTTACCTACTGCTAAACCAGCAGAGCTAGCTAACTCTTTTTTCTTAAAAAATGATTCTGTAGGCCTACGCATAATTTCCCAGAATTTAATTGAATTAAAAATGAGCATTTTACGTGATTTCAAAGCGTAAATCAATATTTATCGAACTCTTTGTTTTTTTAACAAGTAATTAATATTTAATCTATTCCCCACAATTCTTGGCGCTCGGAGAAACATCCACTCTCTCGGCAATCAAAGTATACCCGCCACTCCCAAATTGAATACACCGTGCTATACGGGTGATCGTTGCGACGCTCACCCCTGTTTGTTCATGAATAGTTCGATAAGGAACCTTCGCTTGTAAAAGCGGCACCACTTGCCAACGGTCAGCCATCGCTTCCAATTCTGCTGGCGTGCATAAATCAGTGAAAAAACGCAATCCTTCATCTGCGTTTTGAATCTGTGTAATAGCTTGTATCAAAGCATGGATTTTGGCATCTCGGCTTTTCATGAGGATTTTGTCTGCTTGAAAGAATAGGCGAATAGTATAGCGTTACGCTAGGGCTATTGCATCTCCTTATCTACCCGCAGACTCTTAAGAAGCAACAATTCTGCATAATCATAAGACATATAAAAATTGCCCCAATCCCCGACCCAAGCACTCCAAGAATTTCGCAACGTAAACAATCCCTGATGACGGTGACCAACATGGTCTTTAACTACCGCAAGATCATCGTAACCCGTAATCACCATAGCATGCCCAGCAATTTTTTTGGAAAACAGGAGATCTTGGGCAATCTCGTCAGTCAGTACCCAGGTATCATCTGTATAATGATAGGTTCCCGTTGCACCTGAGTTGCCCAAATCAACTCTAGGCAACAATGCGCTGACCACAAGACGTGATCCAGCATGCAAAGCTGTTTTCATTTTTTGCAGCATCGCAGGATCAGCCTTACCAAACCGCTTAGCTCTATATATAAAATGCCAATTAACCTGATGACCTATCGGAAGCATCCTATGCTGCGCATATTCTTCTGGCGACATACCATTAGTAGGTGTAAAAAAATAGGCAGGATACAGCCTAGAACCCGCACAACCATAGAGATGTTGATTTGTGATGCTCATCACACCGTATTGCTCAATTCGTTTGGTGACTACCTCTAGATTAGTGCCATCCCAACCACTTTTATCTTGGTCCTCTGCTTCCAAATAATTACCCAATTGTAAGAGACATAATTGACTAACATGATCCCCACGCTTGAGCGCAGCATCCAGTGCCGCAGTCACGGCAAAAACCGCGCAAGAACCATGTATGCCTTGATCTAAAACCGGAACATTCGCCATCCCTAATTGTACTTTATTGGGTAAATCGTTGTTTAAATTTTGAGTTTGAGGATCGCTCTGCTCTAATCGGCGCGTCACCTGCTGATAAAAAATCTCTTGGATTTCGGAAGGCAATTCGTATTCTAAAAGTTTGATATCCTTAAATCCGTTAGGATAAAGCTTATTCGCATGCGTCACAGGAATTTGTTGCTGATACGTTCCCGTAATAGGTAGTTCTTCAGCCAACACATTGGTTGCAATCAAAAGCAATATGAAAAAAATATACATAAAATCCACTGATAAAGTTAATAAAAAAATCAAAATGGTATATATTTTATCACATGCGGGCTATTAAAAATAGTGCAAAAATAACTCAAAATGAGATGCTGTTTGAAACGGTCAGGATGACGTATCGATGAATGTCAGCTCCCCGCTCTCGCGGGGATCGCCGTATTAATGTGTGACTATTGACAGTTAGAAGGACGATATTTCGATTTCAATGTGCCACCAGTACATTTCCAAGTTATTTGGCCACCAGCGTGACAAGTCGGTTCTAAAATAATGGTCCCATCACCCGCTATAGGTGTATAATGAATACCCACATTCCCAGTTTCTTTTTCTATCGTGATGGATGATACATTTTCTGTGGCAGCTGGGCTCTGAAAACCTATACCGATATCCTTTCCAACATGGCAATTATTTCTAATCATATTTTCAGATACCGCAAATTTACCCGCGATTCCCAAAGAATACCCTTCTGCCACGCGAGCTTTAATCACATGGGTTTGATAAACGGGAATAGCGCATGTCGCCAATATCCCAATAATCACCACCACAACCATTAATTCAATCAAGGTAAACCCTTTCCATTTTTGCATAATTCCTCCTAAACCATTCTGAAATAGAAATGTGAGTATAAAACCTGGCAGATTTAATGTACACTACAATATCATTTTTAGACTGTTATCCCATTTATGTCCCAACACGACCCCAGCCGCTATGAGCGACTCCATGCACTTTTGCAACAACAGTTCAAACCTGAGTTGCTTGACTTGGTAGATGAATCGTATAAACACCAAGTTCCTCAAGGCTCAGAATCTCATTTTAAACTGACATTGGTTTCCATTGAATTTACAGGACAGAGTCGTATAGAACGTCATCGTCTGGTCAATGCGGTGGTCAATCCTGAAAGACAAACGGGTTTACATGCTCTCAGTCTTGCCTTGTACTCACCCGAGGAATGGGCAGCACAACCACAGCCCCTCAGCAGTCCACCGTGTCAACATAAAGATTAGGTTTTTTTAGTATTTATTAATTCCAAATGGCTTGCTATTAACAAAATTTACTAAAAAATTGAGCATAACACTTTGCAATAGGTAAGAATTTCTTTTTTATCAAATGGAAAGAGGTATAATTATTTTCCGACATGGCAATGAGCCAGTCCCTAACCTTGAATGAGAATTGATTATGAAAAGACGGCTGTCGGAAAAAATCTCGGTTTTTGCACTGGTTATGTTAATCACAGGCGCTATCGACAGTGCACGTAATTTACCTACCACAGCCTTATTTGGCTCCTCATTGATTTTTTTCTTTATTTTATCGACCATCATGTTTTTGGTGCCCATCGCACTGGTTGCTGCCGAATTATCAGCTGCCTGGTCTGAAGATGAGGGCGGTATCTACTCTTGGGTACGTCATGCATTTGGTCCCTATTGCGCTTTTTTCACCATATGGCTGCAATGGATCAATACCATTGTTTGGTATCCAACCATTATTTCCTTTATCGCAGGAACATTAGCTTATTTGATCAACCCCGAATTGGCCCAAGAAAAATGGTATATCCTTGCAGTAATTTTGACGGTATTTTGGTCACTAACCCTGCTTGGGTTATCTGGGATCCGTTCTTCCGCTCGGTTTGCCGGCATTTGCGCTATTCTTGGAATGCTCTTACCCATTGGAGTCCTAATTGTTTTCGCAATCTTGTGGGTGGCAAGCGGTAAACCGATGGCGATTCAATTGGATTGGGAGCACATCATTCCCCATTTGGATAAAAGTCAATCGTGGGTATCCTTAACAGCCATTATCACCTCTTTTCTAGGGATGGAACTGGCTGCTGTGCATGTGAGGAATATCGACCAACCACAAAGAAACTTTCCTCGGGCAGTGTTTTTTTCCGTAATTTTAATTGTGGCAACCATGCTTTTAGGATCATTAGCCATTGCCATCATTTTGCCTAAAGAACAAATTGGTTTGGTACAAGGTATTCTTCAAGCCTTCGCGTACTTTTTTAATTATTATCATATCGGCTATTTAATGCCAGTCTTAGTCCTGACTTTGTTGCTGGGAAGTTTAGGTAGCATGATCAATTGGATCATTTCACCAGCCAAAGGGTTATTAATGGCCGCCGATCACGGTATCTTGCCCAAATGGTTACATAAATTGAATCGTCACGGCGTTGCATACCGGATTTTACTCACCCAAGCCATTCTGGTCACCCTCATATGCAGTATTTTTTTATTGCCGGAGTCCATTAACCAAATTTATTGGCTGTTCACTGCTTTGAGTACCGAGCTATATGTATTAATGTACGTCATGATGTTCTGTGCTGCTATGTGGCTTAAAATAACCCACAAACAACGCAAGCGTCCTTTTTCTATCCCCGGCGGGAAAATCGGTTTTCATCTGGTATGTCTTGTAGGCTTAGCGGGCTGCATTGTCGCGTTAGTTGTAGGCTTTTTCCCCCCGCAAGAAGCATTGGCTATCGGTGATACAACCCAGTTCCGCGTTGTATTTGCCAGCGGAATTGTTATCATGATTTTGCCTGCGCTTCTTTTGATTGGGTATAAGAAAAAGAAACAATCCAACCTGAACACATAAATCAAAAATATATCATGAAAACTATAGGGTCTGTTGACAATTCAACTTCGAAAGCCCTACGTCCCGCGGGACGTCTAATTCTGAATTGTCAACAGACCCCAATACATTCATTTAGAATGCTATGAATATCCACACTCTGCTTCTGATGACGTTTTTACAAGCAAGAACTACCGAGTTATCAACATGTAATATTTGACAAGGTTATGGACGCAAACTAATGTTCATATAAACGCACTTAGATTTTAATGAAATTACTGTTAAAATAAAAGGAGCACATCAATGCCTAATGAATCTGGATTTATAAAAAACTTAGCCCATCGAGCTGAACAATTCCAGTCGGCAATAAGATATTTTAAAGAGCATACTGATGAAAAAAAGATTTCTAGAAAAGAAGAATTAGGGTTATTCAATTCATATATCAAATTAGATGACGGGACTATATTAGCTTTATCATCATCGCCTTTAGGCGGCACTCTGCTGGGAGAAGGGACTTTTGGTAGAGGAAAATTGGCGATGGATGTAGAGGGTAATTTTTACGCAGTCAAAATTGAAACAACGAATACCGAGATACAAAGGCAAGAAACATCTACGCTCGAAAATTTAGGCCTATTAGCACACCCTAAAACCAGCATACAACGAACAGAATCGAGTGAAAAGCATTATACAACCTTAGTTTATTTGGGAAAAAATCTATCCGATAATTTATACGCAGTTGAGCCGAAATATTTACCCAGCTTGGCCAGGAAAATAGCTTGGGCTCTGCATAAATTACATTCTGGTTTTTTGTCTCAAGATGGCACAGGCTATGCTCATTTGGATCTCAGACCCGGAAATATCGTTATCGATCACGAAAACCGTATTTATCTGATTGATTTTGGTACTGCACATCCTTTAAATGGCCCAATTTATAGCGAGTGCTTTACTACCTCGCTATATGCACCTGCAACCTACGCAGAACAACAATGCACCGAAACAGACTACGAAGCTATAATTGGTCCTAGACTCTTGGAGTTAGGCCCAAAAAATATTGACTACTTTGCATTAAAAAGAACATTATATTTGCCTACCCCTGAAGGATCTAAGGATCCGAGTGATTATGGCTATTGCTTGTTTTCAAAAATAGATTTCACGGCTCTCCCTCAAACATTAAAAGACATGATAAATACAACTCACTTAGACAAGGCGATTTCTAGAAAAGATGAAGATACAGCCATTAAAATGGCGATTACTTTTTTAGCCTTAGAATGCGATCTAGATATTGATACGCTGGAAGCATTAAGCACCGATGAACAAGAAGAAATATGTGATATAGCAAATAAATACTCTGTGCCAGTTAGTGAAGACGATGATGGGGCAATGCATCAGAATCACGCAGATATGAAGGCCGAGATCCAAAGCGTTTTAGACGAAAAAAGCCACAGACTCAAAAAATATTGACCCGAAAAACAAGTTCTTCCTTTAAGGTATGTTGACTCATATTCAAAATCATGGATAGCCTATTGATAAACCGATGAAAGCAACTCGGCTCTACACCAACTGACTACGTAGCCAATGAGAGCTTCACCCCTATTTAGAGACTATTTGGCCTGAAATTTTACCATGAAAATCCTTATTCTAGTTTTTTCAATGTCCAATGAACTTGCAGAGGAAAGGTTGTGATATGCGTTGCTTGTGCGTGCATATTTTTTTGTGAACTAACCACCGTCATCATTGCTGGTGAAGTAAAAAAACTCTCTTGAAAGGGCGATATACTGGTGAATAGCGTTGCTTCTTGAATGTCTGCGCAGCGGTAGGTGAGCAGCAACATTTTATCTTTACGGACTCCAAACCTAAGCTGTGCGTCTGAACGCATGCTGAACTCAAGTGTTTGGTCGCGAAATATTACATCCGGTAGCTGACTACCCTCGGAGATTTGACCATAAAGCAATGTTTTTTTTGTAAGGACACAATCCGCATCAGTCGCATTAGTGATTTTAATAATAGCTTGATCATCATATGCCAACAGAGGGCTTGAACATAGAAGTAAGCAAACCAATAATATTTTTTTCATTTTATTTATCTCAATGATTAATACAGCAAGGTCCAATGAATTTCAGGGGAATCCTTGGCCCACCAACGTGGCGTACTAGTAGTAAACTTTGCATAGATGGTTTGGGCATCCAACACTTTTCCACCCACTCTGAGCGAAACATCAAAAAACGCTTGGTCTGTCAACAATGTAATCTCTTGATTATCACCACAAGAATAGGTCAATAAAATGATTTTATCTTTAATAGAAGAAGTTGTTATCACCATAAAACCGGTATCCCCCAAAGGGGTAGCAGTTCCCGATCTCATAAAAAATGTTGCTGTTTAATCAGGGCGGATCGTAGTAGGGATTACTGAACCATCGGAGACATATCCAGATAAAATGGTTTTCTGTTTTAATACACAATTTGCAGTGCCGCCATTAGTAATATCAATTTTGAATTGCTCGGGATTAGCAAAAATGGCAGTGGAGCATAATAACAAAGTATACAATAAAATATTTTTCAGAGAATGCTCCAAATGAATTCACACCAAAAAAATCATACATAATACATTATGAGCACAAATAACTCAACATTTTAACCTCTGTATATGAAAATAAATTTGATCGAACCACGGATTATCTGAGATTTAATAAGTGATTTTCCTTTGAATGGTGTGAGCGCTCGATGATTTTTGGGAATAATCAAAATCAAGTTGGTAACGAGCCCAGTGATCATGGACCGATATTCACGCTGGGTGACATCTCCCCATGGAATGCATAAGATACAATCAAAAAAACCATGTTACATTTTATACCTTCCACGGATGAAAGGTATATCACAACATGGTTTTGTCTTGCGTAGGACATGAATGCAATCTAGGGTCTGTTGACATTTGGTGACAGACCCTATTATTCATTAATGTAATTTTTTCGATTTGCTAAACAATTTCTCTACATAAAGTGCTAATTCATGATCAGACATAAACACTACGTTTTTCTGTACAATCATTTTAATCAACTCTTTAGTATGCTTATTCATGTGCTTGAATAATAATCCCTCCATACGGGCAGGAATGATGATTGTCACATCCTCATAAGCATGCTTATTCCGACCTTTATCTAAATGTCGCGCAATATCCCGCGCAAATTCATCAATAGATTGTTCGACGGGATCAACTTCAGAAAATGCACCTCGACGGCTTCCCGAAGATTTATAATGCCCAGGAGCATCTGTCGTCCAATACTCTGAAGATTTTAAACGGTGTTCCGGGTGACTAATTTCCTCAATTAGAGCAAGATGTTTATGGGGACGATCGTATTCATAAATTCGACAATCATTTGAGTTTGCAAGCATAATCCATTTCATGATGTACTCCTTGTCTATCACAGTAGATGAATAAACTATATTATTCACCCCCTACTGTATAAATTATAGACAATAAAATCAGTTTGTTCAATTTTTTTACAAAATATTTTCTTCATTGCGTAAGGTTTGTTGACTATTCTCATCTCTAGGTACCTAGGATATCAAACAAATTGATGCTAAAAATCATGTAAAAAACTCTTATCATGCCGAAAAACTTAGGATTCAGATATAGCTATTGCTGCAATTGTAAATGGGCTTCTAAGATAAATTTTCTACCGTCTCTAATCCAACATTGTACTTCTGTATGTTAACCACTCGGTTACTTAAAATTTGAATCCTTTTGGTGATTTGAAACGCGACACATGAGTTGTATCGTCAGAGGAGTGGCTCGCATCATCTTGCTGCATAGAAGTCGCGGCAGAAGATGGTCTTGGAGAAAAAGCTGATGGCTGCGGCAGATATAAATCTTCTGTAATACTTGAATCCGAACTATCTTTGCTCAGAGCCACGTCACTATCCGACGTAATATCACTCATAGAAATTGAGCTCAGTTTTCTAGACTAAATGTCTGTGATTTCCTGTTGAATATAGGCAGCATCTTCTTGATTGATCAATTTATAGATAAATGTAAGCTTAAACTCTGCTAACTTCTGTGACCAATGAGCTAACCCTTCATCACTCTCTTCAACCAGGGTCTCCAACACAAGATCAGAAGCGATCATCGAGTATATGCTATTCATCGATGGTCTAGCGCCCGAAGTTATACTAGAGAGTTCTCTCTCAATTTCTCTTGGAATTTTATTTGGAAACAGCTCATTTAACAATACCGGTTGATTCAATAGCTCTTGTTTAAAAACTCGAAAGTGCTCAAATCCACCCAAAGAAAATTCGAATCTATTTTTCGGATCATCTTTACTATTTAACAAAACATCCTTCAATAACGCTACAATCGCTATCCTTAATTCAATATTTTTAGTTGGAAACAACGCCGCCAATTTTTCTGAAAACTCTGTATTGTTCATAGCAAAGCCCTTAAAATCACGTCATCTTACATTATATTGTAGAAAAAAATGACAAATGTGATTCACCATAAACTATTTGATTTGATTTAAATCAAATTCAGGGCGCTCCAGCGCATACTACTCCTCATATTGAGCAATCCCTTCAGGTCGTTACAAATCGCGACTCAATCTGCTCCGCAAGTCGTTGATGGATGTTTTCAAAACCACGGTTAGACATCACTAGAATCGCATCGCCAGGCTGCGCTGCCTGGCCTACAGCCGTTACAACTTCTGCAGTCGTTGAGCAAATTTTGTGCTCAAATATCCACTTGGAGGATAAGTGTTCTAAAGAAAACTGTTCCGGTTTTAAAAAATAGGCCGCGTCTGCTTCATCAAACGCATGCACAAAAGCAACTTGATGCACGCCGGTCTTCATCGTGTTTGAAGCAAACTCCAGCACAATTAACACTCGCTTATGCCGTGCGCTGCTCTTTAGCGCATGAATTGTTTTAGTTATAGCAGTGGGATGATGTGCGAAATCATCATAAATACAGATACCGTGCTGATCATACTTCACTTCTAAGCGCCGCTTTACTGGCATAAAAGATTCCAATGCACGCGCCGCTATCTCTGGACTTACGCCTACACGAACACTAGCAGCTAGCGCTGCCAGTGCATTTTCAACATTAAACTGACCTATTAGCGACCAATTAATCGTTGCAACAGATTTATTTTGAAAAAACACCTCAAAAGCTGCCCCACTCTGCTCTAATAAGTCCACGCGCCAAGGCGTATCGCCTCCAATACTCAGTTCTTGGCGTTCACAATATAATCCCTGTTCGATAACTTCCTGCAACGCCTGTTCAGACTGAGGCATAATGACTAAACCCTGAGACGGTATCGTACGTAATAAATAATGAAATTGTTTTTGGATTTCGGCCAAATTGGCATAAATATCTGCATGATCAAACTCCAAATTATTTAAAATGGCAATATCAGGTCGATAATGCATAAATTTGGGTCTTTTATCAAAAAAAGCAGTATCGTATTCATCAGCTTCGATCACAAACCAAGATCCTGAGCCTAAGCAGAAACTACTATTAAAATTAGCAGCTACCCCACCAATCAAAAAACCTGGCTCTAAACCTGCTTCGGCTAAAATATGTGCGACCATCGAGGTGGTCGTCGTTTTACCATGTGTCCCTGCAATAGCAATCACACGATATCGGGATAAAATGTGCTGCGCCAGCCATTCTGGACCAGAAAAATAAGGAATTTTCGCATCCAACAAACGTTCAATAACTGGGATCCCACGCTTCATAGCATTGCCGACAATCACAGCATCCGCTTTGAGCATATCGTCACAATTTTCATAACCTTCCGTCCAGACAATCCCTCTGTCTTGTAATAAATTAGAAATAGGTGGATAGCAATTCGCATCACTTCCCGTTACCTCAAACCCCGCATCCCGCGCTAAAAACGCTAATGCAGACATAAAGGTCCCGCCTATTCCTAACACATGTAACCGCATTTTCTTCCCCTTTCATTAATGTACACTTTTATCAATACTGATTTGCTGCACCACAGGACTCATCCAAGGTCCAGAAATTTTATAAGTATAACCAGCAATTTTCTGCATCCCTTTGGAGGCCAAACTGGACACAGCCCATACCGCAACCCCGGCAACCGGAGTACCCACAATGGAGGCCACAATAGGTAAACTTGCTGTAACATAAGGAAAAATCCTTAAATCCAAATCATATAATTGGTTCACCAAATCTAAATCGCCAGACATTCGTCCAAAAGCGACCGGTCCATCAATATAACTGTCATCAGTACTCATAATCCCAGACCGAATTTGAAAAGTTCCTTTGAACAGATCAAAAGTATATCCCTTGTGAGACAAATCACTAAAATCTAATTTTAGCCGCCGAGGTATCGTCTGCAAACTCAAAATACTCAATAGTTTGCCTAAGCCTAATTTTTTTTCTGTGTCTCGATCCAAATGACTGATATGCCCATCTCTTAAGATCAAAGACATTTTTCCACTTAATTTTTTCAATGAACCGTCATAAAAAGCACTTGGCCATTTTCCTGAAAAAGTCATAGATCCGTAATGAGCATCCACAACCGGCGTCACATGCCATCGAGTCAATGCAGTGGCTAGCCGCGACAAATGCATTTCCGCTTCAATACTTGAAGCATTCTTATCATTTTGCTCAACCCAATCTCCTTTGAAACCCACGGCATATTCTGGCGTTTCAATCCTACCTGCATTTAAAGTCCAATGCCCTGGTTTGGTCGAAGAATTAAAGCTGAATTTACCCATCTCTATACCTTTATAGTTTACCGCGTCGACCGTAACATCCAGATTAGGAATATCCTCCATTTTAGGCTTCCATTTTGAAGCGGCAGAAGTTGATGGGGAGGATGGGAGTTTTTCGACATTAAAGCGTTCAATGTGAGCATATAAAGAGCTTTCAGTCCAATTATATCCAAAATCTCCAGAAATATCTTTTTGATGCACGTTAAAAGACCATTCCTGAGACGAAATTTTATGGGCGGTGAATTTAACCAATGGATAAATAACCGTAGGCAGCGTCACCTTTCCTATCGCCAAATTAACCTCTTTCAAACTTGCCAATAACGAAGCCGAGTTCTCTACATTAGGCCATTTATTCCAAACAGCCCGCCATGCATCAACATTCACATCCGGCAGGGACCCAGTAATACGTAACCCTGATGTACTGATCTTGGAAATAGAGCCATCTCCCAAATGCAAATCACCCGTGGTCACCCAATTCTGTTGTGACGTTTGCTGCATACTAAAAATTCCGGTCAATTTCCGAGCATAATTAACATCAAAATCCATACGATGTTGAGGAGAAAAGTCTATTTTAATGCTCATAGGCACAATGGAAGCCAATGGTTTGCCAAAGGGAGGGGGTAAATGCACTGCCATCCCTACCAACGAACTATTGAGATACAATTTGTCAGCTTCAGGAGAGTCCGGATATACGGTCCATAAGCCATTGACAATGAACCGTCCTTGCATCACAGAAAACACAGGATGATGAATCAAATGCCGCAAATAAGAAATATCCACTTCTCCATCGACTCGCAGCTCAGTGCCTGCTTTAGGCCCTAGCAAGGGTTGCACACGCACCGTAAAAGGATAATTATTTAAGGTCCCATCCAGACCGCCACTCGTTAAACCATACTCATTAAAATCCAAACGACCAGTGACACCCACAAACTCAGCGGGATTATCTGCGAATTCTACTGAAACTGGGTTTTGATTAAAATTTAAAGAACCTTTGGCATAGACGTGATCGGACTCTGGATACAAAGGCGCCTCCAAATTAAGTTCCAGCCCCAAGATCTCCCCGACTGTTAGTGCTTTCCAACGCGCAAAGCGTTTCTGCAGAGGCGAAGCAAATACATAAGATTTGATTTTTTCACCAGGCGCTTCTACTTTGCCATGCACTAAAAGCACTTCTTTACCCAGTCCAATCTCTGGTATAGAAATACTTACTTGATTCACGATGACATCATTCAAATTTGCTTGATGCACATCCGCCACAAAATGTCTCCCCGTCAGATGTATATCCGCGTCCATATCAGCATTAACAGGCCAATTTGAGTCGATCAAAAGATCGACGCCATTAACATGAGAGTGAATGGAAAACTCACCATTCTGGTTATCAAAAGGAAAATCTGCTAAGGGTCCTACAATACGCATACGACCACTGGCACGTGCAATCCGGGGAATATCATGTTTTAACCAAGCATCCAGTTTAGGCTTTAATCCCTTAGAGGGAATATAGGGCAACCAAACTTGGCCTTCTTTGGCAGAAAAATCCATTTGCAGTCTTAGATTGGCTGCTGGTCCCCAAGGATCATCGATTGCGCCTGCTGCACTCAATACGAGATTAGGGTGACTGATTACGAGTCGATCCACACTGACCCGCCAGCCTTGACTTAAATACTTCCAATCCAAGGATGCGTTCAAAGTATCTAACGTAATCGGTGCCAATGGTTTTTGCATACTGACTACGCTATGCTCACCAGTCAGTTCCAGACGACCTTCTGATGGTTGCCAATACACTGCGCCAGATAATTCGGTGATCCCTGGGATAGAACCTTTTCTATGCCATGACAATTGTGAAAATCGGGTCAGAAAATCACGTATTTGGTCCTTTTGCCAAGATATTTCTGTATCAGTCAAAATGCCATTCGGTTTCAATGCTAAAATAGGCTGTGCCAATTTAGGCCACGGTAGTTCCGTTTGGACTAGTTGTTCGAGCGGAATCTTTTTGACATAGGCATGATAATCCTCCGTCTCTTTCCGGTATTCGATCATGAACGCATTTTCTGGCCAATCAATACCATCGAGATGAATCACACACTGATCGGTGATAAGTCTCCATCCTTGAGATAGTCGTTGCCAGGCCATATTCGCAGTAGCATTCGATATTTTTCTCGGCTTGGGTCGACTAGGCTCTTGAATGACAACGCCATTCACTTTGACAGTGGCTTGGGCTGTCGCCAAACGACCATGCACAAAATCCAACCACGCCTCCAAACTCCCAGTCCCCTGTTTGATCTGGATAGGCGCTTGTGGGAAAATTTTTTGAGTCGCAGTCAAGTCTGTCCGACTTAAAGACAAATAAGCTTGCCCCGATAATTGATTCAAATCATGGCCATCCAATGTCATATTAGCAACCATGGTCATTTGAATATCTGGTTTACCGCCAATGCTTACTTTAGAATAAAGCCGATAATTTTGCGCGTGATGCTCCGATTTAAAATGCACATTGTGTAAGGAAATATTCATACCGTCTTGTAAACTCAGATCCGCTGACACATGTTTAACAATCACCTTATCTTGTGCCAACAATAATTCAAGAAAAGGGGCAATCCGCGAGGGGCTCGACAGATTAGCTTGTGCGTTACCGGATAAATTCAACCCGTCAATTCGCCAGATATCATCTTGCTGATGAATCTTTAAATGCACGTTATCCACAAAGAGCACACCTGGTTGGATATGACCACGCAATAATGAGCTGAATAAATTAATGCCTACCATCACTTGATTGAAATGCAAAGCATCCTCATGCCCTTCGCCAATAACCACCTGTTTGAGCTTTAATACCGGCGTAAACCAATACCATGATGTGCCGATATCCTGGATCGCAACATCTTGGCCAACCCAGACTGACAATTGTTGTTGAATTTGACTACGATACTGTTTAACCCATGGGGTTAAAGCGCGAAACAAAGTAAAAACCATAGCTAAAATTACTAAGAAAATAGCGAGAAGATGCCAAGTATGTCGAAAAATAGTCAGCAGACCATTTTTAGAAACTTTCTTTCTAATGGCACGTCCTATTCTTTTCAGGAACGACCCTCTCATTGATACACCACATCCACACCCGCGGGAATATGAAATTGAAACCAATGCGCAGATTCGGGTTGATTCATGATCATTTGGGAGAAGCGAATCGTTGTGTGTTGCCCCAATTGATCATCCAATTCAATCGTAGTCAGCCGATCTTTTTCAAAAAACAACCGAACATGCTCAAAATTGGACTTTACCGATTTCGCACGCAAATCAAAAATTTCTGCTAACCCTTGTTGATGGAATTTTACCGTAAAATTTTGCTGCACAGCATTCGGATCTTGACTTAAAAACAAAGCACCGGCCGCACCTAAATTTTCAGTCTGCTTGCTGACAGTCACTTGCTCCAAGTCCACATCATATACCCATACCTTTTTTCCATCTGCAACCACGACCTGCTCCATGGGATGTTTGGTTTGCCAACGAAACTGATTAGGCCTGGCCAATACCATCACGCCCGAACTTTCTGACATCATCCGTTGTTTGCTGTGAACAGTTTGTGAAAAATTCGCATGCATGGTATGCACTGCGGATAATTTCTTTTGGACTAAATTTTCTGGAGACGCTGCATAGACCTGTAACGCTATCCAACACATACAAATCGCCGTCCAAATTTGCTTATTTCGAGCACAATTCTTATCCATTATCAGATCCCGAACTCGCCAGAACATCACGGAATCCACCTTCTAAAGGCCCGACCAATCCACAACGTTCCATTTCCTCCACCAAACGTGCGGCACGGTTATAGCCAATTTTAAAGCGTCTTTGAACCGAAGAAATGCTAGCTTTCCGGGTTTGCATCACGAAAGCAACCGCTTCGTCATACAAAAGATCGGCTTCTTCAACGGCCGACTTTTCTTCACCAAACTCACCTTCTAACGAATCACCAGATATTTGCGTAATTGCCTCAATATAATCAGGTACACCCCGTGCACGCCAAGCATCAGCTACCCGATGCACTTCTTGATCATCAACAAACGCACCATGCACACGCAATGGTGCCCCTGTGCCAGGAGCTAAAAAGAGCATATCGCCATGGCCTAATAATTGATCTGCCCCCATTTGATCCAAAATGGTCCGCGAATCAATTTTGGACGACACTTGAAAAGAAATTCGGGTTGGAATATTAGATTTGATCAATCCCGTTAATACATCCACAGAAGGACGTTGTGTGGCTAAAATGAGATGAATCCCCGCAGCTCTTGCTTTTTGTGCAATACGTGCAATCAATTGCTCTACTTTTTTGCCAACCACCATCATCATATCGGCTAATTCATCAATGATCACGACAACATACGGTAATGACTGCAATTTGGGCGCTTGCGTATCCACGCTGTCCGTCATTTTCCATAAAGGATCTAAGATACCTTCCCCATTTTGATTGGCCTCATTCACCATGGTATTAAACCCTGCTAAATTACGGACACCGACTGCTGCCATCAAGCGATACCTACGTTCCATCTCATTCACACACCAACGCAAAGCACTGGCCGCTTCTTTCATGTCCGTCACCACTGGGGTCAATAAATGTGGAATCCCATCATATATAGAAAGCTCCAACATTTTAGGGTCGATCATAATCAACCGCACTTCATCCGGTGTTGCCTTGAATAGCAAACTCAGAATCATGGCATTAATGCCAACTGATTTCCCTGATCCCGTGGTGCCCGCAACCAACAAATGCGGCATTTTTGCCAAATCGACTACCATCGGATGACCGGCGATGTCTACTCCTAAAGCCAAACTGAGCGCGGAATGAGCTTGTTGGTACACATCCGCTGATAAGACATCGGACAAACAAACCATATGCCGATCTGGATTCGGCAGCTCAATCCCCACCACGGTTTTACCTGGAATAATTTCTACGATCCGCACAGACGTCACCGATAAAGAGCGCGCCAAATCTTTGGCTAATGCCGTCAAACGACTCACTTTTACGCCTGCCGCCAATTGGAGCTCAAATCGAGTGATCACCGGCCCGGGATGCACCCCAACCACTTCCACCTGGATACCAAAATCTAATAAATGTTGTTCCACATTTCGTGATTGCAGTTCTAATTCCTGACTTTTAGCAGTGGAAATTAATTTTTTAGGATTGCCAGGTGACAACAACGCCAATGAGGGGAGTGCTTGGCTTAAATCATCATTTAACGCAGCAACTGCAGGTTTTTTCTTAGCTTGCACTGGCGGTTCTATGCTGGATTCCTTTTGCAGGATGGTAGGTAAGCTAGGTAGTAATTTAGCAGGTGTCTCTTTCGCCGGACGCTCTGCTTTCATGACAAACATGGGCTTTGTCTCGACTGGCTTTACTTCTTCTATTTCTGTATTCGACAATTTTTCAGGCAATAATTCGGGCAAAACATCTTTTCCCCAAGCGTAAGCTTGCCGCAGTTTGCGAGCCGCATTGTGCGCGACCAAGAAGGTCATCCGTCCTACCCATTCTATGGCCGCCATCCAAGATAAACCCGTTACCCAAGAGATACCGACCAAAAATACTGCAAATAAAATAAGCACAGCCCCTTGCACATTAAAAGCACGGGTCAACCCCACCAAGACCGTTTGTCCGATAATACCGCCTGCATAGAGAATACCCGCATTCGGATTAGGCGCGATTTGCAAACCAATCAACGCGCAGCCGCTCAACATAAATAACAACAAGCCCACAGCCCGCAATGCCATCGTAGCTTGATGAAGCGTAGAGAAGGTTCGGTGTTCTAAGAGCAAACTTCCGGCGAGATAAAAAATAAAAATGGGTAACAGATAAGCGCAATAACCAAACGTTGTATAGAATACGACCGCTATGAATTCGCCTACTTGTCCAGCGGCATTCATCGTTGCATCCTGTGCTTCATGTGTCAACAAAGAGAATAATATCAACACAGAAAGGGCTAGGATCACAATAAAGCCCCCCTCTGTCATGTGTTTTGCTAAACGTTGAGCAGCAGGTGATGGAGAAGCTTGAGAGTCCTGGGACGTAGTTTGTTTCATCATGACTATATTCATGCAACGATTTTTATTTTATTATCCTTCATACTATCACAAAATTAAACATAGAGTGTTCGGATGTCTAAAAAAAATCACCATCGATTAATTATTTTGGGGTCAGGTCCTGCCGGATGGACTGCAGCAGTTTATGCAGCCCGCGCTAACCTCAATCCCGTAGTCATAACAGGTATGGAAGTGGGTGGGCAATTAACCACTACCACCGATGTGGATAATTGGCCAGGCGATGTCGAGGGACTGCTAGGACCCGCGTTGATGGACCGTATGCAAGCACATGCCAAACGCTTCAACACCCAAGTGATCAACGATCATATTATCCAAGCCGATTTAAAACAAACACCCTTCGTCTTGCAAGGGGATACAGAACGATATACCTGTGACGCTTTAATCATTGCAACAGGCGCCTCAGCGCGATACTTAGGCATACCTTCTGAAAAAGCGTATCAAGGTCGTGGCGTTTCAGCCTGTGCAACGTGCGATGGATTTTTTTATCGCAATAAAAATGTTTGTGTTATCGGCGGCGGAAATACAGCAGTAGAAGAGGCCTTATACTTATCCAATATTGCCAAACATGTCACCCTGGTCCATCGTCGTACTAGCTTACGTTCAGAGAAAATCTTGCAGGATAAATTATTTCAAAAGGAAAAAGCTGGCAATATCAGTATCATTTGGTCACATAGCTTGGCCGAAGTCTTAGGTGATGACAAAAAAGTAACCGGCGCGCGCTTAATTCATACCGATACGCAAGCCACTACCGATTTAGCAGTAGACGGTATCTTCATTGCCATTGGACATACGCCCAACACGCAGTTGTTTGCGGATCAGCTGGATATGAAAGAAGGTTATTTAGTAATTCAATCCGGCCTGAAAGGCATGGCAACCGCAACGAATATACCTGGCGTCTTTGCCTGCGGAGACGTGGCAGATCAAGTATACCGCCAAGCCGTGACCTCTGCAGGATTTGGATGCATGGCAGCGTTGGATGCTGAACATTTTTTGGATACGTTATAAACAACACGCGTCGTTGCGAGAAGCGCAGCGACGAAGCAATCCAGTGACCTTTCTACTAAAATTAAAAAATCAGAGAAGCTCTACCCTATAATTTTCGTATCCCAAATAAGTTCACCATCAAATCTTGTTCATCCTGTTTGCGCGCTACCAAAGTTTCTTGATGGCTCACAGTATATTGATGGCGTTGACACAAATCTTGAATATAGTCCGCATGATGACAAAACCGCATACTGCCCTGCAACATCCAAGGCGCATCGCTACTGATTTCAGTCGTAAACCAAAATACCCCATTTGGATTCAAACGAGGGTGCATAGCCTGAAATAAAGGTGATAAATCACTTAAATAAGGTAAGACATCCGCCGCCACCACTCGGTCATACTGTTCCATGTTTTGTTGGACAAAACTCAGTAACTCCGCTTCAATTAATTCATCATAAATGCCTTTCCCACGCGCAATCGCCAGCATTTTAGAGGCCAAATCGACGCCAGTGACATGTTGGCTCACTGGGCGCAAAATCATGCCACTTAACCCCGTTCCACAACCCAGATCTAATGCCCTTGGATACGATTGGACTTCGCCTTGATGAAATAATTCCCACAAACGCTTCGGAACACCATATTCTAAAACCCGCTCCATATGCGAATCGTAATACACGGCATAATGATTAAATAAATCTTGAACATACTCAGGACAGGCGTTTTGCTTTTTACCTTCCCCACGCAAAGCTTGAAGCATAAACCGGCTGGCAGGATCTTGCGGTTGGATCTCCAAAGCGCGTTCCAATAATCCGCAAGCAGCTTGTCGATCCCCCAAGCGCATTTCGATGGCGGCCAAATTACTCAATGCCCCAAAATGATGCTGATCCAGGGTTAGTACTTGCTGAAATAATTGCTGCGCACTTTGTATCTGACCCAATCCCATTTGGGCCACGCCCGAGTTATACACATACTCAACATTGTGCGGTTCATCACGTAACAACCCGATATAATACTGTAAGGCAGCCTCATACCGATCAAAGTGAATCAATGTCGCGGCCATATTATTGCGCGCATCACGATGTTCATTATCCAAAATCAATGCTTGGGTAAAATAATCGATGGCCGTTTGTTCTTGTTTTTGTTTTAACGCAACAACCCCTCGATTCACCCATCCTTCTACATGCTCTGGCATCTGACTCAATAGCCTACGCAAAGCAGTCTCTGCCTCCTCCAATTTATTCATTTCCAGATACAAAGTTCCGATATAAAAATAGGCGGTAGCGTGATCGGGATCGAGTGCAATCACATTGCGAAACTGAGTTTCAGCGGCTACCCACTCTCCCCGCTTCAAAAGCAGTATCCCTAGATTAAAATGAGCAGGCACGAGCGCAGGATCACAATGTACCGCGTGCCGATAATGTTGCAAAGCTAATGCGTATTGATCCTTTGCCGCATATTCCATAGCCAAATTGTTATGCGCTTTTGCATGATTAGCATTCAGACTTAAGACCTGTTGATAATGAAAGATAGCTTGCTCTGGCTGCTGTAAGCGTTTGCACACATAAGCCCGTTGCATATGAAGATTGACTTCTCTCGGCGCCTTAGTTAAGGCATCGCCTAAAGTCTCCAAAGCCAGTTGACCACGTCCTGATTCTAAATAGGCCATTGCCAAATAGCCCCAAATGACCAATCTTTTGGGATCATCGTGTAATAGCCGCTGAAAAATCACAGCCGCCTGAACATAATCCCCAGTTCCTTGTAAACGTAAAGCGCGATCAAACTCTTGATTCGCTTGAGTCGTTGCGGTACTTACCATAAAAATCACCAGTAACAACGTTGCTAAGCCTTTTTAATCATCATACACTAATGAACAACACTCATCCATTGGCCTAAGACTATGCATCATTCCAAACATATTTATCATGATAATGAACACGAACTACATGGCTATCTTGCTTATATTGAAAAAGATGAGCAACCCAAACCCGCGGTATTGATTGCGCATGATTGGTCTGGTCAAACTGAATTTTTTCAACAAAAAGCCCAAATTTTTGCGGAATTAGGTTATATCGGCTTCGCTATAGACATGTATGGGTTAGGTGAAACCGCTAAAACCAATACTGCGAAGCAAGCACTCATCCAACCTCTCGTCCAAGATCGTTTATTACTGCGTACCCGAATCCAAGCTGCATACGATGCAGTCTGCGCTCTTCCAGAAGTAAATAGAAAAAAAATCGCCATTGTAGGGTATTGTTTTGGCGGATTATGTGCTTTGGACCTGGCGCGTAATGGCGCTGCTCTCAAAGGGGCCATTTCGGTCCATGGACTCTTGCACCCCCCCACTGACCTCCCAAAGCAAACCATTAATTCTAAAGTACTTGTCTTACATGGCTATGACGATCCTATGATATCCCCTGAGCATCTATCCGCTTTTTGTAATGAAATGACTGAAGAAAAAGTCGATTGGCAAGTGCATGCTTTTGGACTGACCAAACATGCTTTTACAAACCCGCACGCGCATGACACCCAGCTGGGCTTGATGTATTCAGCAACAGCGGCACACCGCTCTTCTGTGTTAATCGATAATTTTTTGGAAGAAGTTTTTGGCTGATTTATCTGCAACATTATTAGTAAAGCGCATCGCCCACCTCCTGCGTGAGCATAATTTACGCTGCGCAGTCGCTGAGTCATGTACAGGAGGGCTAATTGCCGCTCGATTAACTGATTATCCGGGCAGCTCTGAGTGGTTTGATTGTGGATTGGTGACTTATTCCAATACAGCAAAACAACAATTTCTGGGCCTATCCCCGCAAATCCTTACCCAATTTGGAGCTGTCAGCCAAGAAACAGTAAGCGCAATGGCAGAAGGGGTCCTACAACGCACACATGTGCATTACAGTCTCGCAGTCAGCGGAATCGCAGGTCCAGGAGGCGGCAGCCTAGAAAAACCAGTCGGCACTGTTTGGTTTGCCTGGGCCAGTCAAAACCAACCAACTCAAAGTCAGATGTATCATCTGCAGGGTACTCGAAATAAAATTCGCAAAACCTGCGTAACAATCGCGTTGTCAGGTCTATTAGACATTATTTCGTAAGATCCATCTGAGGACGCGAAATCCGAGCCGTGACCGTTAGGGAGCGGAGCTTTTAAGTGTTCCACTCCCTAACGGTCACGGCTCGGATTTCGTGCTACGTACAGAATTTTGTTCGCAACTGCGACCAAAACCACATCTAGCTACAACAAACTGTTTTTATTTGACTTCAAATTTGACTATTCAAACATTATGCTCTAATAATTTACTGTAGAATTAATATTCAAACATCAATCTCAGAGGTCCGGCGGATGACTAACGATCAATCAAAAAAACGCCCGTCGCGTACGGAGTATCAACCGCCAGCAAACTACGCTGATGACAAAAGTCTGAGCGCCATAGACAGAGATCTGGTCGTTAATTTAGAATTATGCGAAACTGAGTTTCTGCGTTATAAGCACTTAGAGCCCTATAAAAAAGCCGGTATCATTCAATTATTAACCGAAAGAAAACGGCTGAACGACTATGTGAAAAACTATTTGCAAGAAGAAATCAACAAACAATTTGGTCCATTCATGCAATTACTTTTTCCCACAGAGCACAGTTTAAAATATGCGTTACAAAAAGTTGATGAAATTGAAGACAAAATCAACAAACATCTAGAAGATGACGAATTGCATGTTTTCGATATAGCCACCACCAGAAGAAATCGAACAGAAATTTTGCTTACTACCGCGTATTCTTATCTCCGCGAATTGGATATACAAATAGCCAAAACTGGACGCTCTGCCTTGAAAGGCAATGCCTTAGTCATTGCTGAACAAAAACGCGAAGATTTACACGTCATCATCGAAGAGTTACATAAGCAACTCGATCATTCAGAATACTTTGTCCACAATAAGTCTATTTTGAGCATCAAAGACACAGAGCTCAGCACGTTTATTAACAAATTAAAAACCATCGGAATTGGTGGATTTACTCCAAGAGCCAACAAATACCAACCAACATTTTTTGGCACTAGTATCATCAACACTATTTACGAAAAATTAAATCCCAAGCCAGAAAACGAGGATGAAGAGTCGAAATTAAATCCTCACAAAAATAGAAAATAAGACTTAAGTTCTCAACACCTAAAAACTTGAAAACCCCAGATTTTGTGCTAATTTTAATTTATATGCATTTTTTGACGGCATTATCAGGGACTCAAAATGGACTTAAGATCTGAAATAGAGCAACATGCGCATCTTATGAAAAGCAAAGTCGCTTCACAGCTGCAAGATATTCACCAGATCCAAGATACTCTTGTCCTGCTGGAGGATAGAATTTCAGTTCTTCAGGACGAAATAAATAGTCTTAATCAATCACTTGAGCCAGATATAAGAGAATTAGCCGCAAAAAAAGAATTAATAGCCCAATGGCAATCAGCGTTGGCAGAACATGAGAACCGTCTCTCCGCGAATCAAATGCTCATAGCCGCACACGCAGCTATCGAGAATAACCATGCAAAGATTGAGGCAAGCTTGGCAGAACTGGCGGAAAGACAAGCGTCTGTTTCAAAAAGCATTATCCTGTTTCACCAGGATCATCCCTATATAAGCGCTAATATTGAAAAAAGCTTATGCGGAGAACTGCAGGCAAAGAAATCAGAGTTAGAGAGTATATCAAATAACATTGCACGCCTAGAAACCATACAAAAAAAACTTAATGTTATTGTGAAATTTTTTTTAGATCTACTACAATCGCTCGGATGGCTCGCGGATCCCTTGGCAGTCGAACAAAAAAAATTACAGGGCATCACTACAGATATTGCGCAAATTACCCAGACTCTAAATGAGTACAGCGCTAGACAGCAAGAGATCACTGATCTGCGAGATAAAAATGAACTTATTTCCACTGAAACAGAAAAATTAATACAAGATAAAGTGCAATTGCAACAAATAGAGGATACCAAGCGTGCTATATCTGAGTCGCAAAAAACCATCAAGCAATTAAATAGTCAGATTAAAGATACTAGTTCAGACTGCTCGGTGATCAAAAAAAGAATCAAAGATAAAAAATTAAATCAAAAATTAACTGAGCAGCAATTATTAGTCGAAGAGAAAAATACCAAAAAGGCTTTGGTACAAGAAAAATCTCAGCAATTAGCCGACATAGATAGCCCAAAGCGCGCGGCACTAAAAACTGTCCTCAACGACGCTTTGTTAGACATTGCAACTCACCAAACACAGTATCTTCAAGCTAAAGAAGGTTTTAAAAGTGCCCCCCCCAAGACTCAATTTTTTAAACCCACCACAACGACTAGCGGAACTCGAGATATCCCTAATTACATTGCGTTAACCCGGATTCAACAAGCCATCAAGAACTTTCAAACAGGGCTTGAACCAACCAGGCAAGAATATCGCCTATTGTCACAAATAACGACTAAGCTACTTCTCTGGCAAATGGCAGAGAGCAGTACAACTGCGAACTTGTCTATGCAGGAACGAAACAGCGCGCATCAAGATCTCAACAACGAAATTGCAAAACTGATCACGGCGCTACCCATTGATAATCCTATCCATGCAATCCAACATTATATTGCAACACTGACGCTACCTTTAGAGGCGGTTGAAGATCATACCAACAGCAGAACAAAAAAGAATCGCAAATAAATGGCAGAAAAATCGTCTTATAAGCAAATGTAAGCCTGCAGGTTTGGCCTTGGCCCAACAGGAAAGCATAGCCTTCAATTAAGAAGTAATGTCACACTGTGTGCATTGTTGGGCCAAGGCCAAACCTACTAGAAAGTCGCAATGACAAATAAAATTTCTTAACGCAGAATGCCACGTTTAGACATATTTAGCGCTGCAATCAACGTGCCAATCTCAGGACATTCTGCTTGCATAACATCTAATTCCTCTAGGGCTTGTTGAATCGTTAAGCCTTTACGAAAAATAACTTTATAAGCACGGCGCAAATTATCGATTGTCGATGATGAAAACCCTGCACGACGCAATCCTACAGTATTGAGACCACATGCAGAGGTGTCTTCTGCAATCATTAAATAGGGCAAAATGTCTTTCGTAATGTACGTTGCACGTGCTACGAATGCATACGCACCCACATGACAAAATTGATGAATGGCGGAGTATCCACCCAAATACGCGTAATCATGGACCGTAACATGTCCTGATAGAGCAGAGTAATTAATCATAGTGACAAAATTTCCTATCTGGCAATCATGCCCAACATGGGTATAGGCCATAAAGAAATTATCATTCCCAATTTGAGTAACGCCCCCACCTTTCACTGTTCCACGACTAATCATAGAAAATTCACGAATAATATTGTTATTTCCTATTTCTAGACGCGTAGGCTCATTCTGATAGGTCTTATCTTGCGGCGCATCTCCCACTGATGCGAATTGAAATATTTTATTATTCTGACCAATCTTGGTTGGACCTTGAATGACCACATGGGGACCTACCCAGGTACCCGCACCAATTTCTACATCCGCACCAATAATTGTGCCAGGACCTATTTCAACATCATCTGCAATTTTTGCTGATGGATGAATGACTGCTTGTTCAGATATCACTATTTTTTTCCTTCTTTACTTGCTTTGCAGCACTCATTAAATCAGCAGAACAAGCCAATTTATCATCCACATATACCTCACCATGCATCCGCCAAAAATCACGTTTTTGGGCATTCAAGGTTACACGCAATGATAATTGATCTCCCGGAGTCACCACCTGTTTAAATTTTGCATTATCGATGCCTGCAAAAAAATATAAAAACTCATACCCTTCTTCTGGGGTGCGTGACAAATTTGAAAAAATTGCACCCGCTTGCGCTAAAGACTCCAATATCAATACGCCTGGCATAATAGGATTGCCTGGAAAATGACCTGTAAAAAATGGTTCATTGATAGTCACATTTTTTATTGCGGTCAAATATTCAAACGGTTTATAGTCTAACACTCTGTCTACCAGCAAAAATGGGTAGCGATGCGGCAGGGAGCGCAATATTGCGTTGATATCCACCAATTTACTCATCTCATTCTCTCTATCATAATTTCGTCTTAGGAACGATCCTCGCACTGAGCCCTACTGACCCCCTACGCGGCAAACATTTGAAAGACCTCTCGTCATTGGCAATCCATATAGAAATTTGAATGAGAATCGATATGGATTGCCAAACTGCTGCACAGGTTGACGGATACATCTTTGGGACGTGAATTCCTTTTACTTGATCTCTTGCATTACCTTGGCAGTCATGTCCAATCTATCCACGCTAAAAGGAGCTGCATCTTTTTGAAACACTAGATCATATTTCTCAGTTTCAGCTACTTTCGCTATGGCAGCACGGATTTTATTGTAAAACTCTTCCATAGCCTCATTATTAGCCGTACTCAATTCTTGTTGATACTGTTGGCCATTGCGTTCAAATGTCTGTTGCTCGCTCACAATTTTTTTCTCTAGATCTTTACGCTGCGATTGACTTAATACCGCGGTATCGCGCTTAAAAGCTTCCATATCTTTTTTTAAAGTTCCTTCCATCGCGATCAAATTATCACGACGCGGTTTGAATTCTTTTTCTAATTTTTCTTGAATTGCTTTCATTTGAGCAGATGTTTGCATGATTTTCTGTAAATCCACCACGCCTATTCTCGCATCAGCCGCAAATGCAGCCGCCGATGTCATAGCCATCACGCCAGCCAACCACATACTTAATTGTTTCATTCTATTCTCCAAAAAATCAAAAACAACGCCCATCCTAGCACAAACTCCTATACCCTGAAACCCCCTCATGGATTCCCAACGTCTACGTGAGAATGACACAGGTCTTGCAATACGCCTTAGAATCCAGTAGATGCAGAAAACTGGAAATATTGCGCTTCATCACGCGGTTGGGGATTGATGGGTGCTGCAACACTAAACACCAAAGGCCCTAACGGAGAACGCCATTCGAGCGAAATACCACCAGAAAACCGGAGTGGACCAGAAGGAGAACCCGTCAAATTGGCCGGAATGCTCGCAGCAAACACATTACCAGCGTCCACAAATAACGTAGAACGAATGGTTTCACGACTAAACGGATAAGGTAATACAACACCTGCTGAACCATTAACCAACAAATTGGCGCCTAAGGCATTTCCCAAATTATCAATCGGTCCTAAAGAGTAGCTTTCATAACCGCGTACTTGCCCAGGCTGCGCAATACCCCCAGCAAAATAATTTTCATAAAAGGGCAAACCATCGCTATTGTAAGTATTTCCATATCCAACACTACCTAAAAGACTCAAGAGAAAGCCTTTGTATATCGGATAATACGAATGTGCCTGGTAATTTCCTTTGTAATAATTCAATGAATTACTCGAGGCAGGCAATACAAACCACATAACTGCTTGCTGATTCGTTCCTTGCGTCGGAAAAGGCATCCGATCATACGTATTACGTGTCCAACCGCCAGCTAATCGTACTTGATTGAATTGCGCCCCATGCAGATTAACAAAGTTCTGAATGGACGCCACACCCCCAACCGACTGAATATTCAAACCTTGATAACCATATCCGAACTGGAAGCTACTGGCATCGCCCAAACGTACAGAGTAATTAATGTCCCCACCGTACCGATCAGAACTATACATACTCACATCCAAATGCTTCGGATCCACCTTTTGAAAATAAACATCCATACCACGGCCAATGCCAGTTTTGGTATAAAATGGGTTATAATAGTTAAATGAGTAATTTTGACCCCACCAACTCGCATCAAACGCAAGACCGACAGTTCGACCCGTACCCATAAAATTATACTGATTAACAGCCGCGTTCACTTGCGGACCTGTCGTACCATATCCCACAGACGCACTAGCTTCTGCAGAAGGCGCTTCTGCCACTTGCACATCCAAGTCAACTTGGTTATTTGCGCCAGGAATCGGTGTAGTTTTAATATCAATATCTTTCAAATAGGACAATAGGCGCAATTGGCGCTCTGATTCTTTGATATTATGCAATGATAATAAAGAGCCTTCTGATTGACGGATGACATTCCGCAACAAATCGTCAGAAGTTTTGGTATTCCCATGAAAATTGATTCTGCGCACATACACATGGCGACCTGGGTCAATCATAAAACGAACCAATACCGTTTTGTTATTTTCATTAATCATGGGCTCGGCATTCACTACTGGAAAACCATAACCAATATCACCTAATGCGGCATTAATCGCGGTGATCGATTGTGTCACCAGTTTACGAGAAAATATTTCGCCAGACTTTATTTGGATCATGGGAGATAATTTTTCTTTTGAAATAATGGTTTTCCCTTGAATCTCATAGCCAGAAAACCGATATTGCGGCCCTTCTTCAATATAAATATTGATAAAAACATCTTTGCGATCCGGCGCCAGGAGCACCTGAGAAGAAACAATTTTGAATTTTAAATAGCCATGATTCAGATAAAACGAACGCAGGGACTCTAAAGAAGCATCCATAGTTGCTTTAGAATACTGATCTTTTTTAGTAAAGTAGGTCAAAATATTACTGTTCGTCAGCGACAAATGCGACATCAACTCATGCGTTGGAAAATCATGATTTCCAATAATTTTGATATCTTTGATGCGTGAAACGCGGCCTTCTGAAATAGTGACATTAACAGCTACTCTATTTTCAGTCAAAGAAGTCACTTTGGAGGTAATCTGCGCATTATATTTGCCTCGCGCATTGTACGCTTGCTTTAGGTTTTTTTTGAGCAACTCCAAAGAAGAGCGTTGATAAACCTGTCCTTTTACTAAACCAATTTCTTTCAGTAGCTCTTTCATTTTGTCACTAGGAATTTCGCTGTTACCCACCACCGTGATAGAACCAATTGTAGATCGTTCCACTACCTGTACAATTAAAACCGACCCTTGGCGCTCTAATACAACGGATTGAAAAAACCCAGTTTCATAGAGGGCGCGAATAATCCTAGGTGTAGAGTCTGCATTAACTTCCTCTCCAACTTGGACGGGAAGATAATTCAAAACAGTCCCTTCACTAACGCGTTTTAAACCATCGATTTTAATATCTTGAACAATAAAACCTTGACTCGCAAATACAGTTGAAACCCAGGTGCTCGCACAACAGGCGACCAACGCTAGTCTTTTACGGATAGTTCTCATAATATTATTATTAGTCCCATAAACAAGACATATTTTTTGGGCGACCCTATCATGAGTCACCCTCCCAATCAAGCTAAATCGTTATAGAGTGCAACCAGAGTCAGCAAGATCACCAAGACTATCCCTAGAAACACGCCTCTCATCTTCCATTCTTTTGACAAAGAACGACCGATGATCATTTCGATCATCTCATACAACAAATGCCCCCCATCCAATAAGGGGACAGGGAGTAAATTCAAAACACCAATACTGATGCTTAACAATGCAATAAAAAACAGATAGTAAACAGCTCCAATTTGCGCAGATTCTCCAGCGGCTTTAGCAATTCCTATCGGACCACTCAAATGTTTAAGCGGTAATTGTCCGAAAATTGTCCGTACAATGAGTGTCGCCGTTGTTGTGGTAAAAGTGATTGTCTGGTGCCAAGCTTGTCCAATGGCATCCAATGGACCACTGCGCTCGACTCGCAACCACTCAGCCGGAATCTCAGGTGGGCGCGCACCAATCCCTAAAAAACCTGCTTTGTCTTGATCATTTATACCTACATGCACAATCAAAGTGTGTAATGCACCCTGTCGCCGAATCTTGACAGACATCATAGCGCCAGGCCTGGCCCGTACATAGTCAACCAACGTTCGCCAATCGGATATAGACTGCTGATCCACAGAAACAATTTCATCGCCCAGTGCAAAGCCTGCGATCTGAGCTGGCGATTTGGGACTCATCAAACCTACCAGCACGGGAAAGGTAGGAAACAAGGGCTCAATGCCCAAACTCTCTAACAAATCAGAACGTTTAGAATCATATTTCCACTGTGCCAAAGGCAGTGAGTGGATACTTATTGTCGCATCGTCTAACGCTTTAAGAGTAATCGATACGTCACGTGTCGATCCCAAAAGCGGCAGCATCGTATAATGCACATCCCGCCAATTGCTTATTTTTTTTCCATCCAATGCAATAATCTCTTGCATCCTACCTAAATGCGCCAAAGCGGCAACACTACCCGGTTTGACAGATTCGATTCTTGGCGCAAACGATTTGATGCCAATGACAGCCACCAACCATAGCAATAAGAATGCAAACAAAAAATTAAACAAGGGTCCAGCCACCACAATCGCTACCCGCGCCCATCTAGGCTGCCGATTGAAGGCATACTGTCGCTCAGCGTGCCCAACAGGCCCCTCATTTTCATCCAAGAATTTAACGTAGCCGCCTAAGGGCAGCAAAGACAATGTAAACTCTGTCCCGCGTTTATCTCGCCATTTACCTAAAACTTTTCCAAATCCAAATGAAAAGCGTAATACTTTGACACCACACCAACGCGCTACCAAAAAATGTCCTGACTCATGCACAAAAATTAATAACAGCAAAGTCAGAATAAAATAAAACGCGGAAGACAGCATTAGGAATAACTTAGAGTAAGATAATAGAAAATTGGCAGACTTGCGACCAAGCTATCTAAACGATCCAGCACTCCGCCATGGCCCGGTAAAATATGCCCCGTGTCCTTGAGCTGCACGCGGCGTTTCAACATACTAATCCAAAGATCGCCTAGCATAGCAAACCCAATCACAATCCAAGCTTGAACAAACCAAGCAGACAAATTGGGCGGTTGAAAATACCAAGCACCCAACGCTGCAACGGCGGAAGCCACCACAATACCACCCGCTGAACCTTCTAAAGTTTTACCGGGACTGACTTGGGGAATAAGACGATGCTTACCCCATAATTTTCCAAACATATAGGCTCCGATATCCGTTGCCCAAACCAATCCCAATAAATAAACCAATAACCAACGACCTTGTTCATGATGAAACAAAGCCCACAAACAATGAGCAAAGAGATTTAATGAAAACCAAGCCACTAATGCCATCAACCAGGCATGCCCCCATATAGGCCGTGTTTTTGGATAAGTCACCACCGCCCACAAAATCCCAAGCCACAGTCCAATATTCAGCACCAAACTAGGCATTAGAAACGCATACAGAGGCCAAATACCTAGCACTAGCACCCCCAGGAACAGCGCCTTCCACATGACCATTGACAAAGGAATTAATGCAGACCACTCCCAAGCCAAAGCAACCCCTAGCAGAGCAATAATGCCGACTAATACCGGATCGTTCGCATAATAAATACCACAAAACACCAAAGGAATGAGTAGGATTGCAGTTAAAAAACGTTGTTTAAACATAGATTTTATCTTCCAATTGTTTCGAGGTTTTTCCATATCGACGTTCACGCTCAGAAAAAAACCCGAGTGCATGCTCAAACTCTTCTACTGTAAAATCTGGCCAGCACAACTCAGAAAAGTACAGTTCTGTATACGACAGCTGCCATAAAAAAAAGTCACTGATACGTTGCTCACCACTGGTTCGAATAAACAAATCTGGATCAGGTAGATGTTGTGTATTTAAATAAGAAGAAAATACCGCTTCGTCAATATCTTGAACACTCAGTACGCCAGCAAGCACATCTTGCGCTACTTGTTTAACACCTTGCAAAATATCCCATTTCCCACCGTAATTAAATACCACATTCAAAGTCAAACGCTCATTCTGCGCAGTATAAGCCTCAGCACTGTTGATTGCCTGTTGCAAAATCTCTGACAACTCTGCTCGACCCCCGGTAAATACCAACCGCACGCCCAATTGATGCATTTCCTCTAATTCGACGCTCAATACCGATAGCAGCAATTGCATCAAAAAATCCACTTCCGAAGCAGGCCGAGCCCAATTATCGCGGCCAAATGCCCACACACTCAAAACTGGGATTTTTTTTTCAACGCAAGCCTGCACGACATGTTTGACAACTTCGGCACCAGCACGATGTCCCTCACTGCGAGCCAATCCACGTTGTTCAGCCCAACGACCATTGCCATCCATAATAATCGCCACATGCTGCGGTATTTTTTGTTTCAAACTACTTCTTCCGGTGACAAAAATGGCCTATAGTCTAACCTTTTTATGGCAAAATATTAAGTGAAAATTATGATCAATAAAAACACCGTCGTTTTAATCATCTTAGACGGATGGGGATACCGCGAAAACACTGAACATAATGCTATTTCCGCAGCTCATACGCCTCAATGGACTCATTGGTGGAATACTCGCCCCCATTTACTGCTCGATGCATCAGGCGCTACGGTAGGACTTCCTACCGGACAAATGGGAAACTCAGAAGTAGGACACATGCATATTGGCTCTGGACGCCCTATTTTGCAAGATTTAACATTCATCAATCAAGCCATTGCAACAGGTGATTTTGCTAAAAACGCCGTTTTGATTGATATGATCCAAAAAGCTAAACATACACAAAAAGCCATTCATGTTATGGGACTACTGTCTGCGGGCGGTGTGCATAGCCATCAAAACCATCTATTTGCATTCCTAAAATTATGTGCCGCTCACCATTTTACCCAGGTTCATATTCATCTTTTTTTAGATGGTCGCGATACGCCCCCCAGACAAATTAAAGAAAATCTACATGCTTTACAGACTATTTTACAACAATATCCTGTAGGCACCGTGCGCTCAGTGAGTGGACGCTATTGGGCCATGGATCGCGACCAACGTTGGTCACGCATCGAGCCAGTCTACGAGCTCCTTACGACAGGACTCAGTCCGCAGCATTTTCCCACAGTTGAAGAAGCCATCGAGACCCATTATGCACAAGGATTGAACGATGAATTTTTTCCTCCCAGTCAAATTGGTATGCCTGCCCCCATTGAAGATGGCGATACCATTTTTTATTTCAATTTTCGCGCAGACCGCGCAAAACAATTGACTGAAGCCTTTCTGTCTCCAGATTTCCAGGGATTTCAGCGGCAGACTGCCCCTCAATTGGCCCAATTTGTGAGCATGACTCATTATGACTCAAAATTGCCTACCGTACCTGTTTTTCCAGCACGTAAAGTGCAGCAAACATTAGGCGAAGTGGTATCGCAGCAAGGATTGCATCAATTGCGCATAGCGGAAACTGAAAAATATGCCCATGTTACCTTTTTCTTCAATGGTGGAGAAAATCATCAATTTGCACTGGAAGAGAGGACATTGATTCCTTCGCCCCAAGTAGCTACTTATGACCTCCAACCGGAAATGAGCGCCCCACAACTCACTCAGGCTTTGATAGAAGCCATTGCATCTCAACACTTTGATGTCATCATCTGTAATTTCGCAAATGCTGATATGGTTGGACATTCTGGGAATTTCAAAGCCACAGTTGCCGCCATAGAAGCGATCGATCACGCTTTACAGAAAATTGGCATTGCTCTCCAAAATGTAAACGGTCATTTATTCATTACTGCAGATCATGGGAATGCTGAATGTCTATTTGACGAACAAACTCAACAACCTCATACTGCCCACACATGCTCTCCCGTACCGCTAGTGTATGTCGGAGATCCAGAGCGTCAATTTCGTCAAGGCCCGGCTAGTCTCATAGATATTGCCCCCACTATTTTGACTTTATTAAAAATTCAGCCCCCTAAAGAAATGTTAGGACATGCGCTATGGGCCAATCATGCTTAAACATCTGCAACTATCTACAGTTTTGTTGATAATGAGTCTCTATCCAGACATGACAACCGCTCAGACTGTTTCAGACACGCAACGTAGCCTACGCCAACTGAATCATAAAATTACTGTTTTAGAAAAAGACTTGAGCCAAACACACACACAACAAACCCAATTACAACGCGAGTTAGCGATCACCGAACACCAAATAAAAAATCACGAACTCACTATCCAGGCCATTCAACAAAAAATTCCTTTAAAAAAGATAGAAATAGAAAAAATAGAAAAAAAAATAGCGGTTTCTCAATTAGAATTTACCCAGCTCCAAACACTGCTGATAAAACAAATTCAAACTCGTTATAAGCAACAACCCAACCAACCTCTAGAATGGTTTTTAGTCCATCCACAAAAAGCCGAAGTCGAGAAAATCTTAACGTACTATCACTATGTTCTCCATACGCACGAACATACCTTGCAACAACTAAAACTTAGCCAAGCCAATCTAAGTAAACAACAAACTACGTTGCAGTGTGAAGTCGAAACCTTACATCATATGCAAGTCGAAGCACAAATCACTCAGCAACAACTACAAGTTCATAAAAACCACCACCAAACCTTACTAAAATCACTTCAACACCATTTGTTTACCCAAGAAAACACCTTGAGCGAATATCAACGTAATCGGGACAATTTGTCTCAAATTTTAGGCAAACTAAGCCGAGAATCAGTCATTCAAACTCGGCATTCTATGACTACTATGAAACGTAAACTACCCAATCCCGTAAACGTTGAATCCAGTCATATTCATAAAGTACACCAAGGAATCATGCTATACAGTGCTGAAGGGAGTGCAGTACACGCTGTTTATCCCGGAAAAGTCGTCTTTGGGGAATGGTTGAATGGCTATGGACTGCTGTTGATCATTGATCATGGATGGGGTTTGATGACCTTGTACGCTAATAATCTTACTTTGACCAAACATATAGGGGATATCGTCAATCAAGGCGAACAAATTGCGACGGTCGGTCACGATGGGATTTCCAAACAAGCAGGATTATATTTCGAAGTCAGAAAACATGGAAAAGCCATTTCCCCATTGGAATGGTTAAGCTCCAATAAAAGGTAGAGATTCTCTACGTCATCCCGAACAAAGTAAGGACTTACGCAAAACCTCGATCTCTTCGTTAAGTTTTGTGTAAGTCTTATAAGTAAGGAATGACGATAATAAACATTCGGTCACGAAAAAGACAAATATTTACCCCCCCTCCGATCGCTTCCGCCAGATTGAGCTATACTGAATAATAAACAAGCACTGAAATTCAGATGTCTCAAGGAGTGGA
>CAIRCS010000174.1 GCA_903877115.1 uncultured Legionella sp.
ACTGATAACTTTGCATAAACCTAACACAGTACTAAAATTTGAATTGAAGCCTTTTTTCAATAACCGGGGCTCTGATGCCTCGACTTTGATCAAGAAGTTCGATGCCATTATCGTGCGCGGTATCGGATTCCGCATCATAAGCGTTTGCCAATTGTTCAATGCATGACTTGCTTTTTTTTAAAAAATCGATATTCCTGATATCAGGGCGATATGCGCGGATGAATAACAAAGCTTTGGTCATAAGCACTGTTTCAGGGAATGGGGAGTTTTTATCTTGTAAAATACGAGTATATATATCCGTATGGACCGCAGTCCATGTCATATTACTGACATCACTTTTTCGGCTAGTGTAGGCATTAAGGCAATCCGTTTCTTGTTTTTCTAAAAGAAGTGCCATACCAATATCTATACAAATGGCTTTTCCTGGTTCGATAGTAACAAAGTTGCCAGGTACTGCAGCATCCACAATTACTCTACCTGTGCGATTATAAATATCAATCAATGATGCGACTATGGCTTGATCTTCTTCCTTTCTAGTTTCCAGATCTTGCAAAGCTTGTTTATACGCTGTTCTATCTGTTTTCACCCAAGATAGATAATTTAAAGAAGAGGGTTGTTTATTGTATTGATTGCGTACATAGGGACAAGTCCATCCATAGACCTTGGCTCCATCAATCATAATAGTCGAAAGTTGGGCTTTGGGATGTAAATAAGGATTTAAAACAGAATCAAATAACAGGAGCGTAAACTATGTGTTGGACCGCCGACCGTTAGGGATTGGAGAACTTTGATAGTTCAAAAGGCTCCAATCCCTAACGGTCGCGGCTCGGATGAGATGTGCAAATATCAGGCATAAGATGCCTTTGCCCGTGCGTGAAAGGGATACAATCTAAAGATGCTTCACAATTTCTGATATACTCTTCGAAATTCTTGATTAGCAACGAGTGTGTATGTCTGATGCAACTTGGTTACAAGGCTTAAATCCAGCACAAAATTCTGCTGTGACAGCGCCATTACAACATCTTTTGATTTTGGCTGGTGCGGGTTCTGGAAAAACCCGCGTTTTGGTCAGTCGAATTGCGCATTTGGTGCATACGGGCCAAGCGGCGCTGGATGGGGTCTTGGCCGTGACTTTTACTAATAAAGCGGCTGGTGAGATGAAATCCCGGCTGCATACGATTTTGCAGCATTCGTTGACGGATTTTTGGATTGGGACATTTCATGGTATCTGTCATCGTTTATTACGCCGACATTATGAAATCGCCAAATTGCCGCAAGCGTTTCAAATTTTAGATAGTGATGATCAAGCGCGGATGATCAAACGCGTGATGGCTGATTTGCAATTGGATCCTGAACAGTGGCCTGTGAAGCAAGCGCAAGCATTTATCAATAATAATAAAGACGAAGGCTTGCGCGCGCAGCAAGTGTTTTGTCCAAGTTTTGGTCCTGCCAAAACTTGGTTAAGGATTTATACGGCTTATGAACAAGCGTGCCAGACAGCAGGTGTGATTGACTTTGCAGAGATTCTGCTGCGTACACATGAATTATTGCGAGATAACCCAGATTTATTGGCCCATTATCAGGCGCGTTTTCAGACAATTTTGGTCGATGAGTTTCAAGATACCAATACGGTGCAATATGCGTGGATCAAACTTTTAGCTGGCCAACATGCCAAAGTGATGGTGGTGGGTGATGATGATCAATCGATTTATGGTTGGCGGGGCGCAAAAGTAGAAAACATACAGCGATTTTCTAAAGATTTTCCAGGTACGCAAACGATTCGCTTGGAGCAAAATTATCGCTCAAGTTCGACTATTTTACAGGCAGCCAATGCTTTAATCACCCATAATCAGACTAGAATGGGAAAGTCCTTATGGACTGAAGGTCATGAAGGCGAAAAAATTATCCTTTTTTCTGCATTCAATGAACTGGAGGAAGCGCGTTTTGTAAGTGAGCGGGTCAGTATGGAATACAAGCGTGGCTGTCCGTTACAGGATATCGCTGTATTGTATCGGTCGAATGCACAATCTCGAGTATTGGAGGAAGCATTTTTACGTGCCGGAATTGCTTATCGAATCCATGGCGGGGTGCGCTTTTTTGAACGGGCTGAAGTCAAAGATGCGTTGGCGTATCTGCGTTTAATTTTGAACCGGAATGATGATAATGCTTTTGATCGCGTGGTGAATTTGCCGGCTAGAGGCATTGGCGAGAAAACTTTGGATACAGTGCGTGCTTTGGCGCGTTCGGAAGGGTTGTCTTTGTGGGCGGCAGCAACGCAGATCCTGCAGCAGAATGCTTTGACTCAGCGTGCGGGCAATGCCTTGGCATTGTTTTTAAATTTGATTGAGATGTTACAAGAAGAAATCCATGATCTGCCGTTAGAAGATCAATTCAGTCGGGTGATCAATCAGTCTGGCTTATATGCGTATTATGCTGGAATGAAAGGGGATGTGGCTGAATCCAAATTACAAAATCTTCAAGAATTGGTCAATGCTGCGAAAGAGTTTCGTTATGAAGAGGAAGAGGAGCTGCCTTATTTGGTGAGTTTCTTAGCGCATGCCTCTTTGGAAGCGGGGGATTTGCAAGCCAGTGAGCATGAGGATTCAGTCCAAATGATGACATTACATGCTGCGAAAGGTTTGGAGTTTCCTTGCGTGTTTTTAGTAGGGATGGAAGAGGGTTTATTCCCAGCCAAGCAATCTGCCACTGAACCGGGACGTATCGAAGAAGAACGACGTTTATGCTATGTAGGGATGACCCGTGCTATGCAGCGTTTGGTGCTGTCGTATGCAGAAGTGAGACGGCAATACGGACGAGAAGAATACCATCGACCTTCGCGTTTTTTGCAGGAAATTCCTGCGGAATTACTCGATGAAATCCGTAATAATGGGCGCTCGACTTCGCAGGGCTCTAGTCCTGTTGCAACCCGAACCCAGCATGCATCAGGTTGGAAATTGGGCCAAAATGTGCAGCATGCTCACTTTGGTAGTGGCGTGATCTTAGCAATTGAAGGGCAAGGTGCACATACCCGAGTGCAAGTTAAATTTGCTGAGCAAGGTACCAAATGGTTGGTTTTGGCGTATGCGAATTTGGTGTGATGCAGGGGCGAAAGGCAAACCTAAGACTGGGTCTTTTGATAAGTTTTTGGGACCAATACCCAATAACGGCCTGTGCTTTTCATTTTTCCAGCAATAGCTGCTGCGTCATTACCATTGCCCCAATACACATCGCCACGTATTGTGCCGCGGATAGCGCCGCCTGTATCTTGAGCAATCATCAATCGGTGAAGAGGATGTTGCGCATCGGAATGCGGATCAGGATAAGTGGTGCTTAACCAAACGGGTGTACCCAGCGGCACCCAATCTGGATCGACTGCCAAAGAATAGCCTTGCGTGAGATGGGTGCCTTGAGTACCAATCGCCCCTTTGTTCTCAAGAATTTGAAAAAATACAAATGAACGATTTTTATGAATGATATCGGCTTGTTCCTCAGGATGGCTTTCCAAATACGCGCGGATACTTTGGATCGATACTTTTTTGGCTGGCAATATATGACGCTCAATTAGTACGCGCCCAATTGCAGTATAAGGCAACCCGTTTTTTGCGGCATAGCCTAAGCTTCTTTGTGTGCCGTCGGTGAGATTCAGGATAGCAGAACCTTGGATTTCAATTAATAAACGGTCGATAGGATTAGCCGCATAGGCAATAACTGGTGCGGTATCGGCGATAGCCCCTTGGTCGATTTCCTCGCGAGAATAAAAAGGCAACATGCGATTATTGTTCAGGCGTCCTAGCAATTGGCGCGCAGGTAATTTGGGATCAAAATCGTTTAAATTGATTTGAATTAAATTACTAGGCACCCCATAAATAGGTACGGGATAGTCTTTCGATTTGGTCAAGCTGGCGGAGATAGCTGGCAGATAATACCCCGTGAATAATCCTGTGAGCGCTTTTTTTTTGGTAAATTCCATTGGTTGAAACCAAGTTTCGAAAAATTGTTTCGCCACGGTTTCGGATTCCGTTTTTAATGCAGTAGCGGCTGTACAAACTGGTTGCCAATCTTTTGCTTGTAATTCAAACCAGCGATTTCCCATCGAGCGACTGGGGTTTTGTTTGAGTACATAGCGACAAGACCGTTGAAAGGTACGCAAAGAGGCCAAAGCTTGGGTTGATTCCCAGCCGGGTAAAGTGGAAAAGGAGGTTGCTATGACTTGCAGCTCACGCGCGGGCTTAGCCACCGACGTATACCATAGCGCAGCGCCTCCACCTAGAGCGACAATTGCTGTCAATAGAATGTATCGAGATTTGTATCGCATATCAGGCATTAGTGTTCTCTTCGTTTTCTGGGTTTTTTTCTAGATCCAACCATTGCTGAATTGCATGCTGAGTGTCATCGAAACTCTGCATAAATTGTTGATACAAGGCAGGTAACAGCCGGGTTTGTTCGGTATGGTAGTAACGCTCTAAATGTTGACAAGCGTATTGCATTTTCAGGAGACCTAAATACATGATCCCACCCATTATTTTATGGGTCAATTTTTCAATTTTATCCCAATCTTGAGTGGCAAAGGCCGTGTTAAGTTTTTGTTTTTCCTCAGGCATTTCCTGCAAAAAAAACTCCTGCAACATCATGATTAAGAGTGCTTTATTATGATTGAGATGAGACAAAGCGGCGTTTGGATCAAAGCAAGGATACGCTTCTAAATCAAATAATGGGCGTTCTGTTTTGTCGATGTTAACGTTTTTAAGCCATTCCATGGATAGATTCCTGTAAATATTGTGTGATGTGATGACTGATCAATCGTACATGAGGCCATTGCAGAATAGAATCATGATCACATGCGATGAGATGAGTCTCTAGGGGCTCGGTGGTAAATAAATTCAAAGAATGGGCGGATGTATCCTCTCCCATGTTTTGAGAAGCTTTAAATAAAACTATTTTTTTAGAAATTTTAGCAGGCGTATAGGCCATGTTTAAATTTTGTAGTTGGTTATAATAGGTTACCATCCAAGGTTGAGACTCATCAGATTGTATGACTGTGTTGGGTTGACGATCATGGGGCTTGGTACTGATTTCGACCCAAGTATCAAATGCGATGAGGCTATGCACGCAATCTGCTAAATTCTTATGTTCTAATTGTCTAATCATTTCCAATGCGAGCAACCCACCAAACGCATAACCGGCCAAAATGAATGGCGCTCTAGATAGGTGCTTCAGCAGCAAGTGATTATAGTAAGTCGCCATGGAGACTATGTCGTCGAATAATAAACGATGCGCATCAATACTAGGATCTTGAATCAGGTAACAGGGTTGGTCATCCGGTAATGCTTTGATTAGGTCCAAATAACAGCATCCTGTACCGCCTACGGGATGAATAAAAATAATGGGTAATTTATCCGGTTGACCGGCCTTGATTTGTTTTAATGAATGATGATGCATTTGGGTATGAGTGATGATGGCAGCGAATTGAGTTTTGCTTAGAATATCAGAGATTTGGTCACTTAATAATTTGGCCGTTGCATGGATATACAATATTGAAAAATCAATGGATACATGGAATTGTTTATTCAGGATTTGGATGAGCTTTAAGGCAGAGAGGGACGTGCCGCCTAAATCAAAAAATTCTGTGTTGCTCCCAATTAAGCAGGCATCAATCTGCAATACTTCAGCAAAGATCGCAATGATTTTATTCTGTAATAAATTCTGAGGTGACTCATAAAGGGTATCAATGGGGGTGTCTGTTGAAATTTTTTCAAAAATGACAGTACTCAGTATCCTGTAGAATTCTAATGTGTAGGGGAGTTGTCCTACTTGATCAGCCAATGGGGCGTGAATGATTGGCAGAGGTTTATGCTGCAAAATTTCTGATGCTTGGATGATACAAAGTGTATTGCTTGCGGTGATTCTTTGCTGAATTCGGGTGCTGATGCTGGTATAAAATTCAGTTTTTTCAGCAAGATCAGCAGGGGTAGGACTAAACAGGATTAAGAGTGGCACCTGCATGGTTGCGTGAGCCGTAGTGACTGTGTAAGAAAATTCGGTGATAAATTGCTCTATTGCAGGAGATTGTGGCGTAGCTGTGTAGGGCATTAAGTCGCTTAAACGGATAAGCAGGACATTAAAGCCACTTCGATTTTTTTGAAATTCACTGTTAGATAATAGGAGTTGAGAGAAAATTTGTTGGGTGATGAAAAGAATATTGGGTTGAGATGCAGGTGGGAAGAGTTCTATCAATTGTGAGCGCATCACATCGGCAGTAAATGTGGATGTTATGACAATCATGTCTCAGTCTCGGGTGTTGCAGCCAAAGTATAGAACCATTATAGGGGAATTTATCTTCAGACTAAAGACAAGTTTTCAATAGCTTGAATTTTGTTGTTTCCAATGGTAGGGTGCGTGTTTGTCGTTAACAAGTTTAATGAGGATAAAATGAAAAATAATAATATTCTGACTATAAGTGTATTGGCGGCCGCGCTGACTACGTCTTTGGCCTATGCAGATGCGCCACAAACGTTCAATGCTGCTCAAAAAGGAGAGATTGAGCAAATTATTCATACTTACTTGGCAAAAGATCATCCAGAAGTACTGATTGAAGCTTCGCAAACTTTACAGACTCGGCAACAAGCAGAGGTGCAAAAACAAGCACAGTCTGCGATTGCTCAGAATGGCGGTGCTTTGGTGAGTGGTACTTTGACCGTTGCAGGTAATCCGAAAGGCGATGTGACTTTGGTAGAGTTTTTTGATTATGCATGCGGGCATTGTATTAAGATGAAACCGGTTATTAATGCATTGATTAAGAAAAATTCTAATTTACGCGTAGTATTCAAAGAGTTTCCTATTTTTGGTAAAGCTTCCGAAACGGCTTCCCGTGCTGCTATTGTTGCAGCTATGCACGGAAAATATATGAAATTCCAAAATGCGGCTTTCAAATCAGGCCAGCATCTTGATGAGGAAGCCATCGATGCGATAGCGAAAAAGATCGGATTGAATATGTCGACATTTAAGACCGAAATGCAAAGCAAAACTGTGACGGATATGCTCGAAGAAAGTCGTAAATTAGCCGAGTCTATTCATCTAATGGGCACGCCAGCAATCATGGTTTTAGCTACCCCAGGTGGTCAGTTTAAACCAGGCTCAAAAGCTGCCTTTATTCCAGGAGCATCTTCTGAAGAAACTTTGCAAGATTTGATTGATAGTTCAGCTTCTAAAAAATAAGGCAGCTCCCGAGGTTGTGGATAAGTTTGTTTTCAATAGATTCAAACTGATCCAACCTCATCCAGAGGGATCGCCACTTTTTTTGTATGCAATGATTTTAACTATCTTGCATATTATTTTTTAAGTTGTCATCCCCGCGCAGG
>CAIRCS010000175.1 GCA_903877115.1 uncultured Legionella sp.
GGCAAATTGTAGTCACTGAATTCAATAATTTTAATCGTCAATCCATAACGGCTTTGTGCAATGGTTTGCGCGACCGCAATCACATCACTTTCGGGGCCTGCCATGGTCCCCACAATCAAGGTATTGGGACTGGGTTTTTCAGTGCAAGCAATTATAGAGAGGATAATGGCTAAGAATAAAAATGACTTTAGATAACGCACGACAGTGTTCTCCTAATCTTGTTGCGTTGCTGGCGCTCGAGCGCAGCGATCTCCAAACCATTGTAGTGCTTGGACAATTAAGACAAGAATCATAACAGTGATGATCATAATACTCAAATCGAACCGTTGATAACCATGACGAATCGCGAGATCTCCCAGACCTCCGCCACCCACGGTGCCTGACATGGCCGAATAATTAACCAAAGTGATGGCTGTCAGGGTGATGGCTTGAATAATGGCGGGACGTGCCTCGGGGAGTAAAATATACCGAATCATTTGCCAGGTATTGGTCCCCATGGCAAAACCTGCTTCGAGCAAGCCAGGAGACAAGCTTCGGTAGGCATTATCAATCAAGCGTGCAAACAGAGGCGCTGCGCCTAAGGTGAGTGGCACAATGGCGGCGTGAATACCGATGGACGACCCTACTAAGATCCGAGTGATAGGAATCAGTGCGACTAGTAAAATGATAAAAGGAATTGATCTTGCAATATTGATCACCGCCGATAGGGTGCGAAATAAGCTGGGCTGTGGTTTCAAAGCATGCGTACTAAATAATAAGGTGCCCAAAGGCAAACCCAATAACACAGCAAATAACGTACTGGCTGCGACCATGTACAAGGTTTGTCCCGTGGCTATTGCAAGCTCATAGGCCATAATCGTTGGCGACATATCCTAGTACCTCAACAGTTAAATTCGCGAGTCTACACCGTTCCATAAACGGTTGTAAATGTTGTTCATCTGCATGTAGCTCAACAATGAGCACCCCGCAGGTGACGCCATTAAATCGGTCAATATTGGCTAATAAAATATTGATGTCTATATGTAATTCACGACTGATTTGTGAAATAAACGGACCAGTTGCCGTTTCCCCTTCAAAAAAGAGACGCAGCAAGGGGCGGCCAGTTTGATTCGTCGTTAATTCGCGTTGAAGGCATGCTGGTAATTTGGGGCTTAATTGGGTGTACAGCATTTTGCGCGCTAAGCTGGTTTTGTTGGTGAAAATAGTGGCTAGATCGGAGCATTCTATGATTTTACCTGCTTCCATGATCGCAACACGATGACAGATTTGTTTGATTACTTCCATTTCATGAGTGATCAGCATGATAGTGATACCGTATAATTTATTGATTTTTTGCAACAAATTTAAAATGGCATTGGTGGTTTCTGGATCTAATGCGGATGTTGCTTCATCGCATAGCAGAATCTTAGGCGAACAACTTAAAGCACGGGCGATGGCAACGCGTTGCTTCTGACCACCACTCAATTGGTCGGGGTAGGCATGCATTTTATCACTGAGCTCTACCAAGGGGAGTAATTCGTGGATTTTGGCGTGGATAACGTCAGCGGCCATCCCCTGAATTCGCATGGGTAGTGCGATATTGTCGTACACGGTTTGGGTACGTAGTAAATTAAATTGTTGAAAAACCATAGCAGTTTTATGCCGAGCTTTGTTCAATGCTGCGCCGCGTAATTGAGCGATATCTTCTTGGTCGACGTACACGTGGCCTTGGTCGGGTCGTTCTAACGCATTCACACAACGTAATAATGTCGATTTCCCTGCACCACTGCGACCGATAATGCCGAAAATTTCACCCTCTTGGATCCATATATCTACATTTTTTAAAGCGCAGTGGTCGCCATATGATTTGTTTAGATCGCGTAATTCAATCATGGTGAAAAACTCATTTTTTCTGTCATTATACGGAAGCTTCGTGAATTCACAATCATTGTAGTTCCGGTCGATGTTTAAAATGTTCCAGTGCCTCTGGATTTGCAATGGAATCCAGATTTTTAACTGTTAATCCCTCTACCACTTGGCGTACGGCAATTTCAACCAATTTACCATTGATGGTATGCGGGATATCTGGAACTTGGAGAATGATTGCTGGCACATGCCGAGGCGAGGCAGAATTACGAATCATTTGTTTGATTTGTTGTTGTAATTCGGTACTAAGCGTGAGGCCTGGTTTTAGTTTTACAAATAAAACGACTCGGACATCATCTTGATAAGGTTGTCCGATGACGATCGAGTCTAGGACTTCCGGAACATGTTCAATTTGACGATAAATTTCTGCGGTACCAATTCGAACACCTCCAGGTTTTAAAGTCGCATCCGAACGACCATAAATAATCACGCCGTGATGTGCGGTGATTTCGGCAAAATCACCGTGGACCCAAATTTGTGGAAACTGGCTAAAATAAGTTTTTCTATACAACTCTTTATTGGGATCTTGCCAAAAACTAACCGGCATAGATGGGAAAGCTTGAGTGCAAACCAACTCTCCTTGTTCTTGGATTACAGATTGCCCGGCATCATTAAAAATTTTCACGGCCATGCCCAAGCCGATGCTTTGTAACTCACCAGAATAGACTGGTAAGAGGGGATTTGCCAAAGCAAAACAAGAAATGATATCGGTTCCGCCTGAAATAGATGCGACCGGAATATCCTGTTTGATATGTTTATAGACATAGTCAAAATGATGCGGCATGAGCGGGGACCCTGTAGATAAAATGAGGCGCAGATCGGGTAGGGGGTGCGTAGCATGCGGTGACAAGCCTTCTTTTTCAATCGTCCCAATGAATTTAGCACTGGTTCCAAAGATGGTCACTTGTTCTTTGGCTAAGATTTCAAATAAATGCATAGCATTGGGATAGCCGGGTGAGCCTTCATAGAGTACAAGTGTGGCGCCAAGCGCCAGGGTTGAGGCCATCCAATTCCACATCATCCAACCACAAGTTGTATAAAAAAGCATGGTATCTTGTGGCGTGATATCGCAATGCAAACCGAGCTCTTTGACATGTTGAATGAGTGCGCCCCCTGCGCCATGGACAATGCACTTGGGTTTGCCGGTTGTGCCAGATGAAAATAAAATATAGGCAGGATGATCAAAAGGGAGGGCAGTGAACTCCAGTGGTTGATTAGGTCTTAAAAACGCTGTCAAAGAAAGTACATTGGCCCCAGGTTCTAGAGGGGATGATTGCGGTAGATTTGGATAAACCACGATTTGTTTGAGGCTTGGGAGCTGCTGTTGAATCGCAGTAATTTTATCGGTAGCGGTATGAATTTTACCTTGGTAAGTATGGCCATCGCAAATAAATACCAATTTGGGTTCGATTTGGCTCAAACGATCAACAATCGCTGCAGCGCCAAAATCGGGTGAGCAAGAAGACCAAATTGCCCCAATGGCAGTTGTGGCCAACATAGCGATGAGGGTAAATGCCACGTTGGGCAGCACGCCGGCGACGCGATCATTGGCTTGCACACCGGCTTGTTTCAGTCCTGCTGCACAAGCGGCAACGCGGTGATAGAGTTCTTGATAGGTGATGACGTCACGCCGACCCAGCTCATCGACGGAGATCAAAGCAGGATGATCATCCCGACGCCGTAATAAAATTTCTGCGAAATTTAGGGTTGCACCTTGAAACCACTGTGCATCCAACATATGCGTATATTCATTCAGGATCTGAGTGGGTGGCGTGGTGAGCGGAATCTGAAAAAAGTCCAAAACGGCCGGCCAAAATAAGGTTGGTTTTTGGATGGAAAACTCATATAACGCTGGATAATCTGGCAAATTTACGCTGTGTTGTTGCGCAAGCTTTTGCATGAACTGCCATAATTGCGTGGTGTGCGGGTGTTTGGGTTGCCACAGAGGTTTGTCCATATTAAAAAATCCTTTTTTGCGAATAAGAAGAACTATGTCATTCTCGCGAAGGCGGGAATCCATGCTCATTTTGGTGAAGTACCGCATCAGAGATGGATCCCCGCCTGCGCGGGAATGACACAATGTAAAATTATCTACTCCCCACATTATATTATTTGAGAAGCGGTGTCATCTGTGGGATAATTTTGAACTGCATTCCTCCTCAACACAGGTGAACAACATGACAATGGAAGATAACAAACAAAAAGCGCTGAATGTCGTATTACAGCAGATTGAACGCCAATGGGGCAAAGGGTCTGTGATGCGTATGGGCGATGGTACTATTGGCCAAGACATTCAAGCTATTTCTACTGGCTCGTTGGGGTTAGATATTGCTTTAGGAATCGGCGGGTTACCGCGTGGCCGGATTGTTGAAATTTATGGGCCAGAATCGTCAGGTAAGACGACGTTGACACTGCAAGTGATCGCCGAATGTCAAAAAACCGGTGGGACTTGTGCTTTTATTGACGCAGAACATGCGTTAGATCCTAATTATGCTGAAAAACTAGGGGTCAAGGTAGATGAACTCTTGATTTCACAACCTGATACCGGTGAACAAGCATTGGAAATTACAGATATGTTGGTGCGTTCTTCTGCTGTGGATGTGGTGATTGTCGATTCGGTCGCAGCGTTAACGCCGAAAGCTGAAATTGAAGGAGAAATGGGTGATTCGCATATGGGATTGCAGGCACGTTTGATGTCGCAAGCGTTGCGTAAACTCACGGCCAATATCAAACGCTCGAATACATTGGTTATTTTCATTAACCAAATCCGCATGAAAATCGGCGTCATGTTTGGCAGCCCAGAAACTACGACGGGTGGTAATGCTTTAAAATTTTATGCGTCAGTGCGTTTGGATATCCGTAGAATTGGATCGATCAAAAAAGGCGAAGAGATTGTCGGTAGTGAAACGCGCGTCAAAGTGGTCAAAAATAAAGTGGCACCTCCTTTCAAAATGGCTGAGTTTGATATTTATTATAACGAAGGTATCTCTCGTGACAGCGAAATCATTCATTTAGCAACCACGCTGGGTTTCATTGAAAAATCGGGCGCGTGGTATAGTCATAATGGTGAAAAGATTGGCCAAGGTAAAGATAATGTACGCGCTTATTTACAAGCAAATCGCGATCTGGCTGCTAATTTGGAACAAAAAATTCGCGCGGAATTATTAAGCAAAAAAGCGCCAGCGACCCAAGCGCAGCCTGAAGAGATGTTTGATACCATCGATGACTGAGGTATTTTCAGCAGCAGTGGCCTTGTTGGCGCGGCGTGAGCACGGCGCCAAAGAATTAGCGGATAAACTAGTGAAAAAGGGGTATGCCGCAGATGAGGTTCACACTGCCATTGCTGCCTGTCAGAATTTGGACTTACAATCGGAGCAACGGTTTGTAGGCATGTTGGTGCGCGTTCGTGTTGGCCAAGGATATGGCCCTGAGCGCATACGCCGAGAAATACAACAGAAAAAAGTTGATCGCGTGTACTATGAGCAAGCGCTCGAAGCAGAGCCAGTAGATTGGCTGGGGTGTGCTAAGCAGGTTCTTGATAAAAAATACAAATCTTGTGCGCAACTGTCCTGGCAAATGCAGCAAAAGCAAAAACAATTTTTGCTCTATAGAGGGTTTCCATCGCAGATCATTGCACAATTGTTTATAGATGTAGAAATAATGTGAAGTTACACTTTTTTCTCCTTTGCCGACGTGTCACGGCTTGTCCGCGGCATCCAGCATTGGTAGATAGATCTCTAGATTCCGCGGACAAGCCACGGGACGTAGACGTGTTATTAATACCGATGAAGAGATAACAGAATGAATACAAGCGAATTACGACAAGCATTTTTAGATTATTTTGTGCAACAAGGACATACCGTGGTCCCAAGTAGTTCTTTGGTCCCAAATAACGATCCCACGCTATTGTTTACTAATGCAGGCATGGTGCAATTTAAAGATGTGTTTTTGGGTCAAGAACAACGACCGTATCGGCGCGCTGTCACTGTGCAACGTTGCTTGCGCGCAGGCGGAAAGCATAATGATTTAGAAAATGTTGGTTATACCGCGCGACATCATACTTTTTTTGAGATGTTGGGAAATTTCAGTTTTGGGGATTATTTTAAACACGATGCCATCCGTTTTGCTTGGGAGTTTTTAACCCAAGTATTAAAAATTCCTGCCCAGCGCTTGTGGGTGTCAGTGTATCAAGATGATGACGAAGCGGCCGACATTTGGCTGAATGAAATTGGAGTAGCAGCAGATCGGATTTCGCGTTGTGGTGAAAAAGATAATTTTTGGTCTATGGGCGATACGGGTCCCTGTGGTCCCTGTACTGAAATTTTTTATGACCATGGACCAGACATAGCTGGCGGGCCGCCTGGCAGTCCGGATGCAGACGGTGATCGCTACATTGAGATCTGGAATTTGGTGTTCATGCAATTTAATCGGGATCAACACGGACATTTGCATCCATTGCCGCAACCCTCTGTGGATACGGGGATGGGTTTGGAGCGGATATCTGCTTTATTGCAAGGCGTCCATAACAATTTTCATATCGATTTATTTCAAAATCTCATTAAAACTATTCTTCAATTTAAAGCGGATTTGGATCCGAGTCATCCTTCTTTAAAAGTGATCGCCGATCATTTGCGCGCCTGTGCCTTTTTATTAACAGATGGCGTGATCCCGAGTAATGAAGGGCGTGGTTATGTGTTGCGCCGTATTATTCGGCGTGCGGTTCGTCATGGTTATGCATTGGGATTGCCTGTTCCGTTTTTTCATCACTTAGTTGCGCCTTTGGTGACTATCATGGGAAGTGCCTATCCCGACCTACGCAAGCAGCAAGCTCAAATTGAACAACGTCTTGAGCAAGAAGAGCAACAATTCATGCGGACTTTGGATCAAGGATTGGGTTTGTTACAAGCTCAAATTCAAACAGATAATTTGCAAACCATTTCCGGAGAGCTGGCCTTTAAATTGTACGATACATATGGTTTTCCTTTGGATCTGACGGCAGATATTGCGCGCGAGCATGGTTTGCAAGTTGATATGGAAGGATTTCAACATTATATGCAGCAGCAACGTGTTCAATCACAATCTGCCAGTCAATTTGAAGGTCATTATCATGAATTGATATCGCTTGCTGTGACATCGCATTTTCATGGCTATGAACAAGACGAATTACAGTCAGATATTGTTGCTTTGTTGCAAGATGGAAAACTAGTAGAGCAGTTGAAGCATGGTGACAAAGGTGCTGTCATTTTGGCTGAAACTCCTTTTTATGCAGAAGCAGGGGGACAGGTTGGGGACAAAGGTACTTTATCGGGAGACTCCCTGTTATTTCGTGTAGATGAGACACGCCAACAAGGGTCTGCAATTGTGCATCATGGTGAAGTGCTGAAAGGAGAGCTGTCTGCGAAGCAACGAGTGTGGGCTACTATTGATGAATTGAGACGCGATGCGATTCGTTTACACCATAGTGCCACTCATTTATTGCATGCTGCATTACGAGTTGTTCTGGGTGAGCACGTGCAACAAAAGGGTTCCTTGGTTGAATCAGAGCGCGCTCGTTTTGATTTTGCGCATGGTGCTGCGATTACTGCACAAGATTTGGAACGAGTAGAAACGCTGGTGAATGAACAAATTCGTTTAAACCAGCCGATTGACACGGCGATTATGTCTTTGGACGAAGCCAAATTGACAGGCGCTGCGGCATTATTTGATGAAAAATATGCGGATACAGTCCGAGTTTTATCAATGGGTGGTTTTTCTAAAGAGCTTTGTGGTGGCACGCATGCGAGTCGCACAGGCGATTTGGGGTTATTCAAAATTACGGCTGAATATGGTGTGGCAAGTGGTGTTCGACGGATTGAATTTGTGGCGGGCAATGCTGCTTTGTTGTGGGTGAATCAGCGACTCCAGACTTTGAATACGCTGGCTGTAGTCATGAAAGCGCAACCTGAAACGGTGGTCGATAAGGTCCAACATGCTTTGGATGCCATGAAGCGGCAAGAAAAAGATTTACAACAATATCAACAGATTGCTTTGCAGCAAGAAAGTATTGTTTTGCGGGAACAAGTCGAGATGTTGGGGGACGTGGCATTATTGATCAAACAATTGGATCATTTGGATGCGAAAGGTTTACGTTCATTATTGGATCAACTCAAGTCGAGTATTGCGAATTCCGTGATCATTTTGTATGCCGTGCATGAGGGTAATTTAGCGGTTGTGGTCGGTGTTAGTAAAGCTATTTTAGGTAAAGTGCCTTCAGCTGGGGTCTTGGTGAAACAGATTTGTGGTAAAGGCGGCGGACGCGATGATATGGCGCAGGGCGGTGGCCCCGTGCCGAGTGATTTGGGTGAGCGTATAGCTCAGTTGCGTACAATGTTGAGTTCTGCGGGTCGATAGCCCTTATTTTCCTTCTCCCCGTAGGGGAGAAGGTGTCGCGTAGCGACGGATGAGGGGAATAAAACAGCCTTGATTGTGCAACCATAGAGCAAAACCCTCATTCGCCGCTTTGCGACACCATCTCCCTAGAAGGGAGATGGAAAAATAGAGAAAGCCCAGAATACTCGTGGTTTTTAAAAACTCCTGGTATAGTAATACTTTGCGCAGTACAAAAGTGGCAACGGAGAGCTGCATTGGATGCCTTGTCAAAAAAGACGCAGGTACAGGAACAGACTCAAGAAGCTTTGGTGAAAAGCCATGCTTTATTGGTTAAAAAAATAGCATATCATTTGGCTGGTCGTTTGCCACGTTCCATTTTGATGGATGATTTAATGCAAGCGGGGATGTTGGGTTTGCTAGAAGCAGTGCGTTCTTATGATGATAACAAAGGGGCTGCTTTTGAGACGTATGCCAGCATTCGGATCCGTGGTTTTATGTTGGATGAAGTGCGACGCAATGATTGGGTCCCGCGGTCGGTATATCGCAATGCGCGTCTTGTTGCGCGTGCTGTGCGTATCGTAGAGAATCGCTATGGGCGTGAAGCCAGCGATCATGATGTGGCGCAAGAATTGGGATTGGGTCTGCAGGAGTACCATGAATTATTGGCGGATACTAATGGTGCGCATTTGTATGGCTTTGATGATTTGGGCGTGACCGATGATGTATTATGTGACGAGGTCAATGGTGCAGCAACCGAGCCGCAAGCAAATGTTCTGAATGCTGACTTCAAATCTCAGCTGACTGCTGTGATTGATGGACTGCCACAGAATGAGCGCATGGTTTTGTCTTTATATTATGAACATGATTTGAATTTGAAAGAGATTGGTGATGTGATGGGCGTGACGGAGTCGCGAGTTTCCCAGATTCATAGCCAAGCAACGCACCGAATTCGAGCGCGTTTAGAACAGGATAGGTAATGATGTTAGAGTTGAATCAATTGCATTTGCATATGGCAGATTTAGAAAGTCGGATTACTGCGCTTCGGGGGTATCTTTGACTATGATCGTTTGGCCGAACGCTTAATAGAAGTCGTACGCGAATTAGAGTCGCCAACCATTTGGAACAATCCTGAACAGGCACAAACCTTGGGACGTGAGCGCGCTCATTTGGAAGGTATTGTGTATAGTCTTCGAGATTTAACTCAATCATTGCGAGATTTGATTGATTTATTGGACATGGCGGTTGCCGAGTCTGATGAAGCAGTGATTCAGGGCGTGGTGAAGGATTTGGATGCTATTACTACCCAAGTGAATGCTTTGGAATTCCAACGGATGTTTTCGGGCAAAATGGACCAAGCCAATGCGTATGTGGATATCCAATCAGGTTCCGGAGGAACGGAAGCCCAAGATTGGGCCGAGATGATATTGCGCATGTATTTACGTTGGGGAGAGCAGCACGGATTTGACCCCACCTTGATTGAATGTTCGGCAGGGGATGTGGCAGGGATCAAATCAGCCACTATTTATATGCAAGGATCCTATGCTTTTGGTTGGTTACGTACGGAGACCGGTGTCCATCGGTTGGTACGTAAATCTCCTTTTGATTCAGGAAACCGTCGGCATACGTCGTTTGCTTCAGTTTTTGTGTCGCCGGAAGTCGATGAAGACGTTGCAATTGAGATCAATCCCGCTGATTTGCGGATTGATACTTATCGTGCTTCGGGTGCGGGTGGACAACATGTGAACCGAACGGATTCTGCGGTGCGGATTACCCATATGCCGTCTGGCATAGTCGTACAATGTCAAACGGATCGTAGTCAGCACAAAAATAAAGATCAGGCTATGAAGCAATTGCGCGCCAAATTGTATGAAATGGAAATGCAAAAGAAAAATGCCGCATTACAAGCATTGGAAGACACTAAATCGGACATTGGTTGGGGATCGCAAATTCGATCTTATGTTTTGGACCAATCCCGGATCAAAGATTTACGTACTGGCGTTGAGACCAGCAATACGCAAGCCGTATTGGATGGGGCATTGGACCAGTTTATTGAAGCCAGTTTGAAAGCAGGAGTAGACAACGAATGACCACTGAAGAGTTGATAGATGATCGTGACGTGTATGAGATTCGTCAGCAAAAATTAGCTGATTTGCGGGCACAAGGATTTGATTTTCCCAATCATTTTAGACGCAGTCATCAAGCTGCAGACATTATGCAAAAATACGCCGCTACGTCGGCAGAAGCGTTGGCTGCAGAACCGATTGAAGTGGCGATTGCAGGGCGGATTATGTTGCGTCGTTTGATGGGGAAGGCGAGTTTTTGCCATCTGCAAGATGTCTCTGGCCGTATTCAAGTCTATGTGCGCGGGCAAGATGTGGGTGATGACAGTTATGAACAGTTTAAACTCTGGGATTTGGGCGATATTATTGGGGTGCATGGCTATTTATTCATCACCAAAACGGGTGAGCTGACAGTGCATGCGACGGCCATTCAACTATTGACCAAATCGTTACGTCCTTTGCCAGATAAATTCCATGGTTTGATTGATCAAGAAATGCGGTATCGCAAGCGTTATGTAGATCTGATTGCGAATGAAGATAGTCGCCAAGTGTTTTTAATCCGTTCGCAAGTCGTCAAAAAGTTAAGACAATTTATGGATCAACATCAGTTTTTGGAAGTAGAAACGCCCATGATGCATCCTATTCCTGGTGGCGCTGTAGCCAGACCGTTTGTGACGTATCACAATACTTTAGATATGGAGCTGTATTTACGGATCGCGCCTGAATTGTACCTCAAACGCTTGGTAGTGGGCGGGTTTGAGCGAGTGTACGAAATTAATCGAAATTTCCGAAATGAAGGGATTTCTACCCGGCATAATCCAGAATTCACGATGATTGAATTCTATCAAGCGTATGCGGATTATAAGGATTTGATGAATTTCACAGAAGACTTATTAAAATACCTATGCGACGAAGTATTACAACAACGCCAAATTGTTTATCAAGGTCATCAGATTGATTTTAATCAACCGTTTGCCAGACTTACGATTCAAGAAGCGATTTTACAGTATCATCCGACAGTGACTATGGAACAACTTCAGACGGTGGAAAGTTGCCGTGCGCTATTAGATAAACTAGGATTTTCCTACCAACAGGCAGACAAAGCAGATAAATTACAAATGATTCTGTTTGAAGAAACGGTTGAGCATCAATTGATTCAACCCACCTTTGTGATGGCATATCCTACGGTGGTATCGCCCTTAGCGCGGTCTTCGGCTGCTGATCCCAATGTGACAGATCGTTTTGAATTATTTATTGCTGGTCGCGAATTGGCGAATGGATTTTCTGAATTGAATGATGCACAAGATCAAGCTGCACGCTTCAAGCGCCAAGTTGAAGAAAAAGAAGCGGGTGATCTGGAAGCTATGCATTTTGATTCTGATTATATTGAGGCTCTAGAATATGGCTTGCCACCTACCGCAGGAGAGGGCATTGGGATCGATCGACTGGTGATGTTATTTACCAACGCAGCTTCGATTCGAGATGTGATTCTGTTTCCACAAATGCGAGCTCAATAGTCATTCGTGGAAGGTATATATGCGGTTAGCTAACAAAACCAGAGACAGTTCCCTTATCCTGCACCGTTTCGCCGTTTAATTTAATATCTTGAGTTTGTTGCGCCAAATCAAAGATATTTAAGTTTGGACGCGCTCGGACAGGTTTCGGGCGGTAGAGTGGAAGCAAAGTATTCTGTGTTTCGCTGTTTAATTTAGGCTCATGGGTTTGTTTTTCTGAACCAAAGATACTTGAGCCTTGGTGACTTGAGATAGGTTTCGGGCAGGAGAGTTTAGCTACATCCGGTAGACTTGCAGAACTTTTTTCCGGGCTAGGCGATTTTTGTTTTTTGCATTGTGCAATCAACTTATTTGCCACCTCAATAGGTAAGGGACAGCTATTAAGACGAAATGCTTGTGCTACTTCCTTAACATCATGTTCATACATTGAGTTGACTGAACCTTTTCCGAAAATAGCAGGCCCCATTTTTATCTGAGAAGCGTCAAAGTCTTCATCGGAGTTCCATGCAACACTCTGATAGGCCGAATTTAGCGGTAGTAATGTTGGGTGGGTTTGATAAAACAAATCAATGGGATCCAATAAGTCTGTTCGGTCATCTAAGTGAAGGGTATCAAAGGCTTTTTTAATTTTGTTGGCAACAAATTGATGCAACATATAGAGCACTAGGATTTTAGACGTATCGTCAAATTGAATACTGTTACCTGGGTGTGATGGTTCATTGTTGTGGGTAAGTTTGTTTTCAATAGATTGTTTGTGTTAGGACTTGACCCAAGTCATTGTGTTCATTTATAATGCATTAGTTGTATTTTTTTGTATTTTTTATGCCGACTGCTCCTTTTATCATTTGCAATCATCCTAAATCTTCCTGGGCTTTGGAATCTGCGCCGGTTGGACAGGTGGATGTCAGTCATCTTTTAACGATTTGGGTGCAACACTATTGGCCGCAATATACTTTCTCAACTTGTCTAAGGCAGGGTTGGCCGAAAGGTAGTTACTCAACATTTTTTCGTGGTCCTAGTGCATGCCACGACATCGACCTGTCTATAGCAGACGACATCACTAACACTTTGCATCATATCGAACGTCTTAAGCGTGCTGGCGAACAGATTACGCTGACTTTCTCTAGGACCAATATGCTGGAATTGGATGCTCTGTTGGCAAAAAAATCCATCCGAGAGCAATTTGACGTGCTGACGCAAATTGTTGATGTAGTAGGAGGGTGGCGGCTATGTTACGCGATTGGGATTGAGTTTTCCGAGGTTTTTTTGGCTGAAGAGGGGCATGCCCTGCCAGCACACTATCGTCATGATGTGGATCGTGTGGTCACCAGGCTGGCAGAGTATCAACATTGCAGCGCACAGTTTTCCTATCAATTCGCCAAGGTTTTTTTTGGCATATACAGCGAGTGTTTTGTCCCTAAAAGTTTGATAAGTTCTTACATTTATGCTGGTTGGTGGCATGCCTACACACCAAACAGACTTGCGATCAACGATTTGACCCACATTCTAGAAGTTAAAGCGTTTTTACAGCGAAGGACGGATGATTCTCAAATTGTTCTGCGCTTGAGTCCTCAAATCAATCTGGACGATTTGCAATATTGCTATGCAGATTTTTTGAACTGTACCAAATTGAGAGAAGTGATTTTTCTATTGTCGGGCTCTCATTATACAGAAGCAGACAATAGAGAGCAGGTTTTGCAAAATTTGGCAGATTTGGCTTCTCAGTTTCATTGGCGATTTTTCCCTCATGTCTTTTTATTAACCCGACCCACTGACGTGCGTTGTGTAACTGCATTAGAGACAGAGTCTGTGGAGCAATCTGGTTTTCGTGCCCTCAAGCAGGGAACTGGCTATTATTTGTCTGATCCGAAGATTTTTGCGGAAATTTATCGTAATTTGCAAAATCACTCCCAGCTTATGGGGCTTGAATTAGCTGAAGTATTTGATGCTGCGCAGCTGGCGCCCACGCAGAAGCAATCCACGTATATTATTCAAAATGGGTTACCCACAGAACAGTATCGTAAATCTAAGCGGTTTGATGCACAACAATTGAAAGCACAGTTGAGTTTTACGGTAACTCAACAGTACGCCCAGACGCGTGAAGTGACGCAAAATCAAACGTTGCAACAACAGCAAGAGCTCAGTCAACAACAAGAACTTTCGCAAACGCAAGCCCATCAGCAACAACGTCAACAGCAAATGGGTATTGATCTGTTTCGGGCTACGGTCTCGTTTAAAGAGTTTGAGCGGAAATTATATTTTCTAGCTAGCCAGTATCAGGTGGTTCCAGATGCAGATACCAAACTGATGCGCGATAGTCATTATTACACGGCATATCATGCTAAAACGAATCTGATGTCGCGCTTGTTGCATGAGTCTGATTTTCGATCAAAAGTCACTGCTACTATTTTTAGGCGGTTTTCCTATAACTCACATACGTCAGGATTGGTAAAACAGTCTTTTGTCCAAATGGATGCTAGAATTGCTGAACGGTTGTTAAGTAAAATTACGCAAATAGTAGATGGTTTGGATGGAGACTCTTTGGTGCTTGAGGAGGGCTTATATTCCATCATGATGTCGCCGTTGTATCGTTTTCCTACTTTGATAGGCTATTCAGGGGTATTTCACTATAGTACACCAGCTCCTATTTCGTATCTTAGTATGCTGTCCACGGCAGGGCCGCATCAGTTCCAGTCAGTTATTCAAGCGGCTGCTTTGTTGCGCGAAGAGGATTGGGGGGGGGAGTCAAAGTTTCGTAACACGGTGCAACAGACGCTGCAATATTTGGTGACAGTCTTTCAGCCTGACTGTACAGCAACACTGAATGATGAAGCGCGTTTTCGTCGTTATTTGCGGATCTTATTTCGTCTCCATTGCCCCAGTGCTGATTTTTCTATTTTTACTAGATTTTTAGAATCTTTTCCAACCTTGACTCGCGATCATTGTAAAATTATCTTATATCCGATTGTGTCAGGCTATCGCCATCATGCAGAACAATTTTTGTTGTTATTGACTGCATTAGAGCAGCGTGCCTTGTTGGAAAATTTCCGTAGAATTTATTTTGACTATGCGCTTACGGTTGATGTTGTTGCGGATTTATTGCAGCAAAAGCACGGCCGTTTGCAGACTATTGTTGAAAAAATTCAGGATTCTTCGTCTCACAAACATATTGGTTCGTGGGGGGACTTACCTCCGCATTTATTTTTGACTGTAGCGCAAAGAACGCCGATTGGTCTTGATTCAGCAGATTGGCCACCATTTGAAACATTTGCCCATCATTTTTTGCTCTACACCAGCAAACAAGCTATTGATATACAACAAATTGATTTAAAAACCTTGCAAAAATTTTGGCAACGGGTCGATGCCAAAATTTATCGATATTACAAAGGTGATCGCGAAGCTGTGGAACAGTGTATGCGGTTATTTGTCGATAAGGTCATTTGCCCCAAACGGGGTTTGGTGATAGCTCCGGTGTGTCAGGCTATGACTATTTTGGATGGTTTCGAGAACATGATCGCAAATGCTATTCGACGCGATACGTTGACAGAGCAATTGCGAGAATGGGAAGACGTTTCTTTATTAGTTACCGAAGCTGTGCATGCGGGTTGCAACAATGATTTTGGCGTCGTTACCAAAGAAATGGCCATAGATATCATGCAATTACGACTGATGTGTGAAAAAGGAGATACCTATCATCTTGCTGATTGCTATAAATCGTCGTATCAGTTCTCTGCCCAAGATTTAAAAACGTTGTTGAATGAGCAATGCCTCGTGGATACGGGAGTTTATGACACATTTCGCATCAAAATATTTCGCTATTTAGGCTGTCAAACGCTACGAGAGCCGATTGATTTTTATCGACAATTACATCAGTTTAAAAATCAGCAAACTGATACAACTTATGTTTATTTTAGGCACATGCTTTGGGGCTATTTTATATTAACTAAAACGGGAGCCCATTACACGCAACACATCGATAGCAAAACGTTATATCAAGATTTTGTGAATTATCTTTTGCGAAAAGACTATATCCCGCCTAATAACGATTATTTACCAGAAGTAACGCAGGCTAGGATCAAACAAGATCCTACCCAAATTATGCATACTAAGATTAATGATGAGTTTCATGAAATTATTTTGACCTGTGTGCAAGATTTTTGTCTTGGGTTGCAGGCAATAAAATTAGAAAAAGCTGAAAAAAATCATTACAGCTTATGGGGTTTTTATAATAAATATCGTTCAGAAGAATCCTCGTTAGAACAGGGTTTGTGTTGGTTTGGTTTGAGTCTGGCCCCTAGTTTTGAAACGATTCCAGTGGTATTTAAGAAGAAATTTTCCATGCAGAGTTTGGCGAAATTTTTCTTGGTTCATCAAGATGAATTGAAGAAGTCCGCGCATATTTTTAATCACTCTCCGAATATCTTAATTGGCCTGGTCGTGGCAAAAATTAAAGAAACTTTTGCGGCAACAGCCTACAATCGAAACTACACTATTGACCAACAAATATTGAGACCAAAGAAAGAGTTTTTATTTTACTGGTTAGAACATTTTCTTCCACAGATGAGCATTGATCAATTTATTCATAATTTGGTTGACTTAGAAACTTTGGTGACAGATTTTAGCGAATGGGCTTTGGAAGAAGATTATGATCTCTTGTCAGAACCGGTCAGAGGGCTGTTGGGTCAACATAGAAATTTAAAAACAGGTTTGCAAATTTTGCACTTGATTGCGCAACAGCGCAATTCAGAACATTATCAATCGAAACTGATGCAGACCTTCCTCGATGCATTGACGCAGGTTCCGGAGTTACTGACTTCTGAGGCGCATTTTCAAGAACTATTGCCAGTTTTGTGTACGGCGTATATGACATCTGCCAAGCCAGAATGGCTCATGCGGCTATTGTATTTGTCGCAACAATTGGTTCATGTCGAAGGGTCTGAGGCAGGCAAAACGCTGAAAACCTTATTAGCGCATTGTCCTTGGCAGCAAGAAGAGATTCCTTTTTTCTTGGCATATCCTTTGTTGGTCCAACAATTACAAGGTTTGGCGGCGGTGCTAGCGGATACGGCAGTGGATTTGACACTGTTGTCTGTGATTTGGCGGGATAATCCTCGAACGGATTTTTCTGAGGTTTATGAACTTCTTCGTTTGTACGATTTAGAACAATCTGCCGCATTATCTCAATTAGCATTGCATATTTACGCGCCTAACTCTGCTGTGACGATGGTCCAAATCTTAATGCAATGCAACACGCATCCCAAACCGGATTTGTTACTATTGGCGCGTTTAACGTCATTATATCAAATTGATGCGGTTCGCATCCGAGCCATATTACATAGCCCCAATCTTAAGCAAGAAATGCAGCGCTTAGAACAGGATTTGTATGGTGAGAATTTGCAGCGTTTTGTTTATGAGCCGCAAGATGTTGCGAAAAAAATAGCGAAAATTCGCAAGAAATCGATGAGAGAGGAGGCGGACGATGAGCCTCTTGCATCAGAAGAGCAAGCTAAATTGCTCGCAGACTATCAGATTATGATGTCTTATATGTTGAAAAATCCGGTGTTCATCGCGAAGAATGGGCAAGGAGAAGACCAGCCTCTTACCATCCATCAATTGGATGAAGAACAGTGTAAAACAGTGTATCAACTATTCAGCGCCAAATTGCGTGATGCTACACTGTGTGCCGAGAAAAAACATGCTTATCGGTTGGCATTGCTCGCGTTATCTTGTGAAACGCATTATCGTACCACGAAAAAATTTCCGCAAAATACACAAATTTTATGTGAGTTACACGGTTTGGATGATCCGGATAGCACCATTCAGGAAGTCAAAACGGGCGGTGGCAAATCAATTATTTCAGAACTGCGTGCGGTGATGTTATGTGCGGAAGGTTTGTCAGTCGATATCGCCACGGAAAACATCGCCTTGGCGGAAACTGCTTTACGTAAATTCAAACTTTTTTATGAGTATCTCGGTGTTCCTACTGCTAAAGATGTGATCCTGCCGAATAGTCCGCGTTCGGCTTATATAGATGGGGGGATTCACCATTCAACCCCAGCCAATTTTAGTTTTTTCCGGGCCAATATGGCATTGAAGAAAAAAACACTTCCCACGCGAGTGGCTTTATTATGCGACGAAATTGATGCCGTATTGACGACTACGATTCAATATCGTTTAGCTGGGGTTTTAGATCCTATTTACTCCGATTTGAAATCTTGGTCGGTGGTATTCAGTGAATTGTTGGTGTTTGTGAGCGATGAGGACATTTTCCTCAAGAACAATTGTGATGAACTGGATGACGTTCATAATTTCAAGACTTATTTTTGCCGAAAGAATGCAGATAAAAAATTGACGCAATTTGTGGAAAAAATTCCGCAAGAAACATTAAATATTTTGTTGAACTCGGCGCGGATGCCAGAAGCGCTCCAAGCCAGCGTGGATTATTTATCGATTGTCCGGCAGCACCTGAAAAAAATGGAGCAATATGCTGCGCCTATTTTGAATGTGGGGACCAAACGTCCTGAACCCTCAGTGAGTTATTCCGAGGGGGTGCAGCAATTACTGCATAAGATGCTGAGTGAACAGCTTGCAAAGGGTGCGTATGCTTATAGTGAAGAGGCTATTACTGAAACGCTAATGATTATCAGTGCTAAGAATTTCTTTGATTCTTATCTTTTGGTGATTGGTTGGACGGGTACCCCAGGTTCAAAGATTGAATTGCGCGAATTTTCTCAAGAAAATGGTTTGCAAGCTTATTATTATCCGGTTTTTCATTCCGATTTGAGTGAAAATATTGGGACAGTCATCGCTGAGACTCGAGTTGAACAGCATACGACAGTATTAGAAAGAATTCGTGAAGAACGGGTTAAAAAACCTGGTCAACCTATTTTGCTGGTTGCGGATTCCCCCAAAGCTGTCTTTGAATTGCAGCAATACATTCAGGCTTCTGCCGCTGATTTGGTATTACAAAGTTATACCGGTTACGAAGATGCTTCGCGTTCGGAAAAGGACATTGTAGAATGCGCTGGTCAAGACAATATCGTCACGATAACGACACTGAGTTTGACGCGTGGGACTGACTTTGAATCCCTCTATGTACAAGGGATTTGTGAGATAAACACTGCCGCAGATATCACGGAAAGTGATGCGATTCAGTTGGAAGGCCGCGTTGCGCGTAATGGAAAGCCTGGCCAATATTGCCATATCATTTGCGCAGAAGACTTGGATCCGGCTATGGCAGATATTGCTGATTCTGCTGAGCGATTTAAAGCGCATCAGCGTATCATTGGTTTAAAACGTCAACAAGAACGCTTAAAAACTCGATTTTTAGAAGTCATGCGTTATCACGTCGTCACGAACTATTTTCTGGCTGTACGTCAAGCTGCTGATCGGATTTTAGCGGATCAACAAGGCATTTATGCAACGCTGATCGCTGAGAAAACGTTTTTGGAAGCTTTGCGTGATTTTAATAAACAATCTGAAAAACTGTATACGCAACTTTTAGGGACGCAGGCTGTTTTGACTCTAGAGCAAAAAGAAACGTTTATGCGTCAATTGGTGGGCTTATATCAAACTGCGTTAGACCGACTCATTGCCGATCAGGATTTGCAAAATTTTCAAGCGATTGAACCATTGATTGCTGTAGACCCATTGCAAACCGCACCGTTACCCGGGCAACTCAAGGTGCGGGATTTATCTGCTGTCAGTGATGTCTTATCCAGCGGTTGGCGTGTGGCAGGGAATCAGCTCATGGTGCAATGCTGGACAGTGAGCGAAGATGTTCTTTCTGAGTTTCAACCTTATTTTGACGGTGACTGTAGTCTTAGAGTCGCAACTGCGCAAACTTTGGAAAGACGAGAGATTTTGAAAATACCCAAAGTGGTTGCTGAAATTGATCATATCAAAGAAATGATTCAAGAGTTTGAGTGGAATGGTGCGGTTGAGAACGTGCAACGTGGTATTGTAGATAGCTCGGATGATAGGGTGGTCAAAGCGGTCGGTGCAATGATTGGCCAAATTTTTAGCACTGATATTATTCAACAATGCAAAGATTTTGTATTAAATTATTTGGAAGAAACGAAGACTCAAATTGCGCAAAAACGCTGGGATGATTTGGCCTTACCCAATTTCAATATTCCTTGGATCCAAAATTGGTTGAGCAGAATTAGCATGATCTTTTCTGCGTTCGCATGGATTACTTGGGGGTCTGCGTTTGTTGCCGGTCCCATACCCTTTATTATTACGCGGTTTGTATTGCCTACGGTGCTATCGTGGATAAAAACTATGGTTAAGCGTTGGTTTGCAGATTCAGAATCTACGATGGTCCAGGTCTTGATTGGCTTGGATGATGCCTTTGCTGATTTGACTAAATTTGTCGTTGTGCTGTTCAAGAAAGATCTGAAAACCATGACGATTGATGAGTTGTTGCAAGATATTGCACCGGTCTTTAAGAACAAAGCGATTCAATTACTCGTCAATAAAATGTTTGAATCACCCGAAACAGGCGAGACGGTATTTCAATTTCTGCCTGATCTGATGAAGGCTTTAGAACCTTATCGCCATTTAGCCGCTTCTGAGCTCAAACGACCTGAAATTATGATGACGATTTTTATCGAGTTGTTACAATCGAATGTGGTCAAACAGATTATGGATCCGGATGAGCATGCCGATATGTTGCAGAAGATTCAAGCACTGCCGCCAAGATTTTCTGAAGTTTTTAAAGAGTGTACTTTGCCTCAATTACTGGGCATCATCAAAGCGTTGGCGCATCCTCGATTTAATGAGTTTTTAAATCAATTACCCCCTGAGGCTGATTTTTCTAAACTAACTCTGTGGTTGCGCACAGAAACTGATTTGTTGCCAGCGGACATTCAAACGCCAATGCGTGAATTGCGCGATTACCAAGATAATCATGAACGGATTGCACAAGAGTCGCAACTTGCTTACCGCAATATTAAACATAAATTCACTTTGCGCATCGAAGATTTACAAGCCTTTGATGCAAATTTGCAACGCAAATCAGCTATTGAACAGCCTGTAACGCTGCAGCCATTATGGAGGGTGATACTCAATTTACAAGTGACGCAACTTATCCTTACGTATGCACTTTTATTAGTGGTTAATTATGTATTGTTTGGTTTTACTGTGTTATGGGTCTCAGGCGCATTTTTTGCGATGTTTGTTACGCCATGGGTGTATAAGATGTATGCTGAAATGTTGAAGCAAACTCCTCCTGTAGATAGGTTTCCGAATGATGTGATCCCGCCCTTAGCCTCGCCGAAGGCTTCTTTAAATATAGCAGCAACAGGTTTTCTCGAATTAGAGACCGCGGAGATCCAACAAGTCGCTGAGGACGAAGAATCGCAGTGTCTAGTTACGACAGCTCAACGCTCTTCTGCGCATCAAATGTGGTCGTTGTTCGGGACGATGGGTGAGGTGGTTAAATTACCAAATTTAACCAGTGTTATACCCTCTTCATTTTCGGGTAAACGTCGTTCGAAAAGTTTGGGATCGAGCTGCACCGAACTAATGTTTAATAAAGAAGCATAAACCAGCATGAGTGCTGGGGCATATTTAAAGTTTTCGTGGTCGTGACCTGCGAAGGTTTCAAAAATTTGGTTTAATGTCTGAAGATGTTGTTGTCGAATCAGGGGGTCTAGATTAGGATTTCTCAGGATTAACGCGCTGAGCGTCACGAATTGGATAGATTCTTTTGCACCGCCCAAATGTGACAAAGGAATCGTGTCACCAAATCCGCCGTCTGTGATTTCGTCAGGACGATGACTAAGACGTAATCCTAAATTGCTGGTCAAAATATGGTGGATATCTACATAATTAAATAATGGCGCTTGCTTCGCTGTTGCTTGGGATAACTCATACTGCACTACCATATCTTCCGAACCTGACTATCAGTATAGGCAATACTGTACGTGTCGAATATTAAGGATTTATTAACTGAATTTTGCGTAAGTCAGACTCTAATTGATATTGCATTTTGCTTATGAATTCACATCCCCACTTACGTAGGGATGACATCAAGTTAAGTGAGGATGTGTATGTGGCGTTGAACTACTCGTCTTCCCAGCTCAGAGTCCCACCTGCTTGATACTCAATAACACGGGTTTCAAAGAAGTTTTTTTCTTTTTTGAGATCCAGCATTTCGCTCATCCAGGGGAAGGGATTCTCGGCACCAGGATATTGCTCGGGTAGGCCAATTTGATTAAAGCGGCGGTTAGCGATGAAATAAATGTACTCTTCGAACATTTCCGCATTCATGCCTAAAATGCCATGTGGCATGGTATCGTGCGCATATTGATATTCTAATGCTACGCCTTCTTTAATTAAGGCAATGATTTCTTGTTTGAATTCATTGGTCCATAACTGCGGGTTTTCAATTTTAATTTGATTGATTACATCGATACCGAAATTCATGTGCATCGATTCATCACGCAAAATATATTGGAATTGCTCAGAAGTGCCCACCATTTTATTCCGGCGACCCATCGATAGAATTTGGGTGAAACCAACATAAAAGAAAATACCTTCGAAGACCACATAAAAAGCAATCAAATCACGCAGCAGACGCTGATCGTTTTCCAGTGTACCGGTCTGGAAAGTCGGATCACACAAACTTTGCGTAAAGGGTAGTGCCCACAAGGCTTTACTGGCTACAGAAGGAATTTCGCGATACATATTAAATACCGCCGATTCATCTAAGCTCAAACTTTCAATGATGTATTGATACGCATGGGTATGCAGAGCTTCTTCGAATGCTTGGCGCAATAAATATTGGCGGCATTCTGGGTTGGTGATATGCCGATAGACCGCTAAAACCAGATTATTGGCGACCAAAGAATCTGCGGTAGAAAAAAAGCCCAAATTACGTAAAATAATCAAGCGCTCATCTTCGCTTAATCCTTTTGGATCACGCCATAAAGCCAAATCAGAGCTCATGCTGATTTCATTGGGCATCCAGTGATTAGCGCAAGCAGTCAAATATTTGTCCCAAGCCCATGTATATTTAAACGGGACTAGTTGGTTGAGATCGGCACGGCAGTTGATGATTTTTTTATCATCCACATGAATGCGGTCTGCGCCCATTTCAATGGTTTCTAGACCAGTCATATTGGGGGTGGTGTGTCGGTCTGCAGTGGCAGCTTCGCTCATAATTTCTCCTGAATTTTTTGTGTTTATATATATAATGTTCTTATTGTTGTGTCATTCCCACGTAGGTGGGAATCCGTCCTCAAATTAGGCATAATGCCAAATTTATACATGGATTCCCGCCTGCGCGGGAATAACAAGCGCTTATTGGCATGCTTCGCAATCTGGATCCAGAATAGAACACGACTTAGGCTCTATAGGTGCCTCAGATTTCACGGCATTCAAAGCCCCATCTGTGATCGTGGATTTTTCTGCGTTGGATGCGCCAGTACTCCGTAAATAGTAAGTGGTTTTTAAGCCTCGTAACCAAGCTTGACGATACAATTCATCAAGTTTCTTTCCGGAAGGCTTCGCCATATAGATATTTAAAGATTGTGCTTGGTCAATCCATTTTTGGCGACGCGAACCTGATTCAACTAACCACATAGGGTCTATTTCAAACGCAGTGGCATACCGGCGTTTGAGATCTTCCGGAATACGACTGATGGGTTGGACACTGCCATCGAAATATTTGAGATCATTGACCATGACCTCATCCCAAAGCTTCAGGGCTTTCAGATCATCAACCAAATAAGGATTGATCACGGTAAATTCCCCAGATAAATTCGATTTGACATACAAATTTTGATAAGTAGGTTCAATCGATTGTGAGACACCACAAATATTAGAAATCGTTGCAGTGGGCGCAATCGCCATCACATTGGAATTACGCATACCTTGCGTACGTACGGCAACGCGTAACGCTTCCCAATCTAATTTTTGACTGCGGTCTTGCTCAAGGTACTTGCCGCGTGCTTGTTGTAGAATATTAATGGAATCAATGGGTAGAATCCCTTTGCTCCATAAAGAGTTTTCATAACTGGGATACAAACCACGCTCTTTGGCCAAAGCTGAAGAAGCTTCGATGGCATAATAAGAGATCACCTCCATGGATGTATCGGCAAATTCTACTGCCTCCGGAGATGCATAATCCAATTTTAAAGCATACAGTGCATCCTGAAAGCCCATTAAACCCATGCCGACTGGTCGATGTTTGAGGTTGGAGTTGCGTGCTTGTGGCACGGAGTAATAATTGATGTCGATGACATTATCCAACATACGTACAGCAGTCGTGATGGTGCGACGTAGTTTTTTGGTGTCTAATTTACCTGCTACAATATGAGCTGGCAAATTCACGGACCCCAAATTACAGACGGCGATTTCATCAGCTGACGTATTGAGCGTGATTTCAGTACATAGATTTGAGCTATGAATCACTCCAGCGTGCTGTTGTGGTGAACGTAGATTGCACGCGTCTTTGAAGGTTAACCAAGGATGTCCAGTTTCAAATAACATAGACAGCATTTTGCGCCAGAGCTTGGTAGCCGAAAGGGTTTTATAGTGTTTGATTTTTCCTGTACGTACGGCCTCTTCATGAGCTAAATAAGCCGACTCAAATGGTTTTCCGTAACATTCATGAAGATCGGTCACGTCATTAGGCGAAAACAAAGTCCAATCGCCGTCTGAAAATACGCGTTTCATAAATAAATCTGGGATCCACAGCGCTGTATTCATGTCATGGGTACGGCGGCGATCATCGCCTGTGTTTTTTCGTAATTCTAGGAATTCTTCTACATCCATATGCCAGCATTCTAAATAAGCACATACCGCACCTTTGCGTTTGCCACCCTGATTGACGGCAACTGCAGTTGCATCGGCCACATTGAGGAAGGGCACAACACCTTGTGATTTGCCATTGGTCCCTTTGATGTGCGAACCCATAGCGCGGACAGGTGTCCAGTCATTGCCTAAGCCTCCTGCAAATTTGGACAATAAAGCATTGTCTTTTAAAGCAGAGTAAATACCATCTAAATGATCAGGCACGGTGGTGAGGTAACAACTGGATAATTGTGGGCGAACAGTTCCGGAATTAAATAACGTTGGGGTGGAAGCCATATAATCGAAGGAGGATAATAATGTGTAAAACTCAATGGCTCTGGCATTTTTATCTTGTTCACGGGTTGCTAATCCCATAGCGACCCGCATGAAAAATGCTTGTGGTAATTCATAACGCACGCCGTTTTGATGAATAAAATAACGATCATATAAGGTCTGTAAACTCAAATAAGTAAATTGCATATCCCGTAATGGCAATAAAGCTTGGCCTAATTTATCGAGATCGAACTCAGCTAATTTGGGATCGAGAATACCTTGCTCAATGCCATTGGCGATATACGTTTTGAAATAAGCGGGATACAGTTGCGTCATTTCATCAAAAGTCGCTTCAGTTTGGATCGATAAATGAGTCAATGCTTCGGTACGCATACTATCTAGCAATAAGCGGGCACTCACATAGGTATAATTAGGTTCTGTTTCTATAAGAGTACGTGCTGCCATAATCAACACTTTATGCACATCCGCCAAACTGGCTTGTTGATATAAATTGCGCAATGCATTTTTGATGATAGGGTCTGCTTTGACTTGCTCCAAATCACGACACGCTTCGTTGACGATAATATCTAGTCTCGCTAGATCCAATGGTTGAACGGTACCATCTGGCATGGTCACGTATTTGATGGAAGAATCTTTATCCAATTTTTGATTGGCAGAGTCACGAGCTTTACGGCGTTCTTCGCGATATAAAACATAAGTACGGGCCACTTTATTGTGACCACTGCGCATCAAGGCTAATTCTACTTGATCCTGAATGTCCTCAATATGCATGCTACCACCAGAAGGCATGCGTCGTCTGAATGCGTTGGTAACCTGCTGAGTCAATGCAGTGATTTGTTCGCGAATGCGATTCGATGCAACAGCATTAGGGCCTTCGATAGCGATAAAAGCTTTGGTGATCGCGACTGAGATTTTATTATCATCATAAGAAACAACTTTTCCATTGCGCTTAATGGTTTTTAGCGTACCTGGCGCATTGGCATTAAGTTCATATTGGTTAACAGGTACGGCCGTAATCGGCGCAGGTTCTAAAATGGTTGACATGGTTTCTCCAAAAAGGTATGTAAGCACTAAACACTACATATAGATAAATAATCGCTATTAAACACAATATAGTGTGTTTTTTAGGAGATAGCAAGAGGATAACTAGGGGGATATCTTGTGGATAAGTTGTGAAATACTTGGGTAGCCATTGAGACATACTTGCTTGATTTTCACTTATTCGCTATTGTTCTATAGAAGGGCATTTAATTTGAAAATGGATTTTCATATGAAGATAAATACATTATGTATTTTTGGCACCTGTCCTGAAGCCATAAAAATGGTGCCCGTTATCAAATGCTTAAACCTGGATCCGCGGTTTTATAATCAAGTTGGGGTGCTAGAGCAGCAGTTAGATAAGATGCAGTCAGTATTAGATCTCTATGATATCAGACCCGATCATCGTTGGAATATGATGATGGTCAATCAAGATGTTTCGCGTCTTACTGCTAGAATATTATTGATACTAAGCGATTATTTTGAGAAAAATCGACCTGATTATGTGTTGGTAGTTGGCGATACTGTTACAGCATTGGCTGCAGCGCTAGCCGCTTATTATTTTCATATCCCAATTGGGCATATCGAGGCTGGTTTGCGTTCTGGCGATCATTATTTGCCTCGCTCACAGGAGGCGAATAGGAAATTAGTGGGGCATTTGGCAAATGTGCATTTTGCCTCTACGTTTTCGGCGCGGCATAATTTGTTGCGCGAAGGGATTGCGAGTGACGTTATTTATGTGACAGGCAGTACTGTTATGGATGCGCTCTTTGATACTTTAACCCATATTCGGTTGCATTCAGATCTTCAAGTACAATTACGTGAACAATTTTCCTATCTTAGCCCATTACGCAAAATGATATTGGTCACAGGACCTAAGTGCGCAAATGGGGAGCAGAGATTGCGAAATATTTGTGAAGCATTACGTGCAATTGCGCAGAAATTTCCAGAAATAGATATTGTTTACCCTGTGGATCCCAGTGCGCAACCCGCGGTTCATGCCTATTTGGCTGAGATCAAGACTGTTTTTTTAATTGATCCTACTGATTATTTAGCCTTTGTTTATTTGATGCAGACTTGTTATTTGGTGATTACGGATTCTGGTGGAATTCAAGAGGAGGCGCCTTCTTTGGGTAAACCCGTATTGCTGATGCGTGAGAAAACCGAACGGCCCGAAGCGTTGGAAGCGGGTACAGTGATATTAGTCGGCAATGAGGTAGATAAAATCGTGTTTGAAACCACGCGTTTACTTAAAAACCCCAGTCATTATCAGCAAATGAGTCAAGCAGTTAGTCCTTATGGGGATGGCAAAGCAGGTTCGCGTATTGTTGAAACACTGGCGAAGCATGTGATGAAGCATGCTGCTGCCAAACTGGGTTATATAGCGGGGTTGATTCCAGAGCTGTAAATTTTTGAGCTGCTTCTATTCACAAACATGTCTTGCATGATAGGCTCCGTTCGGGCTGCATGACTCCTCGGCCCGAACGGGGCTTGAAAAATGATGATTTTATTGTTGTTGCATTTTTTGTGCTATCATCTGTGCGCATTGTTGCTTTTCTTCATCTGTAGCATCGTATGATACGGTTTTTTTGTTTTCGACCACGGGTTTTACACAGTCTAATATCAAACGGTGGGGGGGTTGCGCTCCTTTAGAATACCCTTCCTGCATACAAGCTTTTGCAATGCCTTGACAAGGATTACCGAAAGCAACAACCTCAGAATTTAGCATGATGATGCCCAATGATGCGATAATGAGACTGGATTTGATGGTTAATTTGTCCATGTACTGCTCCTTAAAAAGTGTTTACTGTTTAAGTATAGGTCATATTGAGTTAATTTCAATCATTATTCTGGTGTGTGTATCCGAGCATAACCTGATAAAAAACACAGCTTGCTAGGTGCGTCATCCTGAACGTAGCGAAGGATCTCTAGAATTATGTGCAAACTTAGTGAATTAGAGATCCTTCGCTACGCTCAGGATGGCTGCCATTAAGTTAAGAGTTTCACCTTTCACCTTTCGCCTAGGTCCTGCGGACAAGCCGCGGGACGTAGGCTGAGGTCTTAACTTAATGGCAGTGACGCTCCGGATGGCGTGAGACACAAAAACATAAATTGTTATTTATTGAACAATTTGTTATAATCAGGGACGTTAAGTAAGTCCTGATAATTTTAATTTGGCCACTTTGGCCTACCATAGAGATCACCTTATATGAATTTTGAACAACTCGGTTTAGCCGAGCCTTTATTGCAAGCTATTCGTAAGCAGGGATATGAATCCCCGTCTCCTATTCAACAGCAAGCTATTCCCGTGATATTAAAAGGTCACGATGTTTTGGCATCCGCGCAAACAGGTACTGGAAAAACTGGCGCCTTTGCGTTGCCATTAATTCAGCGGCTGATGCAAAAGCCTAAAGCGAAGGGTAATCATACACTAGCGCTTATTCTGACACCGACGCGCGAGTTGGCAGCGCAAGTTCACGCTTCGATTGTGGAATACAGTGAGTTCCTGCCTTTGCGTTCAGCGGTGGTTTATGGCGGGGTCAAAATCAATCCTCAAATGATGATTTTACGTGGCGGGGTTGAAATATTAGTGGCTACGCCGGGTAGATTATTAGATCTTTATCAGCAAAATGCCATTCGGTTTGAGCAGATTGAAACGTTGATTTTGGACGAAGCGGATCGGATGTTGGATATGGGTTTTATCCACGATATCAAACGCATTATTGGACATTTACCGCGTGTCCGCCAAAATTTATTATTTTCTGCGACTTTTTCAGATTCGATTCGCCAATTAACCAAAGGGTTACTCAAAGATCCTGTAGAAGTTGCAGTCGGTGTCCGGAATACTGCCGCAGCTCAGGTCACACAAATTGTCCATCCTGTGGATAAAGCACGAAAAACCGATTTGCTGTGTCATTTGCTCCAAGAAAAAAATTGGCAACAAACTTTGGTGTTTTCGCGGACCAAACATGGTGCTAATAAGTTGGTCAAAGGCTTGGCCGCAGCTAATATTTGCGCTTTGGCGATTCATGGCAATAAAAGTCAACCTCAACGCTTGAAAGCGTTGCATGATTTTAAATCGGGTAAAGTTTCTGTGTTAGTGGCCACTGATATTGCAGCCAGAGGCATTGATATTGAGCAATTACCATTGGTGATTAATTTTGATTTGCCGCAAGTTCCTGAAGACTATGTCCATCGAATTGGTCGGACAGGGCGCGCAGGACATGAGGGTTTGGCGATTTCATTAGTGTCTGCAGATGAGTCTATGCAATTACACAATATTGAAAAGGTTCTAAAGCATCGACTTAACCGAGTCGAAATCGATGATTTTGAACCCAATCATACGGTACCCGTATCGCATTCACCGAGCCCTGCTATCAAAAAGCCAGGAATGCAGCAGCAGAATAAATGGCAGAAAAGAAAGAGTATCGATCGGAATAAATAAGTTTAACGCGATGCTCTATTTTTAATATCCCTACGTCCCGCGGCATGTCCGCGGGACCCAGTCATTTTGCTCTATAGCACCAATGTTGCAGTTGTAGAGCTAGTATTTTCCAGATGTTCATGTTCAGAAAATAATCTTATTTTTTTTGCATCACCGGGTGAACCAGCGAGTATTGCATTATGAGATGCAGTTATTTGAGGTGAGGTAGGATGGCCTTGTAACATGCTTGATGGGAGTAAATTAGTCATATCACGCTTGTTCTGATTCAACGCATCATTGCTTCTTTTTTCAGATGTCATCGAGGTCGTTCGGAATAGACCAAAATCTGTGAGTCGATGATACGAACTAATCATTTGTGCACTGTCATTGAATGGCTGCAAAGATCTGCGGTTTTTAGTCTTAATACTAGTGGATGGTCTGAACATAACGTTATCGTTAGATAATGAATGGCCTGCATTTGATTTAAGATTTTTGTGGTCAAAATAATCTTTAAATGAATCAAACACACTTTGTACGCCAGCAGCTGTGCGAATTTTTGCAAAAGGATAATGCTGTATTAGTGGCGTCAAATCAACGGGCAAAGCATTACGTAACGCTTCTTTGGGTAAAGTAATATGCGATATTGGATCAGGAATAAAGCTAGATTGCCGTGCATATCTGACAACTTTTATTTCTGGCGCGATCCTTAAATAAAACCTAGGATCTGCTTCTAAAGCAAATAATATTTGAGTGAAAAAAACCATGGTTTTAAATTCTGGAAGATAATGTCCACTTTTATTCGTGATTTCAATGATGGTTTCATAATCCTCTGAAAAAACTAAATTTCCTGCTGTAAGGACCACATCTTCATTTACCATTTGGCTATGAACGGGCGTACTTCCGCTTTCTTCTCCCTCAAGGGCAAACCAAGGGTTGCCCATTTTATCAACCACGAACCGTATAGAAAGTCGTTCCAACCGATCATTCTCTGGATCAAACGTATCGCGCGGTTGTTTTTTTAGCTCTTTAATGAGCTCATCAAGGGCCATCCATGAATAAATGTATTGTTTAAAAGAATAAATTTTCGATATGCTTGGATCAATTTTTATCGGAGAAATCTGCCCACGTTCTAGGGCTGCGGCATGAAAGTCGACACTCATTTCAGATGAATTAATCATAAATATTACCTTGTTATTAATATAAAGTTTTTGGTTACCCCAGGTATGTCATCCTGAACGCAGTGACGGATCTCTGAAATAAGCACAGTGCCATCTTCAAGAGATCCGTCACTGCGTTTAGGATGACGTGTCTGGGAGTTACTAGTTATGTTGCTTAATCCGATTCTATAAATGCGAATCTCCGAATAAATCGGCATCCTTGACTACTCAATGAACATGAATAGGTTCGCTTGTAACTATTCAATGGGCACCCAAATCCGATATTTAACCTACCGTCTAAGATTATGGTGAATAGATACATTCGTTTGATAAAGCTTTGGCAATTGTACTTCAAAAGAGCTGAAAATAAAAACATTAATCACCATGTTTTTAATATTGTTTCTATATAAAAAAAACGGGCACACAGTGTGGGGTGTGACACTTAAGCAGTATTGTTTTGTGCAAGAGTTTTTTTTGAAGCATGGGTTTTTCTGAGCAAATATGAGATAATTTTTTCACAAGTTTATGACGTCAATATTTCATTTTTCACCTTCAGGTGTACCCAATGCCGATTACCGTATTAGACCAGCTTCCTTTTTTGTTGCTCAAAAGTTTTACTGTCACGCTCATATTATTGTTTTTATTCCGACCTCTGAGCTTTAAATTGGGTTTGGTGGATAATCCGGGCGGGCGTAAAAAGCACAGCAATTCAGTGCCCTTGGTCGGTGGCTTAGCCATTTTTCTTGGGTTTAGCATCATCTTATTACCCACTATGATCTATAACAAAGCCTATTGTATATTTTGGTTGGCGGGCGTAGTTTTAAGTATTATTTCTGGCATAGATGATCGCTTTCATCTCCGCGCTAGTTCTCGATTTATTATGCATTTGGTCGTCATTACCATGATAGCTTTTTTTGGTGAGACGGCGATTGTTCAGCTTGGAAATTTATTGGGTACAGGCGTAATTTTTTTAGGGTGGGGTAGTTTGTTTTTTACTAGTTTTGCGGTGGTTGGCATTATCAATGCTGTGAATATGATGGATGGTTCGGATGGATTGACTGCTTGTGTGAGTTTGGTGGAACTAGGTCTGATGTTGTTTTTAGCACTGCAAAGTCATTTAACAATGGAAGTTATGATTATTGTGACCTTTATGGGGACATTGTTGGCGTTTTTGTTATTCAATTTTCCGGCAAAAATCATTGAAAAATATAAGGTTTTTTTAGGTGATGCGGGCAGCACCTTGATTGGATTGCTGTTGGCCTGGTTGTGTGTGCGGTTGACGCAGAGACCGGATGGTTACCCACCTGCTTTGATGTTATGGTTAGTGGCTTTGCCCTTGATGGACACATTGCATTTGATGATTAATCGCAAAGTGCGCGGTGTTCCAGCATTTCAAGCGGATAGACGCCATATTCATCATATATGTTTGCAAATGAATTGTTCTCCTAAACAAATAGTCTTTTTGTTGAGTGGTAGTGCTTTGTTGATTGGTTTGTCTGGGATTGGCTTATATCAAGCTGGTGTTCCAGAATTAATGCTTTTTTATGGCATGGCCATGGTGTTTTGTGTCTATTCAGCAATCGCTTATTTACTTAAAAAGCGCGTATTGCAGCGTAAAATAGTGATTCGTCGTCCTATTAAGCTGGTTTAAAAGCGTAAGTCCTGACCGTTCTGGATTACAGTTCCCGATCGGTAACATTTTGTATTGAAATGCTAAAAACCAGAAATTTATTCCCGAAAGGGATTATTTTGTGGATTTTTCTTAAAATAACGCCTAAACTTCCCGTACGGGAACTTATAAAGCCATCATATGATTCAATCTACTGAAAATATTGGACAACTCGTTCGCACATTTCGTAAAAAACTAGGTGTCACTCAAAGTGATTTAGCTTTAACGGCTGGCACGGGATTACGTTTTATTATTGAATTGGAAAAAGGCAAAGCCACTTGCCAAATTGGAAAGGTATTGCAGGTATTACAAGTACTCGGTATTCAGATCCATTTGACTCATGCGGAGATAGAAAGTGACGATATCTAAACTAGATGTCTATCTAAACCAAATTTTGACTGGCCAATTGAGTATGGATAAGCATGGTGACATGCTATTTGCTTATAACGAGCACTATCTGCAAGATAAAAAAAATCCGCCATTATCTCAGTCGCTGCCTTTAGATAATAAACCTTATACAGCGAGGCAATGTCGACCTTTTTTTAGTGGTATTTTGCCTGAAGCGCATTTGCGTGTATCGATTGCACGGCAATTGGGTTTTAGTGAAAAAAACGATTTTGCTTTGTTATCCGCGATTGGTGGAGAATGCGCTGGCGCTGTCAGCTTATTACCAGCACCATCAGCTCTCAATGATTTAAAACCCAGTTATCGTATTATTGATGACAATGCCGTCTCCAGCATCCTACAAACCATGGTTCAAAAACCGATGTTAGCCGGAGAAGATGGCGTGCGTCTATCTTTGGCCGGGGCACAGGATAAATTAGCGATCGCTATGGTTGATGGGCACATTGCTATTCCCATTGATGGGGCGCCGAGCACGCATATTTTAAAACCCATCAATCGTGATTTTCCTTCCTTAATTGAAAATGAATGTTTCTGTTTGCAATTGGCTCGAAAAATTGGCTTAAATGCCGTAGAAGCATCTATCCAGGAAACAGAGGGTACGCCTTATTTATTGGTAAAACGCTATGATCGGATTAGCACCGATAAGGGTATTCAACGTTTACATCAAGAAGATTTCTGCCAAGCCCTGGGCATTACCTCGGAAATGAAATATCAGCGGGAAGGGGGGCCTGGGTTGAGTGATTGTTTTAAGCTAATAAGGCAAGTATCCAGTGTTCCTGTCATTGATATCAAGGCATTATTACAAGGGGTACTATTTAATGTGATCATTGGTAACAACGATGCACATGGCAAAAATTTTTCTTTGCTTTATCAAGGAAAACAGATTCGCCTGACGCCTTTTTACGATATGATTTCAACGGTGCACTATGCCAGTCTTTCTACTAAAATGGCGATGAAAATGGGAAGTAAATATGATTTTGAGCATTTGTTTCCTCGTCATATCGAGCAAATGGCTGCAGAAGCTAATCTATCCATCGCTTTGGTACGCGATGAGACCATCCATATCCTAAACAAGATTCAAAATAATATAACGGCCAGCCCATTTACTGCCGCCATTCTGCAGCGCGCAGAGAAGCTCAGCCAACGATTTCAGACATTGTAATCAATAACAAAACAGCCTATTAATTGAGTGTATTTTAATAAAATGGTATAATAATGAATCAAAAATTCACCCCCCCTTCGACCTCAATAATGGAGATAATTTATGCGTAATAAACATCCCACTTTATTTGAAGTAAGACCTACCACTAATCTTAGCCGAGATCAAAAAGCAAGATTGAAAATTGCCGAAAAAAACAACAATGAATTGTTGGATTCTTTTGAAGCTATGACTGAAATGCTGAGCGAATTTGCTAAAGCCTTTGAAGACAAATACAAGGCGGCGATTTCTGAAACATCTTCGGTAATAGTACCTGCAAAAACAACAGGTAAAAGAAGAAGTACGGTTACTGAACCTGGGAATGATGAAGACGAGTTGTTGCAGTCATTTTCTAATTCTAAATTCAATTAATTAGTTTATGTCACGTAACCAACGGGGTCACTCGCTTTGGAGTCTTGACCTCTTTGGTTTTTCATTTATTGCGAATTATAAAGTATAATTCATGCTGTTTTACTTTATAATAGGGGCTTAATATGAAAAGATTATATGGTGTTGTTTTCCACTCAAAGAACAGCCAAATCTCTTCATTTTCTAAAACAATGCAATATTTCCCTTTATATAGTATTGATGTGTTTTCTTCAAAAGAAGCAGCAGAACAATACCGCATGTCTCAAAGTAAGTCAGCATTAATTTATGATATAGAAGTAGATGACAAAGCGGCTTTTTATAGTAATACGTCAACGAGTAATTTATGTATTCATTGTGATCAGGTAAAAAATATTAACGTTGTATACGTCCATGATCAAAAGGAAAGTTTAAATTTCAGCCAAGCGATCTTTAGCTCAGAATATGAAAATTTTGACAGAAAGCAAGCTGTCATTATGGCTTATCATCGCGTAAAAAATCTCAAGCAATACCATAGATGCCGAGATGCTCACGCTACACTTTTGGATCATATGGACTGTATTATATACTCAGTGGATGCACTAGAAACAGCTATAAGAGAAGCCTGCGCTAACGATGATAATGATTACAATACAAAAATGTATCATGGTGTACATCAAGTTTTAAATTTAGTTAGTGACGTGTTAGGGCTTGATCCTACGGGTAAACCTTCAGGTCACCCTAGAATTACTGTTGCAGAGTATAAAAAACAAATAAAACAATTGTCATTACACAGTTCAACGACCGATATTATGGTTACATTAAGCTATAGTATGCTGGCCATTGCTTTGATTGCTCCAGGACTCGCCTTATTTGGTGCAATTTCAGGCGGTACTGCTTTGGCTTTAACGACAGTTTCAAGTCTCGCGGCATTTGGATTGTTTTCTAAAGCATTTTATGGTGATGCAGGTTACCGTTGTACTGTTATGATGAAAAGAATGATCGACAGTAAGGCGCAAACGGTAGAAGAAGAATTGAGAGAGGATTTTAATGTAGAAGTAGAGCCTTCATCATGGATATTGGGGTGTTTTAGCAATCTTTGACAAAATTTGATTAACTTAAATGAACTTCACAAGCAAAGGGTATCGAATGACTGCGCCACGGGCATTAACTCATTAACGACACGTATAGATGAGCGAATTAAATCTCAAAGATAAATTCCAATGCTTGTTGCCAAGGTAAGACCCTAATATTACCTATTTTTTTCGCATAAGGATCATTTGAAACACAACATGCCTCAGCATTTGGAACTTCATCTTTTAAAAGAATCAGTGGTTTTAACATTTCTGGATAGACTTCACGGGTACTTTTAATTTCAAATAATAATGTCGTTTGGCCAGGGCGCTCTATAATTAAATCAATTTCTTGGTCCGTTACTGTGCGTAAATATGAAAATTTATAGTCCTTTTGATAATAAGAAGATAATCGGATGCACTCATTGATAAAAAAGTGCTCGAATGCATTGCCGTAAGCATGAGTACTTGGTAAAAGAGGTACAGATAAATGTTGAGCCAAAGCGCGCACAATTCCTGTATCAAAAAAATAGAATTTAGGTTTTGAATGCACTCTTTTTCGCAAAGAGCCATGATACGACTCTAACATATAGCCAATCAGCGTATCTTCCAATAACAAAAAATAAGCTTTTACCGTTTTCTCATCAAGATGTGTATCACGTGCAATTGCCGCGTAATTGATAATTTTTCCATTACATTGCGCTGCAACTTCAAGAAAGCGCCGGAAAGGCATCAGATCTTTAACAAATTGCTCAGCACCAATTTCTTCTTTTAAATAAGTATGTGCATAAGACATCAAGAATTGTTTTTTTTCATTTTCAGTCTCACATGCATAAATTTCTGGTAACGTCCCCCAATGCAACGCTTGATCTAAATTAAATTGCTCCCCTATTTCACGATAAGACAATGGAAATAAATGATATACGAACGCTCTTCCAGCTAATAAATTAACACCTTCTCGTTTTAGCTTCTTTGCACTTGAACCCGTCATAATAAAATAACGATCTTTATCTTTGGTTAATCGGTGTACCACATTCAACAAAGCAGGTATTTTCTGAATTTCATCAATAAGGATATAAGGTTTTGTAGTAGGAAGTGCTTTGACCATTTCATATAAAGCATTCGGGCGGTTCTGCAATTGGTATTCCAAGTCTAAATCCAATAAATCAAAATAATGCGCCCCTAAGGATTGGTAGGTTTGTGTGATTAACGTACTTTTTCCTGTGTTTCTTGCTCCAAAAATAAAAGCATGATGCTTAGTAGGTAAGGTTAGCAATCGAGAAAACATCCTATGAAATCCTTTTTTTCCTGGAAATAACACCATTGTATTCCGGTTTTTACAGAAAAGAAAGAGCTAAATTCATTAAAAGCGTCGCTGGTCAGATTAACAAAAATGGGCCCTTTATTTTAGGCTCGCATAGTGAATTGAGTCTTTAGAGTTGTCAGTGAGTATGTCATTATGAATCATTGAGTCAGATAATAAAATTACTCAATGGTACCGAGGGTCGGAGTCGAACCGACACGATGTCACCATCACCGGATTTTGAATCCGGCGCGTCTACCAATTCCGCCACCCCGGCAGGGATAAGGCGCTATTATAACAAAGAATTATTTTGTTACAACAGATACTTTAAAACATATTTAGGGTAACCGTATCTTAAGTTAGTGCGTTACTAGTTTTTGTTCAATAAAAAAACCAATCCTGCATCCATGCGATCGATGGTTTCATTTGGCAAAATGAGAGTAACAACATACTCCTTAAGCGCTTTCTGTAATCCTAATCATATTCTGCAGCGCTATTTTTGCATTCTCAATGACCCAATTTTGATCTTGGACCTGTAGACGTTGCCGAATTCCGGTGAATTCAGATACCACATCGCCCGCACGGATTTCGTTATAGTCCATGGTTTTTCCCTGACGGAGCAGATCGACCAAACCAATCAAATGAGGGGGATCGTTACGTGACATGGTAGCGCAGCCGCAGCCCACGCCAAGGTCGGTTGCGTTTTTGGGTGCTTCGGCCAGATTGACGACTTGAATTCCTAATGGCAGGCAATATTGTTTTAAATTTTCCACCATATGATTTTCGGTGGCGATGGCATAGCGTTTGGTTTTGGCGCGATCTTGGACTACATAATCCCAAATAAACGCCGTGGAACCCGCATGCTGTGCGGTGCGGATCACTTCTAAACGACATTCAGGATGGGCAATGGTTGTAAACCCTTGTTTGTCCCAGTATTCGCACATGCTGGCTTGAAAATGGGTATGGACCGCGCATTCGCTACCAAATAAGACCAATTCTGCGCGATCAAATTGCGCGAGGGTAGCTGAGTCTTGTTGTTCTAGGCTATATTGCGCACCTTGAGTTCCGCCTGGCCAATAAGCTAGATTTTTTATTCCCAGCCAATGTGCCACATTTTCACCCATATGCATATCGGGGATGAATAAGATTTTTTTCTTTTGTTTGAGTGCCCAAAGCATGATTTTTTTGACATTAGAACTGGTGCAGACGGCGCCACCTTGTGCGCCAGTCATAGCTTTGACTCGTCCCGATGTGTTCATATAACAAATTGGCAATACGTTATCTGCGCCATAACGAGTGTTCATATCTTCAATGGCGGGCGCTACCATAAAATCTTTGGCTAAGATTTCCATGGTACAACCTGAGCGGGGATTCGTAATGTAAACTTGTTGGGAGTCGTGAGCCAAAATGCGAATAGATTCAGCCATAAAATGGACTGCTGATTCGATGATCACGGATTTTTCTGGGTGGCGTGCTGCCATCAGAGCCAATTGATACGAGTCACCAATTTGTCCACCGAACTGCTCAACCAACCGCACAATATCGCCGCCCATATAATAATGCGCTAATAACAATAATTGATCGCCAAAATGCGCTTTGGCTTTGTGCATATAGGGTGTCATCCATGCTAACACGGTCGTCAATTTGCGATCGGGTAGGGCTTGATACGCTTCCGCATAGGGTATGAACTCAGGTTGATACCAATCTAAGGGATAATCACTTTGACAAATGGTCATGTCGGATGTGATTCGGTGCATTGAGGATTGTGGTGTGTATTCGGTGCTGGATTTAAACATATTTGTTCTCTAAGAAAAAAATGCGGGAAGTGGGGCCGTCATTTGGGAAATGCTTTCGCAAGCTTGGCTAGTTTTGTGTGGAAAATCTTCGCGGTAATGGCCGCCTCGGGATTCGCGTCGCGATAGGGCCGCGTTCGCAATCAACTCTGCATTTAAAATAATATTTCGTAGCTCAATAAAATCTCGAGTAATGTGATGTTTCCAATAATATTCTTCGATGATAGCATGGCGATTGGTGACCAAACGCAACAAATCTTCTAATCCAGCTTCGGTTCTAACTATACCGGCATAAGACGTCATTTCGCCGCGTAATCCCAGCCAATGTGCATTAATTTGACTGGCTCGGCGTGGGTTGTTTTCATTGCCCGATTGCCAATTGGGGATCTGAAACGCGGTGTCGATGGGGGTGGTGATGTCTTGGATAGAAGACGTTGCAGCGTAGGACGCCATCACAACGGCTTCGAGCAAAGAATTGGAGGCCAGGCGATTCGCGCCATGCAAACCTGTAAAGGCCACTTCACCGATCGCATACAAACGTTTCAAATCAGTTCGGCCATGCATGTCGGTTAAAATGCCGCCGCATTGATAATGGGCCGCTGGCACAACAGGAATCAAATCTTGGCTCATATCGATACCAATACTCAGCAAGGTCTGAAAAATCTGTGGAAACCGTTTTTGCAAAAATGAGCGTGATTGATGGCGAATGTCTAAATAAACGAAACTGTGGTCGCTCTGTTCTATTTCACTAAAAATAGCACGTGCCACCACATCTCGCGTTGCAAGCTCGAGTTGTTCAGGCGCGTAGCGTTGCATAAAGCGTTCTGAGGTATCAGGATGCAATAATTGGCCGCCTTCTCCACGTACTGCTTCAGAAATCAGGAAATTATGGATGCTGTGATGGTACAACAGAGTCGGGTGGAATTGATAAAACTCCATATTCCCAATGCGTGCGCCGGCACGGTAAGCCATAGCTACGCCGTCCCCTGTGGCGACCATAGGATTCGACGTATATCGATACGTTTTGCCAGCGCCACCGGTGGCTAGGACTACGCATCGCGCTAAAATAGTGTGAATTTTATGGGTTTTTGATTCTAAAACATACGCACCCAATACCTCTCCTTGGGTATTCACACAATGCGGGTGGTAATGGGTGATCAAATTGACGGCGATATGATCTTCGAATAATTGGACTTGAGGGTGCTGTTTGAGAAAGGCTAGTAACATGGTGATAAACGTTGCCCCAGTTTGGTCGCCACAATGATAAATCCTGCGATGGGCGTGGCCGCCTTCTTGACCTAAATTATAGCCATTGGCTGATTTTTGAAACGGAATGGCATACGCTTCGAGTTGAGCAATGGCCGCGGGACCGTGGCGAATGATGGCTTCCACGGCGGGGCGGTAACACAAACCATCCCCTGCGCACAGTGTGTCGTCTATATGTGATTCGAACGAGTCAATTTCTTGAGAAACGGCGGCAATACCGCCCTGAGCGTACCAGCTATTACATTCTTCTGCAGTAATTTTACTGAGGATGGCGATTCTGATTTTAGGACGCTGTTGCAATAATTGCGCGCAATAGTGCAATCCAGCCAAACCGGAACCAATGACCAATACATCAAAGTCCAAAGCTTGTCCTTGTTGCGAAGGGACGCTGCTCATGAGAAGGCTTTGACCAAAACTTGAGCCAAACCAGTGTACTGCTCAGGGGTAAGATGGAGTAAACGTTGTTTGGCATCTTCGGGAATGTTTAATTGCTGAATGAACTCAGTTAAACGTGTTTGATCAATGCCATGCCCGCGGGTCAAATCTTTGACTTGTTCATAGGCATTAGGGATATGATAACGCCGCATGACCGTTTGGATGGCTTCGGCGATCACATTCCAATTGGCATCCAAATCTGCTTGCAAGGCAGGTTTGTTTATTTGTAGTTTGTCATTTCCTTGAGCAATAGAGTGATACGCGATGAGTGCGTATGAAAAAGCCACGCCTAAATTACGCATGACGGTAGAGTCGGATAAATCGCGTTGCAGACGCGAGCGTGGCAGCTTGTCTGCAAAATGATTAAATAAGGCATTTGACAACCCCAGATTGCCTTCAGCATTTTCAAAATCAATCGGATTGACTTTGTGTGGCATCGTAGAGGATCCGACTTCTTCTGCAATGGTTTTTTGCTTAAAGTAGCCCAAAGAAATGTATTGCCAGATATCACATGCGTAATCCAGCAGAATAGTATTAATGCGGATCATCAAATGCGATACTTCAGCGACGCCATCATGTGGCTCGATTTGTGTCGTATAAGGGCTGAAGGACAGACCCAATGATGTAATAAATTGCGTGCAATGTTTTCGCCAATCAATCTCAGGATACGCAATGATATGTGCATTATAATTGCCTACCGCCCCATTAAATTTTGCGGCAATAAGAATTTCGACTAATTGCTGCAAAGGGCGCTTTAAGCGCGCAGCATAGTTGATCAGCTCTTTCCCAATGGTTGTGGGGGTAGCGGGTTGACCATGAGTGCGGGCTAACATAGGCAAATCACCGTGTTGTTTGCCTAACAGAGTGATACCGCCGACAATTTCTGCCAAAGTAGGTTGAATGACATTGGCAATAGCTTCTTTGACCATCAACGCGTAGGCGACATTATTGATGTCTTCAGACGTACACGCAAAATGAATAAATGGGATCAAATCATGTACCAGCACGGATTGCTCTAATTTTTCTCTCAGATAATATTCGATGGCTTTCACGTCATGATTGGTTTGTTTTTCAAACGCTTTGACTTTCATGGCTTCATGCTCATCAAATTGTTTGAGAATATTGTTTAAAAATGCGCGCGACGCATCGTCCAAAGCAGGGACTTCAGGAATATTCTTATTGGCCGCCAAAGATTCCAACCAGCGAATCTCAACCATAAGTCGGTAGTAAATAAGAGCGTATTCACTAAAAAAAGAACTTAGCGCCATGGTTTTTTTCAAATAACGGCCATCAATCGGACAGATTGCATTAAGTGCGGAAAGAGTCATAGCTGCGTCTCATTAACTGTTCATGAAAATGTGTGCAATTTTAACAGGACTTAGGAAAAACGTCGAATGCTTCTGGTGGAAATATTGATTTTTTATTAAGCACTTGTGTGATATAACGGGCATGTGATGAATAAGCAAGGTGTCTTATGCAAGCAAATATCGATCCGCAACTGAATTCTCGCTATAAATCAGAGCAAATGCGCAAGGTTTTGGCTGCCTCTTTACGTCTATGTCCTCTTACTTTTTATACCAATGGGGGCGTGCGGAGTCCTTATTTTTATGAAGGTGAGCATGCTATTGTTTTCCCGCCTTGTTCTGATACGGACGGGACAGGTATGGAAACCATTACACAAGTCTTGGCGCAAGCCAAACCAGATTTAATTGCTCCCGCTTCTAAATGTTTTTTATTTCCATTAGCCGAAGAGCGTGGTGCTTTCTTATCTTGGGGACCATCGCGTAAGCATTGGGTCACCTTGCATTATGATTCCAGTACTCAAATAGCAACAGTGATTGATTCTAGGCCAACTCTGGTATCTTATTGGTATATTTGTCAGCCCATTCACGATTTTTTAAATGCGGGGTTGATGGCGCTTGATTTGCCTCCCGTCAAAAAATTCAATGTTGTCTATCAAGGGATTCAACATGATGATATACGCTGTGGCCCTTGGACTGCAGCGAATATTGAAGGGTTGGCATGTGGTCGTACTTTAGAAACACAATTGACTTATTTTACGGCACAAGACAGTGAGGGAATCGTTCAACATCATATTGACCGGTTATATCATAAAAAATCTCAGCCTTATCGGTCTCTGAAGGATGTACTGTCGAGTGACGCCATTACAGTTGAGGAAGAGGATGACTATGCGGTGGTTTCATTGTCTAATGTCGTTGCTACAACTCCTCCTTTAAGCGGGGAGACTTCTCCTGAACTGTCGTCAGCGGTTTCCAATGAAGAAGATTTTGAACAACAAGATCTCATTAGTTTAGATAGTGACGCTGATGACGACGATGTCATTAGCGAAGATCTACCAGGGTCTATCGAGCGTTTGGTCGCGTCTAATCAGGATGTTGTAATGATGGTCCCGCCACAAGAGACTGATGACACAGTGCAACTGGCAGTGATCAGTAGAATGCTTGAAACAGCGCATTCTGAGATCGGTCATTCTTCTGCTTCTGGCTCAGTTAATACGATACCTAGTAGTGACTTCGTACAAATTATCGAGACTGCTCGGATTGAAAATCAGGATTCACAGTCTAATTTGTCGTTAAATGTTGACTCTGAGACTTCGCCGCTGCAGATTATGCCACGGATATCTGGTTCAATGGTTGCTGAAAAACCAACAAGTAGAGTTATAACAAAAGAATGGGATCATAGTGGAAACACGCCGCCATCTTCTAGTTTTCACTTGCAATTTATTGCTGGGTTGCTGCTGTTGGGTGGCCTGTCTTTGATGATTGCTTTATTACTCTGTGTCCCAAGCATCGCAAGTAGTATGGCTGTGACCATGGCGTTGGGATCCGCAACGTCTAAAGTCGCTGTAGGTGCTGGCGTGGTGTCTGGACTGTCATTTTTAACTTGCGGCTTCCTTTTTTATCAATATCCAAAGCCAGTGGTCGATAAATCAATGTTGACTGATTTAGAGTGGAAGGGTACGGGGATGGTTTGAGGCGCCGAACGTAGGGTTTCTGAAGATGAATTGTTAATAGACCTTAGGATAGGCTATATTTTCAGCATATGCTCAATTGTGGCTGCAGGTTCTTGCTTTCTAAACGCTTAAAAAATCAGTACAATGGTGTATCGCGGTTTTATATAGAGGTTTGGAATGCCGGCTTGTGTGAATACCATTCAATTTCAGGAAGTAGGATTGCAGGATATCCACCAAGTTGGAGGTAAAAATGCTTCGTTAGGCGAGATGATTCAGAATTTGTCTGCAGCCGATATTTTGGTGCCGGCAGGTTTTGCCACTACAGCGGATGCATTCCGAGTATTTCTAGCGCAACAAGATATGGACAAAAAAATCTATCAAGCTTTAGAGCAATTGGATGTTGAAGATGTTCAGGAATTGGCTAAAGTCGGCAAGATGATTCGCCAATGGATTGTTGCAACCCCGTTTGTCAGCGAGTTTGAAACTGATGTACGCACCGCGTACGCAACCTTAGAAAAAAACATTGGTCATAAAAATTTTTCAGTAGCGGTGCGCTCTTCTGCGACGGCGGAAGATTTGCCGGATGCCTCTTTTGCTGGACAACAAGAAACCTTTTTGAATGTGACCGGGTTAGAGGCGATTTTCAAAGCGATTAAAGAGGTTTTTGCTTCTCTTTTTAATGATCGTGCGATTGCCTACCGTGTCCATCAGGGCTTTGATCATCGTGGCATTGCTTTATCAGCAGGGATCCAACAGATGGTGCGTTCGGATCTGGCTGCCAGTGGTGTGATGTTTACGGTCGACACGGAATCAGGCTTCGACCAAGTCGTTTTGATTACCTCTGCGTATGGTTTAGGTGAAATGGTGGTTCAAGGGGCCGTTAATCCTGATGAATTTTATGTCTATAAACCCGCGCTCAAAGCAGGCAATGTAGCATTAATTCGCCGCAATTTAGGGTCTAAAGCGTTGAAGATGATTTATTGCCAACAAGACGCGGTGAAAACTGAGAAAGTACCAGTGGAGCAGCAACGCCAATTTTCTCTGACCACGCCAGAAGTGGAAGCGTTGGCTCATCAAGCCGTGATGATTGAAACCCATTATGGGCGTCCGATGGATATTGAATGGGCGAAAGATGGCGTGGATGGACGTTTGTATATTTTGCAAGCACGTCCAGAAACGGTGACCAGTCGTGCACCGCAACAAATTTTAGAACGTTACCATTTAAAACAACGCGGAACAGTCTTAGCTGAAGGGCGTAGTATTGGCCAAAAAATTGGGCAGGGACGCGTGCGTGTGATTCGCAATCTGCAAGAACTTCACCGAGTAGAAGCAGGCGATGTTTTGGTTTCTGATATGACCGATCCAGATTGGGAACCGGTGATGAAGCGAGCGGCTGCGGTGATCACGAATCGTGGAGGGCGGACTTGTCATGCGGCTATTATTGCACGTGAATTAGGGATTCCAGCCGTAGTAGGGTGCGGGAATGCTACCGAAGCATTACACGATGGGGCGTTGGTGACGGTCAGTTGCGCAGAGGGCGAAACGGGTTTTGTCTATGCGGATAATTTGCCATTTGAGCGGCTTTCTTTGAATATGGAAACGATGCCCACGTTGCCAGTCAAAATCATGTTGAATGTCGGAAATCCGGAACGTGCGTTTGCTTTTCAAGCCATACCGAATGCAGGCGTGGGTTTGGCACGTTTAGAGTTTTTGATTTCTAATACTATTGGAATTCATCCGCAAGCGTTGCTCAATTATGACAGTTTAGAAGATCAGCAATTAAAGCAAGTAATCGCAGAGAAAATTGCGGCGTATGCTTCGCCAGTAGAATATTATGTCGAACGGTTGAAAGAGGGGATTGCCACGATTGCGGCAGCTTTTGCTCCTCAACCAGTGATTGTGCGCTTGTCCGACTTTAAAACCAACGAATATGCCAATTTGATTGGTGGTAAATTGTATGAACCTTTGGAAGAAAATCCCATGTTGGGATTTCGTGGTGCATCTCGTTATGTCTCTAAGCAATTTACGGAGTGCTTTGCCTTGGAGTGTCGCGCGGTGAAGCGAGTCCGTGAAGACATGGGTCTTACCAATGTAGAAATCATGATCCCGTTTGTGCGGACGGTTTCAGAAGCCAAAGCGGTGATTGAGCAGTTGGCAGAAGAAGGTTTGGTGCGTGGAGAACATGGTTTGCGGATCATTATGATGTGTGAAATTCCAGCCAATGCGTTATTGGCGCATGAGTTTTTACAGTATTTTGATGGGTTTTCGATAGGTTCTAATGATTTAACTCAATTAACTTTAGGGATTGATCGGGATTCTGCTTTGATTGCAGCACAATTTGACGAACGTAATGCGGCTGTGAAAGCTTTATTGCATATGGCCATTTCTGCGTGTAAAGCACAAGGAAAATATATTGGAATTTGTGGGCAAGGACCTTCGGATCATCCAGACTTTGCTCAATGGTTGATGCAAGAGGGCATTGATAGTTTGTCTTTAAATCCTGATTCTGTTTTAGATACCTGTATTTTTTTAGGAAAAATGGTCGCAGGGAATAAGGTGGTCACTTCATAATGAAACGTAAGCTCGGGCTTGGATTGTTATTCGCTTTTTTTTCCTCGTATGCCTGGGCTACTTCGCCTATGTCACATAGTGATCCGAGTAGTGCCATTATTTTTTGGGGAACGATCCTCCTGTCTTTTGGTATTTTAGGCCGTTATATTGCCAAAAGTTTAGGCCAACCTGGTGTCTTAGGTGAGCTGTTAATGGGCGTGGTGGTTGGTAATGTTTGCTACGCATACCATGTTCAATTGATAGTGATTTTACGCGATAGTGCTGCCGTGTTTTCCGTGATTCAACAGATGTTACAAGGTATGTCATTAAAGCATGCTGTGCATGAGTTGATACCTGATGCGGCGTATGCCAAGCAAGTGTTGGCTGCAATGTCTGGTCAGAATGGCCAACAATGGATTGCAGTGACTTTTGTGGTAGATGCTTTATCACGTTATGGGGTTATTTTTTTATTATTTATGGTGGGATTGGAAAGTTCACTCCATGATTTGAAAAAAACCGGTAAAGAATCAACCTTAGTGGCTGTGATCGGAGTTATTGCGCCGATTATTTTTGGATTATTGGTTACGCGATGGATGCTCCCTGACGCGCCGTTTAGTACAGCGTTATTTGTTGCGGCAACTTTATCGGCAACCAGTGTTGGCATTACGGCACGTGTGCTCCATGATATGAAGAAACTCAATACCCGTGAAGCAAAAACCATCATGGGTGCTGCAATGTTGGATGATGTTTTGGGTTTGGTCATTTTAGCCATTGTGAGTAGTATGGTTTTAGTGGGCTCAGTGAATCCTGTAATGATTACACGCATTGTTTTTATGGCATTGATTTTCTTTCCTGCGTCACTTTGGTTGGGTCCAAAATTATTGCATCGTATGGTCGCATGGATTAGTTTCGTCGATCCGTGGGAAGCGAAACTATTAACTAGTTTTATTTTTATCATGGGTTTTTCTTGGTTAGCAACCTTAGTGAATATGTCGACCATCATTGGTGCGTTTATAGCAGGTATTATTTTACACGAAGGTTTTTTTGAGTCACGCGAACGCGAGTTGAAAAATCCTTTGAGTATTCGCAATTTGCTAGCGCCTTTTGAAGCGGTGTTTGCCCCTTTGTTTTTTGTGCTCATTGGGGTCCAAGTGCGTTTAGAAACGTTTTTGGACAAACAAGTGTTGTTATTTTCGTTGTGTTTATTGGTCGCTGCGATTATAGGAAAATTATTGAGTGGGCTTGGTGGCAATCGTAGTGACGATCGATGGTTGATAGGAGTTGGGATGATTCCGCGCGGTGAGGTGGGGCTGGTGTTTGCATCGGTAGGAAAAAGTCTCCATATTATTCCAGATTCTTTGTTTTCCGCGATGGTTGTGATGGTCGTGGTGACGACTTTTATTACTCCGGTATGGATGAAAATGCAGTATCAGAGAAGCGGTCGCAGGTGTTAGATATGAATATTGTAGACGACGTGCGATCTGCTTTGGCAGAAGATATTGGCACTGGTGATATTAGTGCCGCATTATTACCTAGCACTCAAATGATCCAAGCGGTGATCATCAGTCGGGAAGCCATGTTGGTCTGTGGTCAAAACTGGGTGAATGAAGTATTTAAACAAATTGATGACAGAGTGCAGTGTCAATGGTTGGTAACTGAGGGTGTTTGGTTGCCTGGCCCAACTAGTTTATGTCGAGTTACAGGGCCTGCGCGCGCGATTTTATCCGGTGAACGGTCTGCTTTGAATTTCTTGCAAACCCTATCAGGGACAGCGACACAAACGTATGCCTTTCTGCAAGTACTCAAAGGAACTGCGACGCATCTTTTAGATACCCGAAAAACGTTGCCAGGGTTGCGTGCTGCGCAAAAATATGCGGTTGCTTGTGCGGGTGGGATGAATCATCGTATGGGGTTGTATGATGCCTTTCTGATCAAAGAAAATCATATTGCAGCTTGTGGTTCTATTCAAGCAGCAGTTAGGATGGCACGCCAAGCACATCCGCAGGTGTTTTTAGAAGTAGAAGTCCGAAATATCATGGAGTTACATGAGGCTTTGGCGTGTAAACCGGACCGAATTTTATTAGATAATTTTGACTTACCTACTATTGCTGAAGCTGTGGCGATTAATCAGCCAAAAATTTGTGATTTGGAAGTCTCGGGCGGCGTCGATGTGACGACCATTAGAGGATTGGCTGAGACGGGTGTTGATTATATTTCAGTTGGAGCATTGACCAAGTCGGTGCGCGCAATCGATCTAAGTTTATTGGTAGAATAGTATGAAAAAAATTGTGATGACAGGGGGCGGAAGTGCAGGTCACGTTACGCCTAATTTGGCTTTGATTCCGGCGCTACAAGCGCAAGGGTGGTCCGTTGAATATATTGGATCAGAGACCGGGGTTGAGCGCGCCATGATTGAATCAACCCATATTCCTTATCATGCGATTCGGTCTGGTAAATTACGCCGCTATTTTAGTTGGCAAAATGTACGCGACCCTTTTCGTGTGTTGCGAGGGATTTGGCAATCGTATACTTTGTTGCGGCGGATCAAGCCAGAGGTTGTTTTTTCAAAAGGTGGCTTTGTTGCGTTACCTGTGGTCATTGGTGCTTGGTTAGCACGGATTCCTATTGTGGCTCATGAATCGGATTTTTCGGTTGGCTTGGCGAATCGCTTGAGCTTCCCTTTTGTTAGTACCATTTGTGTGACGTTCCCGGTTGCGCGTGAAAAATTTAAAAACCCAGCCAAAGTAGTCGTCACGGGTACTCCGATCCGCGAAAGCTTATTGCAAGGAGATCGTGTCAAAGGATTGCAATTTTGTGGGTTCCAAGCAGATAAACCGTGTTTGTTGGTGATAGGCGGCGGAGCGGGTGCACAGGCGATTAATCGTTGTGTTCGTCAGGCTTTACCCCTATTGCTGCCTACTATGCAGATTATTCATATTTGTGGTCCAGGGAAAACCGACCCCAGTCTGGGCCAGCAAACTGGGTATTTCCAATTAGAATATGCACATGCAGAGCTCGCAGATTTGTTTGCAGCGAGTGATTGGGTGGTTTCTCGAGCTGGTGCTAATGCGTTGTATGAATTATTGGTTCTGGCGAAGCCGCACATTTTAATTCCTTTGCCGCAACGTCAAAGCCGAGGTGATCAAATTGAAAATGCTCGCTATTTTGAGCAGTTGGGTGCCAGTCATGTGATTGCAGAGGATCATCTTAATCCTGAGACGTTGGCACAAGCCATTCAAACACTGCAGGGAAATCGGGAGAAAATTTTTTCGGCCATCGCTGCTTTAGATATTCAACCAGCGGTGCCACCGATTGTGAAAATTTTGGAAGCGTTTGACGTCAAGAGCTAGCTTGCTTACAGTGTTAGGTATCACTCATCATTTATGTGTGCCCAATGCCAACTCCAAAGCCTCTTCCTGCAGCAAAATCTATGAAACAAAAGATGCCATCTTCTAAAAATGCGCTAAGTCCTGAAACAGAATTTCAGGATTTTGATTTGCTTAAATTGATTGCATATGGACATAGATACCTTGCCAATCAGATGATAAGTCAAACACCTGATTTATTGTTGCAACGGAGTGATGTCACTGATTACTCAGGCCGAACATTTAAAAATATTACCGCTTATGAGTATGCGTATTGGGCCAAAGATACGCATGCCTGCCGAATTTTAGAAACTCATATGAATGCAGCCATCAAAGCTGACATACTGAAATGCTGTCAAGCAATAGAAAAAGATGGCTTGAGTTACGAGCAATACGGGCAAGTGATTAAACATTCAAAGCATTTTGATTTTGGTCCGTTTATTAAAGCATTAGAACAGTATGTCGCGGGATATGGTCGGTGGTTAACTACAAGCGATTGGAAAGCAATCGAGTCGGCCTGGATGATGGTTGGACAAGCGCAGCGCGATGTTCCTGTGCACGTTGCCCATGAATATTGTAGAATCGACCGAGCATTTCATCCTACACCAACCTTTGATGAGGCGTATCTGCCTGAAAATTTGACCATATTTAATTACAAAACTGAGCAAGAGGAAGTTTGGTTTCCACTGGGGAGCTCGGATGCATCTGGGTTGGGAATCAATTTTGGTATTGTATTTGCAGGCAGAGGCTCGAGAAAATGTTATGTAGTACGTGGACCCGACGAAGGGAATAAATGTTGGGATTATATCGCGCGGTGGCTGGCTTGGCGTGATACGGCAGGTGGGGACGCAGATCTGGCAGCGATTCAGCATTTAGATGTGGTGCGGACTGCTGATTTGAAGCAATCACTTAAGAATCTAAAGTTGGTTTAATTTGCAAATCTTGTCAACATAGCCTATATTACTGTAGTATATATTTTGCGCAAAAAAACCTTGGGATCGGTTAATGGATACATTTCAGGATGACTTATATCAGCAACGCGCACAAGTTTTATTAAAATTGCTAGATACTTATCTGGATAAGCGTGAAGTATCGCTGTCTGCCGATTTGCCTACGTTGCGCGAATTGCCGGTATTGGTTGATAAAAAAGTTCAAGAGCCAATTGCGGATTTTTTGCGCAGAACCTTACAATGTAAGGTCAGTTATGGCAAAGACCGATTCGGTCAATTAAATGGCTACCTTATGGTGTCTTTAGACAATGAGCGTTTGAATCAAACTGGTTTATATCAAGGCGCGCTTGCTCTCCAAAAATTAAAAATTGATAGGCCTATTCTTTAGAGTCTGAATTATCAACAGACCTTAGTAGCACTTACTGAATCAAATAATTTTCATATTTAAAATTACGCTAAAATCCTTCAATGGATGACAGGCTGCCAATGATCTGCTATGTTAAAAATAAGTCAAACTAATCGGTGAACAATCGAGATGGAACCTGATCGTTATCAACAACATCATGTGGCGTACATCAGTGGTTTGTTTTGTTTGTTTGCAAGTATCGGCTTGTTTACCTTTAGCTTATTTCTATTACCTTATTTGTTTTTTGACTGGCAATATAGTGTTCCCGATTTTATCATCGCGTTTAGCGCTAGATTGCAAGAAAAATATATCTTGTCTCAGAGTGGAGTGGCCTGGGCCATCTGCTTTGCTTTAGATTTTCCCGCAGTTATTTTGTTTGTGATTGCGGATGTGTTATCGAATCGCATTGATAAACAAATTTATGGCATACAGAGTTCGAGAGCAATGCCCCGTGACAATCAAGATGGGGTTCCTGAGAAACAGGGTTCGAGTGCAGAGTCGCGTAGATTGATTTTTAAGATTGTATTACTTATTCTGATTATCTTTATTGTGGCTCAGTTTTTCCATGTAGTCATTTCTAATAAATAGGTGCGCTGATGATAGGTTGGTTCAAAAGATTAAAAGTTAAAAGACTACAAAAACAACTCAGAGTATTCAGTGCTGCGAGGTTAAATCACACTTCGTCTACTGAGGCATTACAAAAAGAAATCGGTCTGTATTTTACTTTGGCCAAATTGTATGAATCTTTGCTCGGTAAGAAAAAACATCCTTTTGCTCGTGAGCAAGCATTGGCTTGTTACCGTGCGGCCGCAGCATTGGATGATGCACCAGCCCAGTTTATTGTGGGCCAAAAATTATTAGAAGAAGCAAGGATGCGTGAAGAATTGCAGAGCAGTGGTTTGTTTGCATCGGACGCCAATGCGACCTATCTCAAAATGCTTTATCATGATGCACATGGATTCTTATTGGCAGCTGAAAAGCATCAGCATATCAAAGCCAAACGCGTGCGTGGCTTATGTCATATCAATGGTTGGGGCGTTCCTGTCGATAAAAATGTTGGATTTGATTTGGTTGTGGCCAGTATTGAACAAGAGAACTCTTGGGATCGAGTCCAAAAGATTTTTGCTGAATTAGGCATCAATCAATCCTCATTTTTCTCAGAACTGTTTCAGCATCGTAAAAAGTGACGTACGCGGAGTACGTCACTCTGAGTGAGACGAAGGCTCCTTTCTCATGAAATCGGCCTTTGTCGTATGTTGCGATTATTGGTGTTTTATGCGCAACTTAAAGTTAAGAAGAATGCAAGAAATTTGACACTCTTTGCTGCGGGTTAAAATCACTTCCATTAACAACACTAGCCTGAGCAATAGTAATTGTACGTGGATCTTCATTACCGCCAGCGCATCTATTAAAAAACCCTTGCATATGATTCAGCGGCGAATTTTCACCACCATACGTTAATTTAGCACTAGCCCAGCCAGTTAATACGGCCAAAATTGCAATTTTGTCTAGTTGTAATAACGAGGCAGTCGCAAATAAACCCAAGCCCACTAACATATTCATAGCAGTTGAAACCATAGCTTTTGCTCGATGGTATTTTGCTCTGTCTTGGTCAGCAAGATCGGGTGTCATGACCCTAATTTGATTTGCTCTCGCAATGAACGGAGTAGAAAACAATAGACCGGCGGTTGGTAACGTGAGTTGTCCGATAAGGGGTAAGGGAAATTGAGTCGCTGTAGACACAAGACCATAATAAATAGCATTCATGGTATCGGTGAAATTAGCGCCTAATGAACTAATTAGACTTGTTCTATCCTCTGGATACACAGCTGTTTTACCAGACCAAAAATGTTCTATGTGTTGAATGGGAGAAGCATCCCCAAGATTTAAAAATTTAGAAGCGCAAAAAGCAACCAAAAACAAAAAGCAAGCTGTTTGCCCAAATGCCATCCCAATTGCATACGTGGCTGCAAAAATAGCGATATTTACCAAGGCTTTGATCACAGCGCCAGAATAATAACGCCATCCGTTTCTCACCTCGTCATTGTCACCTAGAATTTCAGCAGTTTGATTCCATCGAGCAAACAAAGGTATAACAAGAGATATACCAGCTAATGCAGGATTCATTGTACCAATAATGGGCGCACCAACCGATACCGATGCGCCAATTAATCCATACCAAGCGGTTAATCCCGTATCAGCCAAGTTTGTTTTTGCTGCGCCAAAAAAGCTATCTCTACTCATTTTTATCCCCAAAAAGATGTAATGATGCAAACTATAATTGCATTTTGAAAAAAAAAACCTATTTTTGAAGTTATCGCAACCACTTCATTTTGCCAGCTGGTCGGAGAAGGCGCACAGAAGTCCGGATAAGCTAGAGCTCTTCTCTTATAAGAACGGCATTTGTCGCGCATTGCGATTATTTGCGCTTTTATGCTATTATTATCACTATGAACGTTTAAGGGGTGACTATGGCTCAATCAGTGAGATTATCTAGTGATTTGGTGAAAAAAGCTCAGGCAGTCGGAGAGGTGATGTCACGTTCAGGAGCGGGGCAAATTGAACACTGGGCTAAAATAGGTAAGATTGCGGAAGAGAATCCAGAGCTGCCTTATGAGTTTATTAGAGATGTCTTAATCGCTAAAGCAGAAGTAGATAATGGATTGGTTGATGATTATGATTTTGACAGTTAAGCAATCTAATTTTTTTAAAAGAGCTGTAAAAAAACTCTCGAAGCAGCATAAAGCACGTCTAGATGAAGAAATAAAAAAAATTTTGGAAAACCCAAATTTGGGTACACGCAAGAAAGGTGATTTGGATTTTTTGAGCGTGCACAAATTTAGTCTTTCAAATCAAGAATATTTGCTGGGATATTATTATCAAGAGGATAAACTTGTCTTAACCTTATTAAAGTTGGGACCACATGAAAATTTCTATCGTGATATCAAAAAAGAAATAGGGTGAAATAAATAAAGAGTACCTGCCATACAAAGGTACGGGCCAAATGGAATGGGATGATGGCGATTTTTGTGGTTGGTCCATAAATAAAGCGACCCAATGCCAATCCCGAGTACGCAAGATACTAATAAAATAGGCGTAAGGGCTGTCCAGCCGAACCATGCGCCAAATGCGGCTAAGAGTTTAAAGTCTCCATATCCCATTCCGATTTTTCCTGTGATCAGGTAGAAGATTTTGATGAGCAGCCATAAACTTAAATAAGCAATCACCGTACCCCATACTGCCGAAGAAAGAGGACAAAATACAGCTTGAGTATTTACCAGTAATCCGAGCCAAAGTAAGCTATAAGTCAGTGTATCAGGTAAAATTTGATGTTCTAAATCAATCATGGTCAAAGCGATACAAATCCAAAGAAATGGCAAAACCGCAATTAATATCCATTGCCAACCGAAACTATACAAAGCTCCTAAAGAAAACAGTAAAGTAAGTGCTTCGATGCAGGGATAACGCCAAGAAATAGGATGATGGCAAGCATGACAATGACCGTGGAGTAAGCCATAAGACAGTAAAGGAATATTATGATAGATAGGCACTATTTTTTTGCAATGCACACAATGCGATCTGGGGAAAAATAAATTAAATCTCAAGGTATGAGGTTGGTCTAGCATGATGGGTAAGCGGTAGGTAAGCATGGATAACACCGAACCCACCAACAACACCCCTAGGCTGTACAGCAAGATACTGAGTAGGGGGTAGGCATGAATCAATGCCTGAATGAATGTCATAACACAGCTCCTAATTGGATCATCGGTAAGTACAGAGACAGAATTAAGCTGCCTATTATCAATCCCAGTAGGAGCATTAATATGGGTTCGATGCAACGACTCAATCGTTGTAAGCTGTCTTCAACGCTCTGGGTATAATAATCCGCAAGATCGCTGAGTAGAACAGACAGGGTACCAGACTCTTCTCCAAGACTTAATATTTGCACAACCAATTCAGGAAATAACTTGGTTTGCACAATCGCAGATCGCAGGCTTTCCCCTTGTTGTAAAGCACTTCGAATTTTTAAAAAACCTTGTTTGTAACATAGGTTACCCGAAATCAGCGCAATCCATTGTAATCCATCAGGTAAAGGAAGACTAGCTTGTTGCGCGAGGGCCAAGGCATGAAATGCGCGCGCCAAATACATGGCACGGGATACGCGACCGATTATTGGGATACTTAATAAGCGACTGTCTACCCAATGTTGTAAATGCAAAAAATGACGATAAGCGCTTTTTAGGTAGAGGCTGCTTGCTATGCCTATGCAGCCGCTTAAGATCCCATAGTGTTTGATCCAATTTGCAACGTTCAAAAGTAACAGCGTAGTCGATGGTAATGGTTTATGTGCATGTTGAAAGAACATTTGTATTTGCGGCACAAAAGTGAGCAACAAATACACAGTCACTACCCCTGCCATTATGATCACGACAGTGGGATACATTAATAAGGTTTTAACCTGTTGTTTTAAGGCATGATCTTTGTTTTGATGACTGGCAATACGTTCTAGAATAGGACTGATTGCGCCAGTTTTTTCGCCTAAATGAATAAACGCGCAGACCATAGGATCAAACCAACGGGGATGGCGAGCCAATGTTTCTGCAAAACTTGCGCCGGATTCCAGATCCCATTGTATTTTAGCCAGCAATGCGACTACTTTGGGATTGGATTGACACGATGTGAGGACCTGCAAAGCTTGAATCAAGGAAATACCTGTCTGCATGATTCTGGATAATTGTTGAAGCATGTGAGTGATATCGGTGGACCGCAACGCACGACTAAAAAACCAGGAGGAAGACAGTTTTTTGATGATGATGGTTTGGACGCGTAATTTTTGCTTTGCAGCAGCTCGGTTCCGGGCTGCTATGTGTCCAGATTTGATTTCTCCCAATGGGGTCAAGCCTGTCCAATGAAACATTCGCTCGGACTGATATGGTAATAAGAACTGTTTAAATGGTTGAATCAATTTCTTCAAGCGTAGTGACCCCTTGTGATACTTCGTACAATCCAGCTTCCCGCAACGTGACCATCCCTTCTTTAGCTGCTTGTAGCGCAAGTTCGGCAGAGCACCATTTTGGTTGCAAGATACTATTTTGGATGTTTTGCGATATGGGCATGATTTCAAAAATGGCTTTGCGCCCAAGATATCCTTGATGACAGCGATGACACCCTTGTGCCTGATAGCAGTTGTTAGGGGCTGAAATTTTGCAAAAAGGACAGAGAACACGAATTAAGCGTTGGGTCATGATCAGGCTAATATTTGACATTAAAAAAGCAGCCATGCCTAATTGTTTCAGACGAAGCAAGGTTTGGATACAGCTTTGAGTATGGAGGGTTGCTAATACCAAATGCCCAGTATGCGCAGCTTTCATGGCTATATCTGCGGTTTCATAATCGCGAATTTCACCGAGCATGATGACATCTGGATCTTGACGTAAAAAAGCCCTTAAAACGTCGGCAAAATTTAAGCCAATTTTAGGATTAATTTGGACTTGATTGATGCCGGAAATCTTTACTTCAACAGGATCTTCGACAGTAGATATATTTTTGTTGCTGCTATTCAGTCGGTTCAATGTGGCATATAAGGTGACTGTTTTTCCACTACCAGTGGGGCCTGCCACTAAAATCAGACCATGTGGACGGTTTATGGCCGCTAAAATGCAGGTTTTATCCCGTTCTGATAATCCCAATTGATCCAAATCAAATTGCGGCATATGAGTATTTAAAAAACGAATAGCAATTTTTTCTCCTTGCGTAGTGGGGCAAGTATTGATACGACAATCAATGCTAGTCATTTTTGTAGGCAAACCCGTGCTTTGAATAGAAGAGGCATCGAAACTAAAACGACCATCTTGAGGTAAGCGTCGTTCTGCAATATTCAGATCGGCCATGATTTTTAAATAAGAGGCCAGTCTGGGTGCCAGCATGGATGCGGGGCGTGCTAATTCATATAATTTACCGTCAAGTCGATATCGAATGCGATAATAATCCGCGTAGGGCTCAAAATGTAGATCGGTGGCACCACGAGCAATAGCTTGTTGTAATAAACGTTGCACAAACGACACAATGGGTTTTTCATCATGGGGATCTGCCATTTGTTCGGGTGTGAGGGATAAGGCTTGATTGTTTGGGATTTGGCTTTGTAAATAATGAGTGAGTCCTTGTTGGTCGGTATCGCGGAGTAATTCATCAATCATAGCATTTAGTTTGGTACTGGATGCGATATGTAAAAGAATGGGTTTTTGAGTTAAGAATTGAATTTCTTTGAAGGCAATCGGATGGTTGGGATCGTCTACAGCAAGACAGATTTGTTGATCTTGGAATTGGATGGGTAACACATGATGCTGACGTAAGAGAATCGCGGTATTCAATAATTTTGGCACACGTTGCAGGTCATATTGGTCAAGGTCAATCCAGGGAAAACCAAAGTGTTCGGCTAATAATTGAGAGATTAATCTGGGGCAAAGATGGGCTTGAGAGATTAAATAGGGTAATAAACGATAGGCATGCGTTTGTGCTTCTTTCTGGTATTGATAAGCACAGTCTATAGATAAAAGTTGTTTTTGTACCAACAGCAAAGCAGTTGGGTTCAAGAGATCGTCCATGCGAGTTGGGTCTAGGCTTCCATGAGGCTGAGTGTAAATCAGTTTATTCGAAAAAGCACTAGGGTTTGTTGATTTTGTTTTATCTAACGTCATCCAGAGCGAAGCGAAGGATCTCCGGAATTAGTCACAAACCTAGTCAATTAGAGATCCTTAGCTTCGGCTCAGGATAATAGTATGGACCCGCCACTTTAACGAGGCTTCTAATTGAGCCAGAATGAGAATGTGAAATTCATTCAACAAAGTGGGGGATCCATGAAACAAGATATTAGCGTATTAGGAATTGATTTGGCAAAGAATGTTTTTCAAATTCACGGTGCAAATGTTCATGGGAAACGTGTATTGAGTAAACGAGTTGGTCGAAAAGAATTAATTGAGTTAATGAGTAATTTTACACCGTGTGTTGTTGGAATAGAGGCCTGTATCTCTGGTCGGATTGGTTTAATAAACACTTCATTGATGCCTGCGGCACTACATTCATTATGAATTTTACCTTCAGCATGGCCAGTAATAGCGACAATTGGGACAGATTTCTTATTAGTTTCTTTTTCAAACTGCCTAATTTGTTGCGCAAGCTCTATACCAGAGATCCCAGGCAAGCCTATATCTGAAAGGATGAGATCGAAGTGTTGGGTTTTAACAAGTTCAAGAGCTGTTTCGCCATCGCTGGCAGGGGTGGGGTTACATTGGGCTTGACTGACAAGAGTTTGAGCTACATTGAGTGCGATTATATTATCTTCAACAACTAGTATTTCTGGCGCATTTTCCAGAGCTGCCGCTATGTTTGTATTTATAGCAGCAGATTCGATGAGAATAGGAGGTTCTTCCGAGCGCGCAGTTAATGATTGAGGCGTTATATTTTGAGGTTTAGCATCTTTATCGGGTATTTTGAGAGTCAACGTAAAAGAAAACTTAGAGCCTTCGTTTAATTTGCTTTCTACAGAGACTTTCCCACCTAATAGCTCAGTATAGGTTTTAACTATATGCAGTCCTATGCCATGGCCTTTATCATGACCTTTGTATGATGGCGTTATTTTATAAAATAATTCAAATATTTTATCAAATGATTCGGCTGAAATTCCTATGCCGGTATCTGTGACGCTAAATAATAGCTGCACAGCACTATTGAGTTTTTTAGAGAGCGTAATATTAATGTTTACCCGACCATTTTTAGTAAACTTAATTGCGTTACCTGCTAATTTTAATAGAATATGACGGATTTTTTTATGATCACCCACTAAAACTGATGGAATTTTTGGGTCAATAGATTGAATGAGTTCAATTTTTTTGAGATCGACAGATGATTGCTCTAAATCAACAATGCTTTGTACTAGATGCAATAAATCGAATGGCTCCTCATGAATATCTTCTACAGTAATGCCTGTCAATGAAACAACATCAAGGATTTCGTTGAGCATGTGTAATAATTCATCAGCGCTTTTGACCATGTCATGAACCTTGGCTCTTACACTTGGGTTTTCAATTTCTTTTTCCACGATACCGCCAAGTCCTACTACGCCAGAATCTTTAAGAGGGACTTTGTTGGAAATAACGGAGATCTCTTTCCCGCTGGCTATTGTAACCAGGTCTTCAATATTTAATTTTGGGATCCCCGTTGAAATTACTTCTTTATCGTCTGCTATATATTTGTCAGCGCGCGCACGCCACGGAAAATCATGATCAGATTTTCCAATAATGTCTTCTCTATTTTCAAAGCCAGCTGCGCTTGCAAATTGGTTATTACATCCTAAATGAATAGAGTTCTTGTCTTTCCAATAAATCATGTCTGGTGCGTATTTAATTAGGTTTTCTAATTTATGTATTTCATACTCTAAATAATTAGCATGTTTTACCAGCGATAATATGCTTAACATAAAACTTGTATTTTTAGTCATATTATTTAGAGAATAAATAAATCCATTTGGTCAATAATTAAAATATAGGATATAATAAGTATCATTGTAGTGATTGCAACAAAGCATCCAATGCCAAAAAATGCGCCCCAAAAATCTAAAAGTACTGAAAACGACCTTGTTACTAATAAAAATATAATTGCTATTTTAGGTAACAATGTAGCCGCTTCACCGTCTAATATTGCAATATATGACGAAGAGGGCTCTATTGATTACCATTCGTAGAAAACTATGTTCGGTATGAACCAAATAAACTGCAATACTTTATTGCCAAATTTAATGTTTCCATAATGCAAGCTACGCCTATTACATGGTAAATGCTCATCGAAAATGGTTGGAAAAACGAATCTAAAGTCAGAGTGGTTTGTGGAGGAGAAGCGTTATCTATTAATCTTGCGAGAAAATTAAGAGCTATTTCCTATGATGTTTGGAATTTTTACGGTCCAACCGAAACTACGGTATGGTCGACTTTCTATAAAATTGACGGGATCGATGAAACTCGTTCAGTTATTGCTATAGGAAAGCCTTTGGCAAATACAGAAGTGTATGTATTGAACGAAAAATTACAACAACTACCAGTCGGTGAGCCTGGAGAATTATATATTGGAGGGGCCGGGGTTGCAGTTGGGTACCTGAATCGACCTGAGTTAAATAAAAAATGCTTTATTTCAAACCCTTTTTCTCAAGCAATTAATGACCGTTTATATAAAACAGGAGACCTAGTAATACAAGATAAAGAGCGGAATTTACATTATCTGGGTCGTATTGATACTCAGATTAAAATACGAGGTCATCGAATTGAGGCCAGTGCAATAGAAAATGTTGTTATGGATTACCAGGGAATCAAAGAATGTGTCGTTATTGATAAGAATCCTGAACAGCAACATGAGTTGGTAGCCTATCTGATTTTAAGCGACGGCCTGTCTTTGAAGTCGTTACAAGAGCACTTGAAAGCACATTTTCCAAGTTATATGATCCCAACGCGTTATGTTGTAGTAGATGAATTTCCTGTTACAGCAAATGGGAAGATTGATCGTAAAAATATTGCAAATATAAAGAAATTTAGATATCTCAATGATGAAAAAAATAAATCGCCTTTAGAAAATAGATACGAAGAAGTTTTAATGGATTTGATTCAGTCTTTTCTACAAAGAGATGATATCGATCCGGAAAGCAATTTTTTTGATATAGGTTTGCACTCAATGCTATTGGTGAATATTGCTCAAGCTTTGAATCGAGTATTAAGTCAACCAGTCAGTGTAGTAGATTTGTTTGAACACCCAACTATTCGTGGTTTTGCGAAATTCCTTTTGAAAACACATCATATTCAATATGAAAAAGAGGGTAATATTGAAGTTAAAACAGAAAAATTTCTGAGGCAAAATCAATCAAATCCTTTTGACCATCATATTGCGGTCATTGGAATGGCCTGCAAAGTCCCTGGGGCAGATGACTACAATAGTTTTTGGGATTTGATTATTCAACAAAAGGAAAGTATAGCGTTTTTTAGTGAGATGGAATTAGAAAAGTCAGGCATACCCTCTGAGGTATATAGCAGGAAAGAATATGTTCCAGCGCGAGGTATATTAGATGACATTGATAAATTTGACGCAGCATTTTTTGGATATACCCCTGCTGAGGCTCGCATTATGGATCCTCAACATAGGGTGTTTTTAGAGCAGAGTTGGTCAGCTTTAGAAGACGCCGGATATTGCGCAAATAATTTTTCTGGGAAAATAGGTATCTATGCTGGGATGAACGATAGTACCTATTTAAACAATCATTTATTGCAAAATGATCAAATTAAAACAGATTATGATACGCAACAACTTTTGTTGGCAACCAGCACTCATTATTTATCAACAAAGGTTGCTTATGCGCTTGGTTTAAAAGGGCCAAGTATTACTATAAATACGGCTTGCTCGACCGGCCTGGTTTCTATTGCGATGGCTTGCAATAGTTTGGTTAATCATGATTGTGATATGACCATAGCAGGTGCAGTAACCATTGTAACCCCCCAGCAAACCGGCTATTTGTATCAAGAGTTGGGCATACTCTCGCCTGATGGTCACTGTAGAGTATTTGATGGAGAATCACAGGGTACGGTTTTAAGCAATGGATGCGGTGTAGTGGTTTTAAAAAGGCTCACAGATTCTCTAAAAGATAATGATCGTATTTTAGGCGTTATCAAAGGATGGGCGATAAATAATGATGGGGCTAATAAAGTGGGATTTACCGCACCCAGTGTTGACGGTCAAGTTTCATGCGTGAGAGAGGCACTTCTTCGAGCGGAAATTTCTCCCACAGAGGTTGAATATATCGAGGCTCATGGGACTGGAACATTGATGGGAGACCCGATAGAAATTGCATCTTTGCGTAAAGCATATGATTATGACATTCATCAAAAATCACAATATTGCGCATTAGGTTCAGTAAAGGCTAATATTGGTCATACAGATTCTGCGTCTGGTACAATTGGGTTCATTAAAACGATTTTGGCATTACATCATAAAATATTGCCGCCTCAAATTAATTATGTTGAAGGCAATCCTAATATTGATTTTGACCGCTCTCCTTATTATGTTAATTGTGAAACACGTCTATGGGAAACAACACATAAGAAACGTACTGCAGCTGTACACTCTTTGGGGTTTGGGGGAACCAATGCACATGTCATTGTACAAGAAGCTCCGGATATTAAAACAACACATTCTAAAGGCGCTAATGTACTAGTTGTTTCAGCAAAAACTGAACAATCCTTGCAAGCAAGTCTTCACGCTTTATATGGGTATATTTTGAATGTCATGCGGAAAAATTCGGCTGAATTACACTTGGCAGATTTAGCTTATACTTTACAATTATAGGAAGACAACCATTCAAATGGCGTACCGCGATTGCTTATCAAAACTTTGAACATGTTATTAATGTATTGAAAGTGCCAGAACAATTGAAAAAAAATACGGTAAATCAAACGGATAAAAGAATAAAACGTATTATTTTCGGATTCACTGGCCAAGGATCGCAGTATGCAGGTATGGCCTTTGATATTTATCGCGAGCATCCTTATTTTAAACAAATTATTGATGAGTGCTGTATTTGTTTGCAACCTGAACTTGGTATTGATTTAAGAAATTTATTGTTCCCAAAAACGATAGAAGAAACTCAATTTGCGAATGAACAATTGCGTAAAACGCAGTATACGCAACCGGCATTATTTGTGATTGAGTATGCTCTGGCAAAATTTTTGATATCTTTGGGTATTATTCCTCATGCAATGATAGGGCACAGTATTGGAGAATACGTTGCAGCTACTTTGTCTGGTGTTTTAACTTTGAAAGATAGCCTAAAGTTAGTGGCTTCTCGTGGCAAACTGATGACAAGTACCAACTCTGGTTCGATGTTGGTGGTACCACTTTCTATTAAAGAGATCAGTCCATATCTCAGTAATGATGTTGAGCTAGTAGCATATAATGCGCCAAGTCTTAATGTGGTAGCTGGGACGAAAGACAAAATTTCCCAATTTGAGAAGAGTATTCAACCTCTATTAAATTCAAAAGGTATGAGTTGCAAAACACTTTTTACGTCGCACGCGTTTCATTCGCATTTGATGGATCCTATTTTAGAATCATTTTATGAACTCAGTTCGCAGTTGGTGACAGCAAAACCAAGTATTCCTTACGTTTCTAATGTAACAGGTCATTGGGTGTCTCAGAAAGATGTAGCAAATAAACGATATTGGACAAAGCATTTGCGCCATGCTGTGCTTTTTTCAAAAGGGGTTGATTCATTAAATTTGTGCGAAGAAGATGTATTTATTGAAGTTGGGCCTGGGTGCGGTTTAACTCAATTGATCCGACAACATAAGCTTGCCAGCAATCCTTTATTGTTACAAACACTTGGGTCAGCAACTGAGTTTAATCAAAACAGTTATCAGTTTCTTCTAAGCACACTAGGGAAATTATGGCTACATCATCTTCCTCTTGATTGGGAGCATTTATACACGAACGAAATTCGTCAACGTTGTGCTTTGCCAACCTATGCTTTTGAAAGAAATTCTTATTGGGTGCACCCGATTGCAAATGGGAATCTTGGGAATTTAAGAAAAAATTCTGGGAATATACTTTATAGGCCAGTTTGGAAGCAAAATACAAAGTTACCGACAAGTGTTTTACTCAAAGAGGATGTTATCAAAAAATGTTTGATAATTTTTTGTGATGATAAAGAGAAATGTGCTCTTTTCTTAGAAGAGAAGCTCAAAGGAGTTGATCTGTATATTGTATCTTCTGGATTAAAATTCCAAAGACTAGACGGACGATATATGATTAATCCTGAGGAAAGAGGGGATTATGCTCTTTATTTAAGTAATATTAAGAAAAAATACAATGAGTATTATGTTATTCATCTGTGGCTATCAGACGACCATCCTGCTTTAGATGAAAAGTCCTATCTTTCAAAAGGGGTTTATAGTTTATTGTATTTAACACAAGCATTTAATGAGGTTTGCCTCGACAAATCTTTGAAAGTACTTGTGGTGACAACTCAAGTTCATAGTGTGTTAGGTAGTGAAGATATTTTGCCGGTTAAATCTACTATTCTAGGTCCCTGCAAAGTTATTCCTCAGGAACAAGACAATATGGCTTTTAGATCAATAGATCTTGAGAGTGGATGTGATTGGGGATCTTCACTTATAAAGAATCTTTATTGGGAAGCAGATACCATCCTGCCAAGTGATTTTAAAGAAGAGGTGGCTTATCGCGGGAAATATCGTTGGATTAAAAAACTGGAGCCTTGTGATAGGGGCGCGCAGGTTGTTCCATATAATCGTTTAAAAAAACAGGGTGTATATGTTATCACTGGTGGTTTAGGAGGTGTTGGTCTTTCTATAGCAGAGCATTTGGCTAAAAATTACAACGCTCACGTTGTTTTACTTACTCGAAGTGAATTTCCATTAGAAAGCGAATGGCAAGATTATCTTGATAATAAGGATAGTAAAGATCATAAGCATGATGAAAAAATCAAGAGATTAGTCAATATAAAAAAAGATGCTAGTACGCTCACGATTGAGTTCGCAGCAGTTGAAAATTTTGAACGACTGCAACTGGCTTTACAGCGCATCAAGAAGCGATTTCATAAAATTAATGGTGTGATTCATGCTGCAGGCTTGGCAGGCGGTGGTCTTGCTCAACTTAAAACGATTGAGGCATATGAACATGTATTAAAACCCAAATTAGAAGGCACTCATAATCTCATGCAGTGTTTGAAAGACGAACCATTAGATATGATGGTTTTAATGTCTTCAATTACAGCTATTACTGGGTTTCCTGGACAAATAGATTATTGTTCAGCCAACAGTGTATTAGATGCATATGCGGGTAGACATGATAACTTTAATAACCCTGTTTTTTGTGTGGCAATGAATTGGCTAGCGTGGCGCGAAGTGGGAATGGCAGCGGAATCCAAAACATTGCTGATGAGTTTGGATGAGAGTAATAGCATTAGTGCAAAGGAGGGGTGCGACATTTTTGAGAAAATTGTAAACTCTGAGCTTAACCAAGTTATTATTTCAAAAGAGGATTTAAATTTTTATGCCCCACCGGCAGGGTCGTTACATGAGTTCGATAATAATTACTTTCAGGGCTCTAATGTAATAGATGCTTTGTTAAATCTTTGGCAGCAAATACTTGGGGTAGACCGCATCAATATTGATGATGATTTCTATGAGATTGGAGGCCACTCTTTACTTGCTGTGAGTCTATTGAGCAAAATTAGGCATCAATTCGACGTAAAAATTCCTTCAACCACTCTATTTCATGTAAAAACTATTCGTGCTTTGGCAACTGTGATTGAGTCATATAAACAAGAGCAGGAAGAGTATTCGCCTTTAGTAGTATTATGCGAAGGAGATGCTTCAAAAGCCCCGCTATTCATGGTGCATCCTGTTGGTGGAACTGTATTTTGTTACATGCAACTGGCCAATATGTTGGATACAGATAGAACTATATATGCCTTTCAAGATCCAAGCATCGAAGATGAAAAATCATTATTTTCAAATATAGAAGAAATGGCGGTGTTTTACTTAGAACATATCCAAAAAATTCAGGCACAAGGCCCATACTATTTATGTGGAGCATCGTTTGGTTCGTTGGTGGTAACTGAGATGGCGTACATGCTGGAACAGAAGAAGGAAATAGTTAAATTCATTGGGATAATAGATGGCTGGGCTGCTCATGGTCAAACAGATTTTGATATTAATTATGTGAGAGAAATAATTAATCTAAATCATCCGAACTATCAGGAAAATTTACAATTTGATAAACAACCTTTGTGGGAGTCTCTATTGCGCCAACGTTTAAATATGATGTTGTGCTATCAATATAAGCATGTTGACAGTCCGATGATAATATTTAAGGCCATAGAATTGTTGTCCGAATACAAGATTATTGATTCTCCAGATAATCATTGGTCTAAATATGCATCGTCAGTATCTGTACGGAATATTCCTGGAGATCATAATACTATGATGCTGGAACCCAATGTTGTAATTTTATCTCAAGAAATTAGTAAATGCCTAAATAAAGTCCCTAAAATTCATCCGTAAAAGGTATACAAACTTTAGTGGATGGTAAACAGCAACTAGGCACAAACCTAGTCAACTAGAGATCCTTCACTTCGCTCAGGATGACACGCCCTAGTATTGCGTCAAATTAAATCTGTTGACGAAGTACTAGAGAAATTCATAAGTTCTTGCTAAGGTTAATACAATGAAGGTTGGTATTTTGGCAGTATAGGAGAGGGATATGCTAAATCATGGTAAGAACTTACTTATTTTGTTAACGATGGGGTTAGGCATAGTAAGCACTAACAGTTTTGCAGAAGCCGATGTGGTAAAGCTGATAGCGCAGGAACATGGGCAAACGGCGCTGTTATTGCAAAGAATTCAAGAAACTCAAGCTAAGCAGCTGAAAGATTTGAATGCCAAAATTCAATTACAATTAAAACAAATCAAAGATGATTCCGACAAGGCAATCAAAACGGTTAATGATCAAAGCCAAGCGCAATTGAAAAAGGTAAATGATGATTTGATGGCCAAAATAAAACAGGTCCAGGCTGATTGTGTCAAAGCCAGTGCTGCGAATGCGAAGCCAAATGCCTAAAAAAGAGGTGCCTGTAACTCTGGCGCAATTCGAAGATAAACTATCTTTGTTATGGGGTAATCGTTCCGCCATATCACGATCTTTTGTCGACAATTTACCGTTGAGTAGTCGCTATCAATATGACTCTCAAACCGGTGAGTTTCACTGTAAAGGTAAAAAAAGGTTTATTTCTTACGTTGAAAATAGTTCGGAAAAAAACTTTTATGCATTGTTAAATCCGAATGATCCCCAGCTAAACTTAGCCCAATATTTATCTGAGCCAGCGTTGGTGCGATATTATTTGCTCTATTGTTGGGCTGCTGATTTTGCTCACAAAAATAAATTGGGTCCTGAATGGAAAAAATTGTTTGTTAAAAAGCTGCAACAGGAAATTTGTCGACAAGAGAAGCGGAATTTGGATAGTAAGCTGTCGCAGCACCAATCAGAATGGTCTGCAGCAAAAAACAAACTCTACGGTCTTTTAATCCACAATACCTCACAAATTGATTCCTTAGAGCAAAAAACACATCAATATCATCAATTAGCGAAACAGGCTCAGCAAAAGCATTTTTATCATGATGGCACGAAGCAGCATGTCTTCTATCGCCATGCAGACGCAGTCACGCGCTATGAGTACGAAGCGATGATGCAGGAATTAAGCGAAACAATGCAACCAATTTTGTATTATCCTGAATCAGATCAACAACAAGCTAATCTTTGCGAATATGCTCGACATTGTTTTTTTCTAGATAAAGATACTAGAGAATTAAAATATATCAACTCATCGGGCACTGTTTTGCGTACACCCTCGACACGGTTACTGGCAAAAACAGTGGATCAAATCAAGCCCACCAAGCGCGGTAAATGGTCTTTACCGTACGTAAAACAAGGGAAAGGTCTTGACCATTTTGATGTGGATAAAACCACTTCTACGGATTTTGGCGCGGCATTTTCTGTTGATTCCCAAATGATGCAAATTATTGTTCCAGATGGATTGCCTCATGATCCCGTTATCAAACTTGCAGAGAGTACTTTAAAAAAGACCAAAGAATATTATTTCTCTTTACAACGGACCTTGTCATTATTTGGTCAAGATCACGTTCTTGCATTTCAACATCGGATAGCGGGATTAATTCAAATCAAAGAAATGCTGCAAGGCAAAACGACACGCGTAGTCCGTGAAACCCATACCAGACCCAATATGGCAGATTATATGGGGCGGGGTCGGAATACCTATGTGTTTTTTGATCATCCATCTGATCCCGATAACTCTGAATTTTGGCATGTAGATCGCTCCAATGATACCCCGGTACTAACCCAGTTTCCAATGGATGATATACAAACCTACTATTTTTATCAGATGTTTCGTGGCTCAAAATCTGCAGGTTTTTCTGATGAGGTGGATGGTACGGCAGATGCAAAAAAATGGTATGAATTAGGAAAAAAGGCTCGGTTACAGAAAGAAGTAGGTTCGGATGGTGCTATGATTTGTTTGGATTCAGAATCTGCAAGAAGAATTCCAGAACTTTTATTGTCTGATATGAAAATATATCGCCATTTGCTGGAGGATAGGACTTATTTTGAAACGTCTAATGAATTAGTCGATCTTCTTGAAACTACGGAAAAGACGCCTGAAAACACCCGATTGATTGAACGTTGTCGTACCATCCACGAACATCTTGAGTTGATAGCAAAAGACCGCTTACACGCATTTCCTGAGTCACGTGGCGTGGTTCCGCCCGAAAAGCGCCAAAAGATCATGCAAATGATGATGGATGTGATTCGGGATAAAAACTCACCCGAAGCCAAGCATTATTTCCGCAAACACCATCGTGTTTATCAAGCCGAGTTTGATCCCAAGCAATTGGATGATTATGAGTCCGCTAGTTTTGTTTGGGATGGGGGAGAGAAGTTGTGTTATTTGGATGAGCAAAAAAATAAGGTGGATGTGGAGATGACTGATAGCATTCGCCGTAAATTGAGTGGTATTACAGCGAATCCGGATCTCAATGCGCAAATTATTTCGGCCAATGATGTGTATGAATTGATGACACGCCCTAGGCTATTTTACTACTATTGTGGGATTCCGGTTGGATTAGATTTGCGTTGGTTTGATTTTACGTATTATATTCCTCTAAAATTTGATCGCAGCAAAGGATTGCATACTGGCACTGCTCAGGAGATGTTACGGGATATCCATGAGCAGAAATTATCTGTAAATAAGCTTCTCTATAAACTGGGCGAAATGCTCATTTTGATGGTGATTCCTTTAATTTTGGCGTCTTTTGGCATCGTGATTCCCTATCCTGTGTTGCTGGGGAAGCTGGGAGCCACTATTTTGGAATGGGTTTTTTTGGTTTGGAATATCGAATTTACTTTCAGATACATACGCTTTACCTTATTAATGAATGATTTGGCACATCCTGAATTGAACCAATTGGATAAAATGTTGCAAGATTTGAATGAAGATCTTGAAAAAATGCCGTCTTTAGAAGACGGCATTTCAGATCCGAAGGATCTCGACTTTGATGGGGTTACGCCACTGATCAAAACATCTGGTTCCCAGTGATGCGGATATGTGAAGACGAAGTCATTAACGTTCAATTATGGCTATAAAATAGGAATAAGATCAGATTACCTTGGGCTGAAATGATATGACGAATCGTCATCATCATCATTCATGGCTTGTCCGCGGGATCCAGTTCGATCTTTATCTGTGCAAGAAGTCTATTACACCAAATTAACAATAACCCTAAAGATTTATCTATTTCAGTCGCTATATCTACCAAGACAATTTGAATTTCTGCTTGGTAGGAGTAATTGTAATGATTAATAAAGAAACAAATGCTTTTCAACGAGTCGCTTTGGTGTCGGGAGGTATGGGTGGAATTGGCACAGCGATATGCCAAGCTCTGGCCAGTACCGGGATTAAAGTAGTAACGACCTATCATAAAAGTGGCGATCATGCTCATGCTGAGCGTTGGCAAGAGGAGCAGAAAACTCAAGGATTTGATATTGATAAAATTTATATGGATATTGCTGATCCTACTTCTTGTCAAACTGCGGTGGGAGAGTTGCTACAACGATATGAAAAAATTGATATTTTAGTCAATAATGCCGGGATAACCCGTGACAAGCTCTGTCATAAAATGGCGTTGAATGATTGGCAACAAGTCATTGGTGTGAATTTGAATAGTGTGTTTTATTTAACCCAACCTATTTTAGACTCCATGCTGCAAAATGCGTATGGGCGAATCATTAATATTTCTTCTATCAATGCACAAAAAGGGCAGCGGGGCCAAGTGAATTATGCGGCAGCGAAAGCGGGCATGCATGGATTCACCAAATCATTAGCCCAGGAAGTTGCAAACAAGCATATTACGGTGAATACGATTTCTCCCGGTTACATCAATACAGCCATGGTGATGGCGGTTCGTGAAGATGTGAGAGAACAAATTATCGCTCAAATTCCAGTAGGGCGATTGGGAGAGCCATCCGAGATAGCGAGAGTAGTGGCGTTTTTAGCGGATGATGCTTCATCTTTTATCACTGGCGCTAATATTTCAGTGAATGGTGGACAATACGTTTCATAAATGCAGTATCCAAATAAAAAACCCAGAGAAAATAACACCTCCGGGTTTTTTTATTCCACAAAATAAACAGTGGATTAAGCTGCTTCGACTTCTTCAGCTTGAGGACCTTTTTGACCTTGTGCTTTTTTGAACATTACTTTAGCGCCTTCAGCCAGAGTTTTGAAACCACTGCCTTGAATTGCACTGAAATGAACAAAATAATCTTTTTGATCGTCATCGCCTTGAATGAAACCAAAACCTTTAGCTTCATTAAACCATTTTACTGTACCTTTAACTTTATCTGACATTTCTCTATTACCTTAATGAACTCGAAACTAATTCTAACACTCTAAAGATATTTTTGCCAAGGCTTTTTAATCCTTTTTTCTTGGGATTGTCAACAATCCCTAATTATCGACTTCGTTTTGCACCGAATGCCATTTTTTGATTTTGGCTTGTTCTTTGATGTCAGATGGCAGGCTATTTAATTGTGCCTCTGCTGCTTCACGGCTTGAGTAATTACCATGTAATCCTAAATAAGTACCTGAATGTGATCTAACCTCGACACTTCGTTCATTTTTAGGCATTTTTTGTAAAGTGTTAGCTACTTGCGATGGTTTGGCATTTTTTTGAATTTCTATGGTGTAGCCGTCGGGGTTTTGATTTGCAACCCATTGTTTGTCCTCGTCTTTTGCTACAGGCGGTGTGTTGGTGATGCCGCCCAAATGGTAGCTTTGCGGTACGGAAACCCCTGTTTGGCTGGTTTCTGAATTGCTGTGATAGGAATCAAAAGACGTCTCATATTCTTGCGTATAGATCGGTGGATTACTATAGTCATCTGGCATGGCTGGCATAAAATACCCGTCATTTGTAGTGCCATCCCAAGTGGATGTTCCGTCCATAACACATGCTGAAAGACTGAGCGCACAAAAACCAAAGCTTATCCAGTACAGCGATTTTTTGATAAATAAATAGTTGTTTGGGGTCATTTTATCTCTTTTTTGTTTGTCAAATGATCGCATGATAGTTCCCTCCCTACTATGATTATCTGCATTTTTGCAATAAACTTAAGCAAATCTCAAAAAAAAATACTTATGTGGACTCATAGACGCTCCGGCCATACTCATCAACGCGGTCATCTGGATCACCGCAACCCTTATGAAAGAGACAGAACTCGGGTTATTCATTGTCCTGCGTTTCGTCGTTTGCAACGTAAAACACAAATTTTAGGGACAGATGAAGGTGATTTTCATCGTACCCGTTTGACCCATTCTTTAGAAGTTGCTTCTATTGGGACTAGTATTGTTCGAAGTTTGCGGATGACCCATCCGGATAATCTGTTAAATAGATTATTGCCCGATGATGATTTGATCTCAGTGATTTGTTTGTTACATGATATTGGACATCCTCCTTTTGGGCATGGCGGGGAAGTGGCATTAAATTATATGATGCGCGAGTATGGTGGATTTGAAGGAAATGCCCAAACTTTGCGGTTACTCACCAAAGTAGATACCAGTTATGGTCAGTATGGCTTGGATTTAACGCGTCGTTCATTGCTTGGGATTTTAAAATACCCGGTACCTTGGTCGAAAGTGGTGACCTTAACTTGGCCTAATTTAGCCATCGATGCCAAAAGAACGTTCCGTATCAATGATTGGTTGCCACCCAAGGCGTATTTTGATTTGGAGCAAACTGAAGTTGAGTGGATATTAGCAGCTTTTTCTGACGCAGATCAGAATCGGTTTCAAACGCTGCGCTCTGCGCCGGATCGCGCACACCATGGTTTGACAGCCTATCATAGTTTCGATTGCTCTATTATGGATATCGCGGATGATATTGCTTATGGTGTGCATGATTTAGAGGATGCTATTCATTTGCGCTTGATTGCGCGTGATCAATTTGATACGAGTGAATTGCGTGCGATTTTGGCCCAATCGCCATGGGGCATATCCCATAGTTCGCAATTACTCGATTCCTTGTTTGCTTATTCTTTGTCCACGCGTAAAGAAGCGATTGGCGAAATGGTGAATTATTTTATCACAGCAGTAGATATTGCGATGGTAGAGCCTGAGTTTGAACAACCCATGCTCCAACACAACGTGGTATTAGATCCTGTGGCCCAACTTTTTTTGGATTATTGCAAAGCGTGTATTTATCGTTGTGTGATTGACTCACAAGCTGCGCGGACGTTTGAATACGGAGGGCAGAAGGTGGTCTTACGCTTGTTCGAAGCATTCAGTTCTAATCCGGAAAATTTATTAGATGCTAAGAATCGGTTATTGTTTCAAGAAGCTAATGATACGGCTAGCGCGCAACGTGTGATCTGTGATTATGTTGCGAATATGACAGATGAATATGCCTATAGAATGCATGAACGCTTGTTTGGGTTTAATACGAGAACGATATTCGAAAGATTATAAGGTGTTACTCCAACGTAACATTAAGTCCGCTAAGTTCCTTGCTTTATTTGCCTGCAGAAGAACATGACAGACTTAATGTTACGCTGTAGCACAGTGTGATTTTAAAAATAAAATAGATAAGTTTCTGAGTACGATCTTAAAGAGCCAAAAAAGATGGCGTCCCCAAGGGGATTCGAACCCCTGTTGCCGCCGTGAAAGGGCAGTGTCCTAGGCCTCTAGACGATGGGGACTACGGGTGTAAATACTTGCTTCTTAGAAGAGAAACTATTATAGGCTTCTCGAGTTCTTTGTTGCAAGAAATATGACAGTATTTGTGATCTTACTGTTGGTGGAGCTAGGCGGGATCGAACCGCCGACCTCTTGCATGCCATGCAAGCGCTCTCCCAGCTGAGCTATAACCCCAAACTGTCAGATGCGCGAATTATACGAGAGGGATGCTGTAGGTGTCAATACTTTTCTTAGTTCTATAGTGATTCATCTGCATCATATTAACGAGCTGAATTTCTCAAATTGGAACTATTATCCGGAATATGCGCTATTTGCTTATCAAACATAGAAGAGTTGGCTAAACGGGAAGTAAGGCCTGAGAAAAAACCTACCGAATAATTGGCGCTACGATCGATGCGGCCATGTATTTGGGTTGCCCAATCTTGACCTTCAATCAAAGAGCGATCTTGGTGAGCATTGGTTTCATGTAAACGGTTATGAGGTTGGTGCATCTCGCGAGCAGCCAGATGGAGTGCGCAGATCAGGGTAAACGGAAGCATCATGATGCCGAGAAATTTAGCGCACCCCGTTGCTATCGTTAAAATCAGAGTAGCCGCCACAAAATAGAGCAGTGCTTGAATGACATATTTTAGGTACATATTAATCATGTTTAACCGCACCGTGTAGGCAATCTCGGCGGTACGTTGGGGCGCAGATTCAAAAGTTGGCCGAATGAGATTGAGTAGCCCATATTGGATCGTGGTTGCTATTTGTTCAGAGCTAGGTTGAGA
>CAIRCS010000176.1 GCA_903877115.1 uncultured Legionella sp.
AACATTTAGAAATGAGCTGGATAACGAAATAACAATTGAAACAAGAGCATATCATGATGAATGTGACATGATGGAGATCTATATTAAAGGACCAAGGTCTGATAGCAATTGGCAAATCACAGTAGAGGAAGCAATGGAGGTGCAACGGCAGATTGGCTTAGCCTTAATATCTATCAATGTTATCAGCCTACAGCAGCCTTTGTCTTGGCTTTAGCAACACATGTCTTTTTATGTACGATGTTCAACGCCATTTCGTTTAGTAATGGTTCCATCAGGGCGGCGATGGTAGAAGAAGCCATTGGGGCCTATAATAAGGACTTCTGAAGCCTCGCCATCCATCAGTGATTTTGTTAAATTTGAAGCTTTTTGGTGACGCTTAGCCTTATGCTTATTTTTTGTAGCTTGCTTCTTGGTCATTAGCTTGAGTTTAAGGGCAAACATGCGGGGTACTGAGGACCAGTTTTCCCTTTTTTCTTTTTGGAACGCTGGGGGGAATGCTGTTTATATAGGCTTTATTTAACGCACCAATGTTTGTGAGCCTACTGCCTGCTTTTGCTAATAAAACTAAGCTAAAAAAAAGAGGAATCTGCCAAGCGGTGAAGCTAAGGCACTGTCTTGCCTTAGCACAGTAATAAAAAAAATGCTGCATTCAAGGCTATTGTCACAATTGTTCACCTGTGCTTCGAAAATTTCGTCGTACTCAAAGTATTGTCGCGACCAAAAAATCCAAGTGAAGACGCTTGACCAAATTGCGATGCTTGTGCATATTTCGGAGACTCTCAAAGTGCCACGCGATGGCTCCTTCGAAGACACCAAAACGCTTGCGATTGCCGCTTTGACCAAAGACATGACCAAGATTATGCAAGAGCTTCCTCCTATGCCACCAGCACCGCCCAAAGTGGTGGACGAAAACTATAGGAAAAGCGCCTTCGGAGAGACAGTGGCCCTAATGGTTTATGTTGATTTTGTTCGAAGCAGCATTGATGGCGCTGACATGAATATCGAGATTTACGAACGTGTTGAACGCAAGAAACGTAAGCTCAACAATGGAAAGAACAGTGGCTTGCTCGCCGCTGAAAAGGCACGGAAGCTGGAGCTTGAGAAGAAATTGGGCATTGCACAGACCAGGCTCGCGTACGTGAAAGAGGCGCTGGAGCGCCGCGAGTGGCACTTCAAGATCAAGAGCATTGTGGACTACAATTCGGATTCGGAGGACATTGATTAAATTGCTTTTGTCTTGCGCTTGTAGTTACTATATATTAGGCTTCATAGAAAAATTGGTATTCAAACGTTAAATGTCAGCTAACCGCAGATCACTATCGCCATCCTATGACCCATCAGAAGAAGCTGGTGGGCCACGGCCTGAAGAAGATTGGCCTGCCCACTTTAGTCATCCACCCGTCGAATTTGCACCACCGCCCGTCGAATTTGCACCGCCGCCCGTACAATTTGCTGGCCATCATCACGTTGGGTCCGTCGAATTTGCACCACCGCCCATACAATATGCTGAGCCACCCGTCGAATTTGCACCGCCGCCCATACAATATGCTGAGCCACATCGAGCAGCGAGCATGTCGATGTCAGAATACATTAAGCAAAAAAAGTATCTTGAGGCCCTTTTGTTAGAATTGAACGAAGAGGATGATAGGCTGAACCAAGACATGACAGATAATCATAATGTGTTTGCTGACTTGGACAAGTCTGATTCTCGGTATCATGATATCAATGCATACATGCGTCAAAACAGAAATTTTCACGACGCCATGCTACATCAGCTACTGGATGTCCAGACAGCCATTGGTGATATTGAAGCCGCCTTAGATAAAAATTTGCGGAAGATTGAAAGACTAAAAAGGAAAACTGCTCATTATTCCTGAGTCCTGGGCCCCGGACTAACTTATCAAGCCTGAGTCAAGAGCTATGTCCCTATTCTCAGTGAACTCATCTAAAATATTATGCATCACAAGCTCGCTAGACTTATGCTCGAGTTGAACGAATTTATCGATGAAATGGAGGAATACACTGATGTGTGAGCTCCACATATATAAAAAATTCGTTTTCATAATAGCAAAATGCTTTGGTATTTTCATATTGTTTTGATGCTTATAATGACAATATGCGACGGGGCCTGGATATGGCTCAATATGTCGAGCTATAGTCAAAACATAATAAATATCCAAAACACAGAGACTGTTGCCATGCGCTCTGTCTTTGCGTTGCCCATCTACATCGTAATGTACATGTCTGTCATTATGATAGCTGTCCCGCTCTATCCCACATATGACATGGGTAGCGGCGCGCTTGTTGGCTTCTCGGTCTATAGCACATATAATCTATGCCTGCTTCTGCAGTTTGAAAACAGCAGTGTTGCGCTTGGCGTGATAGATACCATATGGGGCACGCTCTTGTTTATGTGCCTCACTAAGCTTGCCGTGACGTTTTAAGTATATATTCTAAAGCATTATCCAAGTGTCTAAAATAATGCCCAAACCAGGTTCTAGGTCTCGCTCTTCAAGTCCCAGCTCACACTCAAAATCAAAAAGCTCAAAGTCAAAAAGCTCAAAGTCAAGCTCAAAGAAGAAACACAGTATTCTTCATATTCATCATAGTGGCGGTGACGATGATCACAAGCATCATGTGACTATTATCCATCACACCAAAGAGAACTTGGACGTTAGCGATGCTTCCGCTATCGACGACGATTAATCATCACGAA
>CAIRCS010000177.1 GCA_903877115.1 uncultured Legionella sp.
ATTTACGATCAGGAGAATTTGGTATTGCACTAGGCAGTCAACTCGCTTTAAATCTAGGCGTGCAGATGGGCGATAAAGTCTCGGTGATGGTTCCAGACGGTGATATAACACCTGCCGGTGTTATGCCAAGGCAACGGGTATGCCAGGTTGTTGGGATCATTGATAGCGGTCATTATGAGTACGATAATTCCCTCGTTTTGATGCATTGGCGGGATGCAGGTGCAATGATTCGGTCTTCCAAACCCACTGGCTTGCGTGTGCGGTTAGATGACATGAACATAGCCCCACTGGTTTCTTATGAAATCAATCGTCGTCTTCCACGTAATTTTTTTGCCTCTGACTGGTCGCAACAAAATCGTAATTGGTTTGCTGCAGTTCAAACCGAAAAACGGATGATGTTCATTATTTTGGCTTTGATTATAGGGGTTGCCGCTTTTAATTTGGTTTCAACTTTGGTGATGACAGTCACCAATAAACAGGCCGACATTGCAATTTTGCGAACGATGGGTGCTTCCGCTCAGATGATTCAAAAAATATTCTTTATCCAAGGTTTAGCGATTGGTATTTTAGGCTCTATTTTTGGCGTTCTTTTTGGTTTATTGATCGCAGCTAACATTGATGTGATTGTGCCTGCTATTGAGTCAGTTTTTAGAGTCCAATTTTTACCAAAAGATATTTATTTCATTAGTGAGTTGCCCTCTGACATTCATACTGAGGATGTTCTAAAAGTAAGTTTGATGGCATTTTTACTGAGTTTGTTAGCAACACTTTACCCAAGTTGGCGGGCTGCAAAAATTAATCCAGCGGAGGCACTTCGTTATGAATAAGTTTGTATCTTCTCCAGTGTTAGTTGCTCAAGGCGTGCGGAAAATATTCAACAGTAATCATCAAAGCTTAGAAATTTTAAATGGGGTCGATTTAAAGGTGGAGGCTGGAGAAAAGGTTGCAATTGTGGGTGCTTCTGGCTCCGGTAAAAGTACTTTATTGCATATTTTGGGGGGATTAGATACTGCTACAGAAGGAACCATCAGTTTGTCTGGGGTAGATTTTTCCTCACTTAATGAATTAGAAAGAAACCGAGTTCGTAACGAAAAACTCGGTTTTATTTATCAGTTTCATCATTTATTACCAGAGTTTACAGCGCTCGAAAACGTGGCGATGCCACTGCGTATTCGAGGTCTTTCTAAGAAGTTTGCTTTTGCACAAGCGCATGTAATGTTGACCAAGGTTGGTCTGCAAGATCGACTAGAGCACACGCCAGGAATGCTTTCAGGAGGTGAGCGTCAACGCGTTGCAGTGGCCCGTGCTTTAGTTGGTAAACCTTCTTGTGTGCTGGCAGATGAACCTACCGGAAACTTAGATGCGCAGACAGCGGATCAAGTCTTTAATTTGATGATGGAAGTTGCAAGTCAAATAGGCACCGCGTTTGTGATTGTGACGCATGATCCATTGCGAGCGAAGCGCTGTGATCGAATTTTAAAATTGACTGCGGGTGGGTTAGTCAACCTTATTTCCATAGAAACTGCTTGAGTCAATGTGGTTTGATTCACATTGCCATTTAGACGCCAAGGAGTTTTCACAGGACTTATCACTTGTTATTGCTCGAGCTGCAGAGCAGGGTGTAACCGGCATCTTGGTACCAACTGTTGATATCCAATCAATCGATCAAGTCGTCGATATTGTTGAAAAATGGCGACCCATCATCCCATATCTTTGTTTTACTTTAGGAGTTCATCCGCTTTATACGCCAAGTGCTAATGAATCAGATATCGGGGTTTTACGGCAAAACATAGAAAAATATCTTCATCACCCGCATTTTGTAGGTATGGGTGAAATCGGCCTTGACTATTTTGTAACGAATCTAGATGCAGATAAGCAAGAGTGGTTTTTTGAGGAACAATTAAAGCTTGCGAAAGAGTTTGATTTGCCAGTAATTCTCCATGTCAGAAAATCACAAGATCAAATTTTAAAACGTCTTCGAAAGTCAGCGCTATCTGGCGGTATTGCCCATGCCTTTAATGGCAGTCACGTGCAAGCTAACGAGTTTCTAAAATTGAATTTTAAATTAGGCTTTGGTGGAACGCTTACTTATGATCGAGCTCTGCAAATTCGCCGTTTAGCGATTGATCTCCCACTAGCGTCCTATGTATTAGAAACCGATGCACCCGACATACCACCAGCTTGGTTAAATAATTCTTCCGAGCACCTTCGACGTAACGAGCCTTTAGAAATTCCAGCCATTGCACAAATTTTTGGTAATATAAGAGAGCTATCGCTGCCAGCTGTAGCGCACATGAACTTAAACAATATTAGAGCTGTGCTACCTCGCTTAGATCGACTCATTCAAGCGTAGTTCACAAGTAATTCTTCTACTCAAATCCATCTCTTGAACTTAAACGAGGAGTAAAAAACTCCACGGGGAGGAATTGTTGTGCGTATTGTGATTACTATGTTCATGCTTGGTCAATGGACTTGTTTGTATTTAAATGGGTGGCCAGAATTTTTAGAGTTAATACTGCCATTTAGTATCTTGGTTGTAGCCTATGTTGTCGCGCATTTTTATTTTTCGCATCCGATTGTTTGGCAGGAGTTTTTACAAATCAGGTTTCGTATATTGTGTCTAGGAGCAATTGTATTCTGGATAGGATTTTTTCAAGTTAGCTTCTTTTCATCAGAACGCACTGCACATCAATTACCAAATGCACTAGATGGCCAATTAATACCCTTACAAGTTGTAGTGGATGATCTACCCAAAAAAAACAATCAGGGTGTGCAATTTAACGTGACGGTTTTATCTTGGGGTGATCTCGCACACATTGATACACACCTCCCCAACCAAACGCTGCCCAAGCGCTTATCCATTAGCTGGAATCGACCTAATCCAAAATGGGTTAAGGCCTCACAAAAAAATATTGTCATTCCTGACATCATCCCCGGACAAGTTTGGTCTTTGACTCTAAAGCTCAAGGCACCTCGGGGACTAAAAAATCCCCACGGATTTGATCTAGAGCAATGGATGATGATGCAATCCATCGATGGTAGTGGGTTTGTGACTCAACCCTATGGGGAGCTGACTGATCTTCGAGTATGGAGCTTTTCAATTGTAGTTGCTAAGCTTCGATACCTCATTCGAGAAAAAGTCACTCACTCCTTGGGTCAAAAAGCTCCTTATACTGGCGTGATTAGTGCTCTCGTAATGGGCGATCAACAAGCGATCTCTCAAGAAGATTGGACGGTCTTTAATGCGACAGGGATTGGGCACTTGATTTCGATTTCAGGACTGCATGTCACCATGTTTGCAGCAGTTGGCGCTTACTTAGCCAACCTCCTTTGGCGAAGAACCCGATTCCCCTTATATTTTCCAGCTCAAAAATTCGCGGCTTTAATTGGTTTTATCACTGCACTGCTTTATACCTTTTTAGCCGGTTTTCAAGTACCTGCCCAACGGACCA
>CAIRCS010000178.1 GCA_903877115.1 uncultured Legionella sp.
GAACATTATGGATTGTGGCCTTATCCAACGGAGGTTCAAAAATGCCTTTGAAGGTTTCTATGAAATCGATTTCGTGGACCGGTCGTTTATCGCGAATAAGTTCCGCAATACTCAACACGGCATCGTGCCACTCATCGTTGAGCTGCATCGCCATACCGTAGTCTATCATACCTAGGCCATCCTCCGTAAAGATTATGTTGCCGCTGTGGAGGTCGGTGTTGTGAATCGTATTCGCGACGAGCGCGAAAAAGAAGCAGAGAAAATACTTCTCCATGTATTTGAGGCGGACATCCTCGGATGTCTCAGGTGGTAGTGTATGGGCCCCTTCGATATATTCCATGAGGATGTATTCGGTTTCATTTTGTTCAGGGCGATTGTAAACTGCAGGTATCTTAATGAAGGGCAGCGGTGCAAAATCCTCTTTGGCCGTTCGAAGATTGGCGATTTCTCTCGAAAAATTGCATTGGTCGATGATGTCATCGATGTTCCGAATAAACGGTCGCAGAATCCGAACATAGATGTTCTGCGGATACCAGTTGGCGGCCACATTGTACAAATCCTTTATCGAGCGGCAGCCGGCACGAAGACTCTCAGTTATGCCGCGTCGCCGGAGTTTCACGATGACTGTATTTCCTGATGCATCGACTCCTCGGAATACGAGGGCTATCATCCCACTGTTGACAACGGTACGGTCAATCTGTATGCCATGTTCGACCTCGATTGCATCCAGAGCATCATAATTAATATCGGCATCGGTGTAACTGGCATTCGCATTGTAACGGCGCAGCTGACTCCGGAGGTCGGAGGGAATATGTTCGTGACTGGAATTCCCGAGCGATTGGAATATCTTCGTGAACAGGATATTTTCGGTCCGGAGGAGATGAAGGACGCGTTCATAAAAGACCGCCGTTTGGCCGAGCCACATATACAAAAAGAGGACTTGACAACTTATTTTTAGCCATGTAAATATATGTGTCAATAACATCTACATAGGGGTTTACTTAATCAGATATTAGTTGGAACTTATACAACCATCATGAACGCTTGGTTCAAGGCGCGCATTTCTATATTCCGTAGAATGTCGGCGTCTTCGTAAACGCGACCCATAATGGAATAGAGCTGCCCCATGCACATCATTCCGAGGATAAATTTATACAAATTCGGTATCATCGTTATCTCGCGATTCATAAACGCGCCCAACTTATCAATATTGTCTATGAGATTGAGTTCATCGGCATTCACATAATCCTTGACGTTTTGAAAAATATTGCGGGCGAGTTGCAGGAATTGTTCACGGTCGCTGATTTCTTCTGAGAGAAGCGGTGGGAGAAACATATTTTTAAAGGTATCGATTAATTCGACATCTTCGATGGCGGTGCTCCCGCGTACTATTTCTGCGATTGTTAGCATCATGTCGTGTTCATCGTCCGAGAAACGAATGGCGAGACCGAAATCGATAACGCCGATGTCGCCATTCGGCATGAAAATCATATTTCCCGCGTGTAGGTCAACATGCAGTATTGCATTCGATACATAGCTGAAACTGGCGAATAGACAGAACTTGAATAAGAAAACGAGGCGCTCCTCTTCCGTGGTTGACGGAGGTAGACTATGTGTTCCTTCAATGCGATTCATAAGGATGAATTCGGTATTGGGTGTTGCCGGATTATTGAGAGGCTCGGGAATGTGAATGAAACCGAGTTCGGCATAATCTTCGCGGGCATCCAACATATTGCGGATTTCGCGATTGAAATCGCATTGCTCGAGGATTTCGTCCAGATTATAGAAAAAGGGTAGCAGTGCTCGGATGATTATATTCTTCGGGGTCCAGTAGGCTATCCAGCGATACAGTTCGCTAGTGTCATCACAGCCGGTTTTGAGGCGATTATAGATGTCATTGCGTTTGAGTTTGAGGATGATAGGGTTGCCGGATGAGTCTGTGCCATTGAAAATGAGTGCAATCATTCCGCTGTTCGCCACGTGACGGTCGATTAGTACTCCGTACGTCTCTTCGACGGTGTCGATGGCTTCGTAGTTGATTTCGGATTCGGTGTAACTTGCATTCGTCGTGTAAGGTCGGAGTTCGTTTCGGAGAACGGTATCCAGCTCGAGATTCGTGGTGTTCGCGAGGGCTTGGAAGATTTTGGTGAAGAGGATGTTTTCTTGACGGAGACGCTGGAGCGTTTTACGATAGAAGACGGGTTTCTCGTGCCTGAGATACCAGTAACCGACGACGGATGCGATTTGTAGCCACTTAATTATATGCCAAAAGAACATCTAATTACGTGTTGGTTATTATGCTTAGGCGGCGAACTTACTTAGGACCTGCGGGTTGTTTTCTTATGGGGCTTGACCTGCCGTCTTGTTGCATGCTGCTTTTTCTGCTTTCTCGACTTAGTGGAGGTCATTCTGGATGTGTGCTTTCTGGTTCCGCCACGTTGTAATAAGCCAGCCTGTTTAGCTAAAAGGCTTAATGATGATGGGTTTGGGTTACCTGCAGGAGCAGTCAAAGGTTGCGACCATTTAGTTCCTTGCGGAAAACTTGATTGCGCAGCCGATGTGGGCGGCTGTCTCTGTCTACTTGGTGGTGGTTTACTAAGTTCAGCTTGTCTTGATTCATTAAAATTAAAAGTTTTAGCACGCAGTGGATTCGGTACAACTGCTGGCATTTGCGTTAGTGGGTTCGTTACTACTCTTTGTGTTGTATTTACATCAGACCGTACGGTAGTTCTAGCGGTTAAGTCTGGGTTTTTGCTAAGATTGGGCCCTTGAGAACGCGCCAGTTGCTTTTGCATAGCTGTTGCAGTAGTGCTAGCTTGTGCTTGTTTAGGTTTGTCAAGACCTGTAAAACCATTGGGTGCTGTCCTATTTGTTGAAACCTCGAAAATTCCACGTGGATTTTCAACTAATCCGCCTGTTGACCGTGCGGCTGCAGCGACGAGTGCTCCTGCATTTATGGGTGCTCGTATGGCTGGTTGTGCTGTTGACCGTGCGACTGCATTTGCGGCTTTTTTAGCTGCTGCATTTGCTTGTGCTGCTCTTGCTGCTTCTGCATTTGCTGCTGACCGTGCGACTGTATTTGAAATTCTTTTAGCTTCTGTTGCTGCTGCATTTGCGGCTCTTTTAGCTTTTGCTGCATTTGCGGCTCTTTTAGCTTCTGCTTGCGCTTTTTCATATGCTTGTGCATTTGCTTGTGCTTTTTTATATGCTTGTGCTTCTCCTTGTGCCCATGATTGTGTATTTGCTTGCGCTTTTTTATATGCTTGTGCTTCTCCTTGTGCCCTTGCTTGTGCATTTGATGCTACTTTTGCAGCTTGTGCATTTGCTGCTGCTTCTTTTGACAGTCGAATCGGTCCCATGATTGCGTCTGCATTTGGTACCAATTTTCTTGTTTTACGTGTAGAGTTCTTTTGAGAATTTGCTTTAAATGCATTTATAATCTCTTGTTCACTAGGATAAATATTTGGTGTCTGCGGTGGTGCTCCTGAAGGTGTCTGCGGTGGCGGTACCAAAGGTGTCTGCGGTGGCGGTACCAAAGGTGTCTGCGGTGGCGGTACTCCTGAAGGTGTCTTCGCCAGTTGACGATTTGAGTTCAGCGGGAATGCAGAGCGTAAATTCTCTCGCGGAGCCACTCCTGAAGAAGGCACATTAGCCCATCTCGATTCTTGTGTCGTAGGATTATACCAATAGTTGCTGCCCGAATTTGTATTTGTATGTTTTTCCCAATTAGTATTAACAGACAATGAGGAATTACTTTTCTCTTCAGATGATGCATTATTAAATGCAGATACAATCAATTTGTTTAATTCATCTTCATCTCCTCCCAGTATCTTTATTATAGTTAATAAATCACCTATTTTTTTTCCATTTGAACGTACTTTAGAATCGCGTTGACTGTTGAGTTGCCCTATTATATTTTGACTATTGGTGAAGGCACTACTTATTATTTTCTGACTCTCAAGAATTTTTATTTTCTTTTTTAATAATTTTGTAGCAATCATTAGTGGCGTATTCTTCTTTTTATTTTCTTTGGTTTCTATCTAGTCTCTTGTATATGGCTATTTGACATACATACTTAAACCCAGAATGATAGTACTGTTCCGTCGTCCTCATCAACATAGGATGTTCTTCTGATCCACAACATTCACATGGCGCTTCTAGA
>CAIRCS010000179.1 GCA_903877115.1 uncultured Legionella sp.
CGTTGCTACGGTCTCTGAAACAGTTCCCGGATTTGAATTAAATACTTGGTATGGCATCTTTGGACCAACTGGGGTTCCCAAAAATATTATTCAACGTGTAAATCAAGCATTTATTCAATGCCTGAATACACCAGAGATTAAGCAACAACTAATTGCCCTAGCTTATGATCCAGATCCTGGATCAGCTGAAATATTGGGCGTACTGTTGAAAAAAGATATTGCAAACTGGGCGAATATTGTCAAATTAACTGGCATTAAAGCCGAATGAATGAGGGAAAAACAAAGATATTTAAGAGGCTAACAGTAACATCGCCACAATGGAACATGCTAAACCTACAACTTTCCTTAAGGAAATTTTTTCTTTAAAGATAAAAACACCTAAAATTGCAGTGACTACAAAACCCATCTGTGAGATGGTCACAACAGTCGTTGCCGGGCCTGATTTTAAGGCCTCAAGTAAAAAATAGAGTGCCAAAAATAGGAAGAATGAAGCAGCAAATCCTAAGTAAAGATACTTCCATAAAAAGACAATCTTTTTATCTTTATAGTAACTAGCTGAATATGCCAATGTGAAAAAAACGGTCGCTTGTCCGGTAACGATAGAAATCGAATTACCTCCAGAAATAGCGCCTAATTTATAAATAAAGCCCGTAATGCCTAGGAGGACTGTGGCGATAGTAAGGGTACGAAAATAACTTTTATCTGATTTTATTTCAGAGCCCTGAGTAGAACGAAATGACAGATTACTCAATAATAAAAATGCTGCAACGACTAATAATGCAAAAGCAAGTATCTTATTCAAAGTTAAAGATTCATTTAAAAACAGAAGTGCAAGAATCCCCGATAAAACAAAACTACTTCTAAAAACAGGAGCGACCACACTAACATCTCCAGTATTCAAGCTAATAGAAAAATACAGTAAAGCAAAATACAGGGTTACCCCAGCACACATGCCAAATATATATGGCATACCAAAATGAAGCGAGTCTGTTACCCACCCTAAAAAAAGGGCGCTAGGTAGAAAAAATACAGTTTGTAAAATCAAGAACCGGTGAGATGGAAGTCCTTTACGAGCTGCAAATTTAAATACCAGGTCCCCCAATCCATAACAACACATTGAAACTAAGGCGAGAGGTAAGTAAGGATTTTGCATGGATTTAAGCTTTTTATTTGGTGATTCAAAAATTTAGTTGATTGTATAGCTCTGATAAGGCAACATGACAACTATCTCACAAAGGATCATTTTTTCAAAAAAGCATTTGGCAAGCTAATACGTGGTTCTTCTTTTTAATTGATACGCCACAAAAACGCATCCCCAAATCACAATCGATACATATGCAAAGACCCAGGCAACAGGTTGCTGCTGTCCACCGGAGATATCTAAAATATAGCCAAAAATTGAAGGTCCTAAGAGTCCTCCACCAAAACCCATCATGGAATGCAACCCCATTGCGGCACCCTTTAATTGATCCGAGGTGCTCGTAACCAACCCAGCTGTTAAGGTAGCAGAATCCGCCATAATGAACAGACTATGCAGGATTGCAAAAATCATCACTAACCACCATGCTTGACCAATGGATAGGGATAATAAGATACCGAAAATAGTACTCAAGATCATGGCGATATAGATCCATTTTTTTCTACCAATTCGAATGGCTATTTCATTACCAAGAATC
>CAIRCS010000180.1 GCA_903877115.1 uncultured Legionella sp.
CCAACAATCGCAAAGTGCACAGGATGCATACCGACCGATTCAGCAAGCGGTTGCAAAGTAGTCCCAACAATAATGATGGCAGGAATAGCGTCTAAAAAACAACCCACAACCAAAAATGCCCCCGCTTATCAACGATATTAACATCATAGATCGATTCTCCCTCTTCATCCAAACCCGAACTATAAAAATCATGAAGACCCACATCAGCAGAATAAGGAGTATGTTGAGTCGATAAACCTGATTTAAGCATATTGCCCGGAGAAAACATGGTACTTCTACTTCCATCTGATAGCAAAACTGACCTGCCGACGGTTGCTGGCGTATCAAAATTGCGTCTATTTAAAACTCGGTCCTTTAAAGTTTCAGAGGCTTTTTGATCAAAACAGTCATCTCTAGCCAATAATTCTAAAAAATCTGGCAATAATTCTCGCGCAATCTCGGGACGATTACAGAGCGCATACAAGCGCCCTGACAAGCCTTGATCGAATATAATATGCTCAGCATAACCATTGGCCACACTTTGCAAAGCAGAAATTTCATTCGCTCGTAATTTCCATACTTCCCCTGTAGCTAGTTCAGAAGACCGACGATAGCTATGCGCTTGGTTTTGCGGCACCGGCGGGGTCAACAAGGTTAAAGCAATTTCATAGTGTTGCTCAGACAGCGCTGCTAATTTGGGGGGTACGAATAGATCAAAGTCAAGATGAACGCCTATCAGAGACTTAATACTTTCGTCATACTCTATAGTTTCTAGCTCAGGAATACCTTCAATCAACATCGAAGCTTCTGGCGTCAAATGTCCCAAAAGCTCTTCGGCTTGTCGCTTAGGCACATAGAGTCTGTTGTAAAGAAATTTCTCAATCAGTGCTACCGTCAAATGGAACGTTTCGAACATTTCAGAAACGTCTGCGTCCCTATTGCGAAGCTTAGAAACGATTATTTCCATGTATAAACGCAATAAATATAGGCCAATGTTTGTAATCTCAGGAGAGTCCTGTTTAAATAATTCCGCTACGATCCGCAAATGAACATCCGGAGCCTGTTCATAGTCAATACGCCCTTCCGTTCCCGGGGTGCATTCAAAATGACCACCAGCGCCAGCACCTTCCACGCCACCTTGATGAAACATCGCTATGCAAGGTCGACCTACGAATAAAGCCTCCTGTTGCTCGTCCTCTGGGAATTGTCGATCCTGGCCCTCTTGATGATATTGCACCGCTAGGCCCAAAGGACCCGCCACAAAAGTAAACATTTCATCCGGAGACAACGACGCATACCGACCATTTTCTTGAATCTGAGTTTTATAATTGATGAAGTCATCAATATCTACATCACAATAATGTTCATCTGCTGCTTGGCAAAGCAGTGTATTTCCCTGATCTTTTCTCATGTTTTCAGCCAGCACACTACGCAATACAGGGCCCAAAATCATTTGCAAATCAAAATCATTATGATCTTTTATACATGCAGCAAAATTTTCCCATGAAAAAGACGACGGATTGATTCCATAAAATTCAGCAAATTTTGTTTTGAACACATCATAATTACAAATAAAGTCCCGAGACAATGTAGAGCGGTCGTTAGCAAGCAACACTATTTCTGCCCGTAATTCAGGCGTTAAAACATGCAGGGGGCAATTATTCAATACACCAGAAATACGTGGAAAAGGCATGGTAGTCCTTGCAAAAAAGATTTTGTGCGTCATTTTAGCATAGGCGATATAGAAGTCCACAATAAAATCTCAATGAACTTTTTTTGTTCATACATGGAGGCATGAGGGATAGTTATCTAGTTCGAATTCCAGCAGTTTGACAGCGGCCGTCATAGAGCAAGATTCATGGATCCCGCACAGAAGCCGCAGGCATATCATTACCTGCAAGTTACTTTTATCTTAGCCCTGTGAGTGGGAATCCGAGCCACGACCATTAGGGAGTGGAACCTTTAAGGGCTCAACTCCCTAATGGTCGTGGCTCGGATTAAACAGGATCGCACCAGATAACCCGGTCCCACTAAGGCACACAGACTTGTGTATAATCATATGGCCGCAGTGCGTGGGTTAAAAGTTTAACCAAGGACTACGCAAAACCACGCGACTATTTTAATAAGGTCTCACAATCACAGTCGTACCGACATCAATAAAGTTTTGATTCAACCATCTTGCCGCATCTGGATACACTCGGACACAACCATGACTCACATTAGAGTTCGGTACATAATAGGCCGCATGGATTGAGTAACCACCATTGAAGTGCATACAATACGGCATTCTTGCACCCCCATTGGTTTCTACAGGATAAAGACTAGAGGTACAATTTTCACCTTTTTTAGAATACACGTGAAATTTACCCGTCACTGTGCGACAAGGACGTCCAATATCTGGACAAAATTCTCCGCCCCCTGAAGCACTTCCCGTTTCAACTCGATTCCCATTTTTATCGTAGGCCGCCCATGCAGTGGCTTTGGGGTCAAATATAAACACTTTATGACCGGTCGCTTCTTGAGTTAAAGGGAAATAATACGCCCCTTTGCGATCGGACTCGATACTTGGAGTATAATGAACACCACCCCTATCATCAACGATAGCAACTCTGTTATCTCCGGTGATATTACTCGTCGCACAAGCATTCAATAAGCCGATAGACGTTACAACCACCAAAAATTTATTCATGATTATTTCCTCCTCTTACATTATATGTATCGGAAGAAATGCCTAAAACTTTAGCTGATGAATCAACAATCAGTCATTCGCACGATTAAACCGGTTTTAAACGCGCACAGTGGGGCAATTCAGATCAGAGCTCCATTTAAAAAACGCCACTGGATTGCTTCGCTAACGCTCGCAACGACAAAGATTAACCGTAACGACAAAGATATCAGCGTCGTTGCGAGCGTTAGCGAAGCAATCCAGTGG
>CAIRCS010000181.1 GCA_903877115.1 uncultured Legionella sp.
CCCCAGCGGTTAAAAAATCTTGGCTTAATTGATTATTATTGACCAGAGTAGCATCAATCCACGCTAAATACGTCGCATCTAAATCAGCCATCTGTAATCTTGGGTGAGAATCAACCCAAGTTTTTACAATTTTTCTATTTTGGCGAAGATAATTTAAAAGTTCGGCATGCCAAGATTCACCTCCTAACATTGCAGCCAAACTTACCTCAAAAGCGAGGGCGTTTGGTCCTGGTATTAAGGTGTGTAAATCTTTTGCAAACTGACTTCTTAAATTTGCATTCGGGATCACCGCCCAGCCTAGACCAATGCCAGGAAAATTAAAAGTCTTATTAAATGACATGAGACTCATCGTCAACTGATGAGGATCAACATCTTTGCCAATTGGAATATGCTGTTTACTAGAATCAAGAATTAAATCAGCGTGGATTTCGTCAGAACAAATAATGATTTGATGTTCTAGCGCTAGCGCATTGATTTGTGCAATTTCAGACGCACTCAAAACGGCACCACCAGGATTATGCGGGTTGCACAACATCAATAAACGCGTATTGGGTAGAATCAACCTTCTGATGGCGTCTAAATCGATTACCCAGCGATTATTTTGTAACACATAGGAGTATGTACTAAAGGGATTCTTAGAGCCCTTTAGAGCCATTTTAAAGTGATGGTAGGCTGGCGATGGAATCAGCGCATGCTCACCAGGCTTTAACAAATTTCTAGCAGCCATATGCAGACCGCTCACAACACTGGGTATAAAGACTAACCAATCTTTTTGAATGGTATATCGATATTTGCGAAATAAATACGCTTGGAGAGCTTCTTTGAACTCTTCCGAGGCATACGTATAGCCATAAATAGGATGTTTGATTCTTTGCTCAAGGGCTTGAGTAATGCAATCTGCGACAGCAAAATCCATATCCGCGACCCATAGGTGAATTATCTCTTTGGTATATTTATCCCACCTTACAGAGTTGGTATTTTGGCGAGAAATGACTTGATCAAAACGGTTCATCTTCTAACTTTAACAAAAAAACCTGCAAGGATGTTTCATCATTGCAGGTTGATGGACTGAATTACAAGTTGATTGGTGCTTAATGCTTATTATATTGAGTCGCCCCAAATAATATTTCTTTAGCTTGCGCATCATGCGCTGGTGCCCTTAAGCTTTGCAAAACCTCTACTCCACGCATCACAGCAGGACGCTCACTAATCTGAGTAAACCATTTGTACAAATGTGGATAGTCCGTAATTTCAACCCCTTGGTTTTTCCATGAACGCAACCATGGAAAAATAGCGATATCTGCGATGGAGTATTCCTGACCAGCAATAAAAGGATTTTGGGCTAATTGTTTTTCAATCACGCCATAAATCCGTTTTGCTTCATTCGAGTAACGATTGATAGCATATTCAATTTTCTCAGGAGCGTAGATTCTAAAATGGTGAGTCTGACCTAGCATCGGTCCAACACCACCCATTTGGAACATTAACCATTCCAATACTTTGTAACGATCCACATCGTTTTTTGGCATAAATTTGCCAGTTTTCTCAGCCAAGTACATCAAAATAGCACCAGACTCAAACAAGCTAATAGCTTGATTACCGGGACCGGCATTATCAACCATTGCCGGAATCTTATTATTTGGGCTGATCTTTAGAAACTCAGGCGTGAACTGAGCGCCCTTGCCAATATCAATTGCATGTACATCCCAATCACGACCGAGCTGCAGGCCACACTCTTCAAGCATGATATGAATCTTATGGCCATTAGGTGTCGCCCAAGAATAGAGCTGAATCGGTGCTGGTTGTTTATTAGTATCAGTCATGGTTAATCACAATCTATAGGTTACGAGCAAGATTTCGCAGTAAGAAAATTTCCTTAAGCGTTTGCAATTGGGTTACTCAAGATACCAATTTTTTCTATTTCAATTTCACAAACGTCTCCCTCTTTCATGAAGATAGGAGGTTTTCTGGCATATCCAACACCTGCTGGCGTACCAGTAATAATGACATCACCCGGCTCAAGCGTCATTACTTCAGAGAGGATCACTAAAACTTGGGAAACTGAGAATAAAAAGTCAGCGGTATTGCCGTCTTGTAAAACTTGTCCGTTTAAGCGTGCTTGGATTTTTAAACCATCTCCACCGGCAGGCAATTCATCTTTAGTCACCAACCATGGACCAAAACTACCAGTCTTGTCAAAGTTTTTACCTAAAGTCCATTGTGTTCCCTTACGTTGAAAATCTCGCACAGAACCGTCGTTATAACAAGAGTATCCAGCTACGCAATCTAAGGCATTATCAGCTGTCAAGTGGCGTGCTGTTTTACCAATGATGACGGCTAATTCAGCTTCGTAGTCAAAGCGCTCTGAAGACTGCTTAGGCACTAGCATTGGTTGCTGATGGGCAACCTGAGATGAGTTAACACGAATGAAGAAACTTGGATGATCCGGAATCGCATGACCACCTTCTTTTGCATGATCAGCATAATTAAGGCCAACGCAGATAATCTTACTTGGGTTCGCAATTAAGATGTCATA
>CAIRCS010000182.1 GCA_903877115.1 uncultured Legionella sp.
ATCCGCCAATTGGCGGATTTTTTTTGACTGATAGATTGTAGGTTGGGCCTTGGCCCAACGAAGCACTGCTGTTGGGCCAAGGCCCAACCTACTTCTTTTATTAATTAATTAACTGAAAATTAAAAGACTATATCTATTGCTACACCATCCATTTGTATTTTACTACAAAAAAACAAATTACCAGGCGCGCATTTCGATCTTAACCTTCGGGTTGTAGGGTTGTAGGGTTGTAGGGTTGTAGGGTTGTAGGGTTGTAGGGTTGTAGGTTGGGCCGTTCGGCCCAACATCTCTCTAGCTTAGCAATTGATCAAATTTTGCAGCACATATAAAATCGTTGAGTGACAGGCCCTGCAAGGCGTGGGTCATCAATGTGATGTGGCAGTAATTATAACCAATCTCAAGATCGGGATGGTGATTTTCTTGATTGGCAATCCATGCGATAGCATTCACAAAGGCCATGGTTTCATAAAAGTTTTTAAACGAAAGAGATTTTTTAATACCACGATGATTGGCTAATACTGACCATCCTTCAGATAATTGATGCATCAATGGTTCTATCTGTGCTGGTTCAAGCGCTTTCCCAATGCCTTCACAGGATTCGCAGCGTTTTGTACTTAAAGCAGTAGACATAATATATCCTTTTTTTCTATGGTTTGAGCCCTAATAAATCAAAAAACTCGCGTAAAAATCTTTTGTTCTGTTCGGTTGTGCCAATGGTAACACGAAGATAAGAATTCAGACCATAGGTATGCAAAGGTCGAATAATGATACCGCGTTCTTGTAATTTTTTTGCCATGGTCACGGCACCATCTTGTCCGCAGTCAATAGTGATAAAATTGCTGGAAGGCGGGATATAATTAATATGACTTGCATCAAGTAATTCAGTCATTTCTTGGCGTTCACGTGCCACATGCTGCTGTGTATGCTGGATAAATGCTTGGTCTTGCAGTGCTGCGCGCGCGCCATGCATGGCAAGAATATTGGCAGTAAAGGGCAAATGCACTTTTTGAATAACTTCAGTGATTTGCGGATCAGCAATGGCATAGCCCAAGCGTAAACCAGCTAAGCCATAGGCTTTAGAAAAGGTGCGGGTGATGATTAAATTGCGATATTTTTTGAGGAGTTGGAGACTGGGCATACTCCCGGGTGGTAAAAACTCATAATAGGCTTCGTCCAAAACTAATAATGTTGTCTCTGGAATGTTCTGTAAAATTTGTTCAATTGAAGCAAGATCCATGACTGAACCAATGGGATTACTGGGATTGTCGATAAATATTAATGCGGTTTTGGGGGTGCAAGCCGCCAGCAATGCCTCAATATTCACTTGCCAATTCTGCAACTCGAGTAACACCACTTCTACGCCCAAGGTATGGGCTTGGATTGCATAAGAATTGAAAGCATAATCATGCGTTAGCATCTGTTTATCTTCTAACAGTGCAAAAGCAGTGAGGAGTACCCCAAATAAAGAATCAGAACCGTTGGCTATGGTAAGCATATTCGTGGGGACTTGCAAAAAGTCACTGAGTTCTTGACGAAAGGGATGATGGGCTGCCGCGGGGTAACGTGCGATCAGTTTGGGATCTAGATTCTGAAAGGCTTCAGTTACTTTGGGGCTACAACCGAAAGCATTTTCATTCGACGCCAATTTAATGATGTCACTGATACCATATTCTTTTGCGACTTCTTCGATACTTTTACCTGGTACATAAGGTGAAAGTACTTGAATTCCTCGATGTGACAAAGTGGTAAAATCACAGATCATGTTGGTGCTCCTTGCATTAGATCCAGCAATCGCGATACAGTTTCCCATCCAACCGACCACATGGAAGAAAGATGGAAGAACGCGGATTTTCATTCATTGAAATTTTGGTAGCATTACTACTGACTACTAGCATATCACTAGCATTATTAAAACAACAATGGCAAATTCATCGATGGCGGATTCAAATTCAACACCAAGCACGGATCTGGCTGCAAGAAAGTAATCAACGTGAACAGGGTTTGAGTATATTAGAGTGTATGTTGGGCCTCACGCTGGCTCTATCGCTCCTGACCCTGTTGATGCAACAATATCTTCAAATTAAGCAGCAAACGTACAGTATGGCGCAAACGATGCTACAAGCGTCGCGCTTACAAATGGTGGTGGATTTGTTACGCGGTAGCGGGCACCAAGCGGGGTTTACGCCCTGTTTGCCTATCGGCTATTTGTATAGTTTCGATCATCGTAGTCGTCGGCGTCTACAAGCGGTTGAGTTGAGTCAACAAGACCCGTTTGCACTCACTTATTATCGAATGTCCTCTGGGTTTGTGTCCGTATCATCTAGCTTAGGACAACATGAATTTTTTTTGCTAAATAAACTTAGGCCGCATCCCAAACAACCGGTGATCATTGCTGATTGCCAGCATGCTGAGGTTTTAGATGCTTATCAAATAGGGCCGCATTCTATTCAGTTTTCCCAAGCGCTGCATTATACCTATCATCCGCCTATCTATTTGGGGGAATGGTTAAAAGAATCTTTTTACATTGCAGTGAATCATAACGGTCATAACTCGCTGTTTTATCAACAAAATCAGCATGTTGATGAGCTGATGAGTGATCTGCAAGGAATAAGTGGGTATTTAGAGATCAGTCAACAAAAACGTTGGTTGCATCTCAATCTGGACTTGGGTCATGGCAACGCTGTGCCGCTTCTCATTCGGATGGTTCATGCATGAAACAGCAAGGATTTGTATTAATGACCATTATTATCATCCTGACCGTGATGACTAGCTTAGTGGTAGCTAATCTGCGTTGGGTTGCGTTGGATTGGAAGCGGTATATAGATTTACATCGATTTCAAGAAAAAATCATGCATCTTGAGCAAATATCGGAGGATTTGGGCGCCAGATTAGGGAACAACGTGTTGCATGGCTGTATTCTGGATAATCAAAATAATGCCGTATTACAAAGCAATCTGTTGCATAATGGTTGCAAATTTTCTCAGCATTACCGCTATGGCATCACCGATTTAGGTGTGTTTCCCTGTGTCAAACTTTCTCCCAAACTCAGTACGCATCATTGGTTGCTTACGGTGAAAGACGAGCAATTACCCAATAAATGGTTGCAATTACGGATTGCCACGGTAGAGCCTTATCAACCGTGCCAAGGAGGTCGAGCAGTATATGTGCAGAGCGGGATTTTGACGCGTTATTGGATGTAAGTCCTGTTGTAGTGATTAGACATGTAAAACCCAATAAGTGTCCTATAATTAAGTAAATGGATTATTTATTGGCCTGCATTATAGGGGTATCTACTTGTATCTGTATAGCTGCCAAAGGGCAATTTGGAACGCATCCCTTTATGGCATTATTTCATAGGGATGGGTTTGATTATGACTTTGACAAACAGGCTGTGGGAGCTGAAGATACTGCACAAGATATAATAGAGCTATTGAGGGTAAGATTTGTTTGTATGATTAAGCGAGAGTTTTCTGGTTACCATCGCGTAGAAAAACCTTGGCTTACGGAAATGCATATTATTGGCGGAGAGAAAGCAACCCCCGATTTATCAGGAACCGAATTTGAAGTGGAAACACTCAGAAAGTATTTGCCTGTTTATTGCAATAAATATTTTGACATTATGCCAGATACTCGTTATTTTTTTCAAAACTATTTCACTGGGCGGGGCGGAAAATCTGATTCTGTGACTGTGTCAATAAGCCCAAATGGCATAGTCATCACATCTTATGATGTATTGACGAGTCCGGAAGTGACTGATTCTGAGTCTTTTACTAGTGAAGACAGTAGTCAGGATGAAAAGATTGGCGAGCCTATTATACGTCGACGTAAAATCAGCTAGTTGGTGCTTTAGTATATTGAAAGTAGCCCTCGTGAGAGGGGGCAATCAGCAGGAAAAGAATGATGGGCCTAGGGGAGGGCACGAAACAACATGGATAGGTGCACAGAACCTAATACGCGCCAGCTTTCATTTCCATATAAATAAGGTCTGTTGACAATTCAGAATTTGACCTACCGTGGCTTTCGATGTTGAATTGTCAACAAACCTTATTCAGATTCTTACGTCATGCGGCTTGTTCTGGGGATCACCTTGCCCTTAGCCTAAGCGCCGGGTTTTAATGTTTTCTCGGTGGTTACGGTTTCATGAAAATTTTAAATCAAAGCCATTAATTGGTTACACACAGGCAAAATCTTCAATTTTTTTAGGTAAAAGCAAATCAATATTTTCAAGCAATGCAATAAAATCATTGGCTATTTTTTTGATAGTACTTGCTTCGAATAATGCAGTTGAATATTCAATATTCAGCACAAATTTTTCTGGATGATGCGTTAAAATATAAAAGGTTAAATCCAATTTAGACGTATCTGTAAACGCAGGAATCATCTCATAATGAACATCGGGAAGCTTGATAACCAATTCTTCACTTTGCACATAAATCATTACTTGATAGAGTGGGGCATGATGATAGTTTCTTTTGACGTTTAAATGAGAAATAACGGTTTGTAAAGGCGCATCTGAATTTTCATATGCCTTGAGAGAGGTTTGTTTAATATCTTGGAGCAATGTTTCTAGCGTATGCTGAGAATTAATTTTAGTCCGTAACGCTACGACATTCACAAAACATCCGATTAAGTTTTCTGTTTCTTTATGTTTTCGTTCATTAATAGGTGTTCCAATCACGATATCTGATTGTTTGGAATATCGATGGATTAATATTTGTAATGCTGCAACCAAATTCATAAAAATGGTGACCTCATATTGCTTGCTAATTTCGCGTAATTTTTTGACAGTAGATTGATCAATATGCGTGGAATAGGTTTGACCAGCCTGTTCAAGAAAGTCAGGTCTTTGTTTGTCTGTCGGAAAAGAGGGTAAAGTGGGTGCGCAAGCTAAGTGGTTTTTCCAGTAATTGAGTTGCGCTTGAATGCGGTGGGATTTTATTTCGTCGTGTTGCCATAATGCAAAATCAATATATTGCGTAGGTAAAACTGGAAACGCGTGTAAAGCGTCCTGATAATAGTGACTTATTTCTCCAAGTATGATAAATAATGAGGTTTCGTCTATAACAATATGTGGAAATACCATCACTAAAATATGACACCACCCTATAGCCCAGAAAGTAATGGTATGGCTGAAGCTTTTGTAAAAACGTTTAAAAGAGATTACGTTTGGGTCTCCAATACATGCGATGCTTTGTTTGTTTTGAAACAGTTACCAACTTGGTTTAATAGCTATAATGAGACAGCTCCTCACAAAGCCCTCAAGATGCTTTCACCAAGGCAGTTTATTAGATTACAATCGGCTGGCTAGTGGTCTGGTTTGATAGGGGCAATTCCACTTTCTTTGATTACCTAGTACGTCATCCAGAGCGAAGCGAAGGATCTCTTATTGATTAGGTTTGTGCCTAATTCCGGAGATCCTTCGCTTTGAGATGGATTTCTTTGAGTCAGTTTGAGTCTATTTAAAACAAACTTATCAACAACCTGGGGAGTCAGTTGTTAATTTTTAATTGACCAATTAATAAAAAAAGTAGGTTGGTCAATTAAAAATTAAATAATTATATTTTGACCAATTGCCAACATACCCTAAATTGTTTGCTATTTATCTTTTTTTCACATAATGTGGATTGTGTAAATAATAACAAATAAATTTAAATATCGTTCTACAGGAGCATTTATAACACTACCAGGAGAGAACTATGTTAGGAACCATCGTACTCGTTTTATTAATATTGATGTTACTGGGAAGTTTCCCACGTTGGCCACATAGTAGAGAATGGGGGTATCGGCCATTGGGCATTATTGGCACGTTACTCATTATTTATATCATCTTAGTATTGCTAGGTCACATCGAAATTATGCTCTTTAGCAGGCCTGCTTTAGCCCCCTAGGTCACTGCTCACTCGGAGTATTTCTGCGATAGACGTATCGCCCATGAGTACCCGCCGGAAGCCATCCTGGCGGATACTTGGGGTTTTGGGACGAATATAGGTCTCCATACTGTGGATGTTCTCATTGTGGTGGATCATTTGGCGTAATTTGTCATCGATGATGACCAACTCATAAATACCCGTACGTCCTCGATAGCCTTGTCCATTGCATTCTGGACAGCCCGCTGCTTCATAAATCATGCCTTTTCCAATCTCTTGCTGTTCCATTTGCATCAATTCACGCTCATCCGGTCTGAGTTTATGAGGTTTTTTGCAATGCGGGCATAATAATCGCACTAGGCGTTGGGCCAAGACGCCGATGATACTAGAAGACAGTAAAAAAGATTCGACTCCCATATCATGTAAACGGGTTAATGCACCCAGTGCACTATTGGTATGCAGAGTGGATAAGACCAAATGTCCAGTCAAACTGGCTTGGACTGCAATTTCAGCAGTTTCTAAATCGCGAATTTCACCAATCATTACGATATCGGGATCTTGGCGCAGAATGGCACGTAATCCTTTCGCGAATGTCATATCTACTTTGGGATTGACTTGAGTTTGCCCAATGCCAGGGAGATCGTATTCAATCGGATCTTCGATGGTTAAAATGTTGCGACTGACTTGGTTGAGCTGCGTCAGCATGGCGTAGAGTGACGTGGTTTTTCCTGATCCGGTAGGGCCTGTGACTAATAAAATGCCATGTGGTTGCGCGATCATCGATTCAATCGGCTGTAAAATATGTTGAGGCATCCCTAAAATATGCATATTCAATTGGGCAGATTCTTGATCTAAAATCCGCAATACGATTCGTTCGCCATGATTGGAAGGCAATGTGGATACGCGGACATCAATATTATGGCCCCCAATACGTAACGAAATCCGACCATCTTGAGGAATGCGCTTTTCTGCGATATCTAATTTGGCCATGACTTTGACCCTTGAAATCACCAAAGGTGCTATGACGCGCTGAATGTCCAAAATTTCTTGTAATACGCCATCAATGCGATTGCGAACCAAGACGCGTTCTTCATAGGTTTCAATATGAATATCGGAGGCTTTTTGTTTAATGGCTTGGGTAAACAGGGCATTGATCAGGCGAATGATGGGTGCATCATCATGGGTGTCGAGTAAATCTTCGCTGGTGGGTAATTGCCCAGCCAGTTTTAAAAGATCCAAATCTTCTTCCATGATGCCTTCTGTCGCATCTAGAATCGAGGTGCTCGCTTGATAAATTTTGGCCAAATGTTGTTGAAACTCAGGCGCAGTTACCTGTATTAAATGCAAGGGTCTTTGTAAGGTACGTTTGACTTCAGCCAATGCACTGAGCGGCGCGTCCGCCAAATGATACACTTCGACCGTATCACTATCTATTGCATCGGTTATGACAATACCATGCGTTTTTGCAAAAAAATAGGGCAAGCGTATGGTTTTCTCGTCCTGTTGTTCCAAGGCATTAGTCCTTCATTTGAGCTGCGGCCATTTTTTTCGATGTATTACAAAAAGGTTTGGGTAAAGTGGCTTGACTCCAAGCGGGGGCCACGGTGTTGGCATCCGATTTACGGTATTCTTCTTGATTACGCAACACATCCAATTGATCTTGACGCATGTGATTGTACTTATTGCCGGTAAACTCCATCACATCTTTTTCATTTTTCAAAATATGCGGTCGGATGAATACCATTAGGACTTTTTTCTCGCGTTGGGTCAGATTGCGCTTAAAGAGCCTGCCTAGACCAGGAATTTCGCCGATGATAGGCAAATTATTTTCGTCATTGGCGATGGAGTCTTGGGCCAAACCGCCTAAAACCACGATGTCACCACTGTGTACATGGACTGATGTGACGATGGCCGAAATATTAAACACCGGGAACGTGTTTGGTTTTAATTCATCGATAGGGGAGGCTAAAGTATTATTACCTTGGTCAATTTGCAATTGAATGCCTTCGCGGTTTGTAATTTGCGGACGCACATACAAATGTAGCGCTACGTTAACGCGATCGAAGTTCGTATATGGGCTGGCAACTGTCGTGCCACTGGCGTTGTTAGGGTACGACGAAGTTGCAACAGAGACCTGTTTACCAATCAAAATCTTGGCTTGACGATTGTCTAGAACTACGACAGAGGGCGTTGATAAAATATTTGCTCTCTTTTCTTTGACCAAGGCATAGACTCTGGCTTGGAATTGATTGATCGAAGTTTTGGAATCCAATACAGCAAATCCTGCTTGAAATGTATTCGGATCCTTCGCAATTCGATCCACGCTGCCCCATTCCAGGCCCAGATTTTTAAAATCAGTTTCGTCAATTTCTGCAATCAAGGCTTCAATCAATAATTGTGCCGGTTTGATATCCAATTGGCTAATGACTGATTTCAGCGTTTGAATTAATTTGGCTGGTCCATTAATGATCACGGAATTGGTATTGGGTTCAGCGATAATTTGGATATTGGGTTTGCTGGAACCCTCATTTTGTGTATTTGTACTTGTAGGGTTTGTGGGGGCTGGCCCGGTTTGTGGAATAGGCGCCTGATTATTAGATACATCGCTCGGATTCAAATTACCCATATTCGAAGTGGGGTTGGTGCTATCTAATACGGGTAGCGTGACGGTACCAATGGTAGTCCCAACCGTACCACTGAAACTGGCTTGCGCAATACCCGCTAAAATGGGTACCAAATCTTCGGAGCGCAAATAATGCAGATAAATAACTTGCGTATTATTATTGGTTGAGGCGGTATTTTGACGATCTAATTGCAATATAAGCATGCGAATGCGGATCCGATCGGTCTTACTCCCACTGATCAAAATCGCATTTCCGCGATCATCAGCGGCGACCATGGTTTGATTGTTTTTATGTTGGTTCATTTGCGAGAGAACCAAATCTTTCAAGGTATTTGCCACATCCATCGCCAAAGCATGTTGCAAGGGCACAATATCAATGCCATTTGCAGAGGAATTATCTACTTGACTGATGATCTCGCTCAATTGCTGAATATTGGAGGCTCTACCTGACAAAATGAGCATATTTGACGGCGCGTAGGCTGAAACCGAGCTCCATTGAGGCATCAAAGGTCTTAAAACCGGAACCAGCTGTTCTGCGGGCACATATTGGACAGGAATGACCTGAACCAGCATATCATCTGCAGAAGCTGGTTTATGCCCGCTTAATGGACTACTCGAAGAGGTTCTGGCATCCATATTGGGTAAAATTTTGATGATATCGCCATTGGGAATGGCTGCGTAGCCAGACACTTGGAGCATGGAAAGAAATACAGCATACAGTTCTCTGTCCGAAATGGGGGTGCTGGAGACAATGGAGATTTTCCCCGTGACACGCGGATCGATCACAAAATTTTTCTTAGTGATGCGAGAGACTTCGCCAATCACGGCGCGAATGTCGGCATTGCGCAAATTCCAGATTTTGGTGTCGGCGCTTTGGTTTTGCTTAGCAGGATAGGTGTGATCGGTATCTAGGGCAGCTGAATCAGCTTCGGGTAACGGCGTATTGGGCACAGTCCATTTTCTTTCCAAATCGACTGCGATGCGATAGTCGTCTACAGGACCAATCTGGACTACATACAATCCCTTATCGGAATGGCGTTGAATTGAAATGGGTTGTTTTATTTGCGTGCTTAATTTTTTTAAATAGCTGTCTGCATCACTTTGTTGTGCGAAAGCGCCGACTTTGACTAAGAAAATAGTTTTGTTGTCCTGAGAGATGGTATCAATCCCCAGATCACCAGGAACGGCTATATAAGAAACTAACAACAAAGCTAGGCCAAGAAAAACTCTCATTAGACAACCGAAAAAAAATTCATGCTACATAATACCGAGTGCTAGACGAGATGTCATCTTGTTTCTGTGTTTTAATGGGGTTTTTTAAGCAAAATGACTTTTTTTTTTCCTAATTAATGGTGGGTTGGGCCTTGGCCCAACATCAAAGCGTAGCGCTTCATTCATACATTTAACCCTTTACCACCGGAAGCTGCCTACGAACCTCGTACAGTCTTTCCAAATCAATCGGCGCACAAACCACACCAGGACCAGTCTGCGATTGCTCAGAAAGAATCTCTCCCCAAGGATTCACAATCATGGAATGCCCATGCGTCGTCCGTCCATTCGGGTGTTGTCCACTTTGGCCGGCTGCAATGACGTAAGAAAGGGTATCCAGAGCGCGACTGCGGATCAAGACTTCCCAATGGGCCAAACCAGTTTTAACGGCGAATGCAGCTGGGATCGCGATGACTTCGGCACCTTGGCGGCTTAATTCGGCAAAAATAGGGGGGAAGCGCATGTCAAAACAAACGCACAACCCTAATTTTCCTATTGGGGTATCCAAGACGACGATTTGTTCGCCGGGTTCAGTTGTTGCCGATTCACAATAGGCTTCTTGTTGAGACAATTGCGCATCAAACATATGAATTTTATCGTAGCGCGCCATTTCTTGACCGTTATCCGCAAACACTAAACAGGCAGCGCGGATTTTTCCTGGGGTATTGCTGCGCAACGGAATCGTACCACCGACTATCCAAACTTGGTGTTTGGCTGCAGTGTGCGCTAGAAAATTTTGAATTTTGCCAGAACCTTGGGTTTCTTGATGAGTGATTTTTTCGGCATGTTGGCATCCCAACAGCGCGAACATTTCAGGCAATACCACCAAGCGTGCGCCAAGCGTGGCGGCTTGGGCAATAAGTTGTTCAGCCTGAGCAAGGTTTTCATCAACATTGCCCGTGGAACACATTTGAATGGCGGCAGCTGTCTGCATGAATAGGATTCTGATTTAATAATATGGTGGCTATGGGTGGACTCGAACCACCGACCTCAGCATTATGAGTGCCGCGCTCTAACCAGCTGAGCTACATAGCCAGAAGGGCAGAATTTTCGCGTTTTTAAGAAAAAAAGTCAAGCAATAATGTTTTTCCTTTTTAAATGACGACCACACCAAGCTTAGTGGCTGCTTTGGCCAATTGTTGATCTCGGGTTGCGAGCGGTAATCCTTTTCTCATCGCTAATTCTAAGTAAGCCGCATCGTATGTGGTTAACTGCTCAGCGTGAGCAATTAAAAAAATATCGTGCAAGCCAAGAGATGCGGTTGCCTCATCCACTTGGATATCCAATTCACTTAATAAACTTAAAAACTCTTTAGCATGTGCATAGGTTATTCGTTGCTTACGACAAGCAGATAAAAGAATATTGCCTATTTCTAATGACCAAAGACCAGGGACAAAGGCTTGCATGGTATCTAGCTGTTCTAATAAATGATTAGTTGAGGGGGTTTGCTCATCTTTAAAGCACCACGCTAGTGTAACCGAAGCATCTAATACAAAATCCATCAGCGACGTCCTTCATCTCTTAAGGTTTTCCAATCTAAACCTTGAAGTGTTTGCATATCTGCAAACGCTTTTAAGCGTTTAATAGCATGTAGCACTTGTTTGCGTTCGTGTGATTTGATTGAAACCAATTTAGCAATAGGATGACCGTGGCGTGTAATCAAAAATTCTTCACCTTGTTCAACTTGTTCAAGCAATGATGAAAAATGTGTTTTTGCCTCAAATGCACCCATGGTTTGCATTGGTTTAACCTCAAAAATTAAACTAGTTACAGACTAGTATAGTTTAAGTGTACGGGAAGAGCAATCGCCATAAATATCACGATCCGTACTTATAATGAAAAAAAATCATTCAAATTTGTATTTTGGTTCCAGATTTTCTAGTGGAAGTCCAATATCTATCTGTCACTCTACAAGAACGTGTGCAGATCTTATGAAATCTGTCGATATCTCAGCGCAGGATTTGAATATCGTTTTAGCAATACTTCGAAAAAATTTATCACCAGGTACGCAGAATATGAGATGACTTGTAGTATAATTGACCGCAGCGGTGGATTTTCAGAAGAGAAGAGAACTCATGTCACGATATTTAGATCCGAAAGCGGATGTGGTATTTAAGAAAATATTTGGGGAGCACCCGAACCTATTAATTAGTTTTTTAAATGCGTTGCTGCCACTGCCATCCA
>CAIRCS010000183.1 GCA_903877115.1 uncultured Legionella sp.
ATATAGGGGATATCGTCAATCAAGGCGAACAAATTGCGACGGTCGGTCACGATGGGATTTCCAAACAAGCAGGATTATATTTCGAAGTCAGAAAACATGGAAAAGCCATTTCCCCATTGGAATGGCTAAGCTCCAATAAAAGGTAGAGATTCTCTACGTCATCCCGAACAAAGTAAGGACTTACGCAAAACCTCGATCTCTTCGTTAAGTTTTGCGTAAGTCTTATAAGTAAGGAATGACGATAATAAACATTCAGTCACGAAAAAGACAAATATTTACCCCCCTCCGATCGCTTCCGCCAGATTGAGCTATACTGAATAATAAACAAGCACTGAAATTCAGATGTCTCAAGGAGTGGAACCCATGCTCAAGCACCGAAAAAACGGCATTCAACTCACATTGACTGCACTCGCACTATCTATTTCCTTTGCAACTCATGCGATTCCTAGTAGAGATCTCGGTGAAGAGGGCGTGGTTGACGAACAACAGGTCCCTATGGAAGATGTGGAAAGATTTTCTCGAGCAATCAAATTAATCAAAACATTCTATGTAAAAGAAACGCAAGATAAATCATTATTCGATAACGCCATTCGAGGCATGCTAAACGGCTTAGACCCTCATTCTGCCTATTTGGATGAAAATGATTTTATTGAGCTCCAATCCATGACCCAGGGTGAGTTTGGAGGATTGGGCATTGAAGTGACGAGTGAAGATGGGATCCTGCGTGTGATTTCTCCGTTGGTTGACACGCCTGCGTTCAAAGCGGGCATCAAAACTGGAGACTATATCATCAAAATCGATAAAAAATATGTGCAAGGTCTAGAACTGAAAGATGCAGTCAGCATGATGCGCGGCAAACCAGGCAGCCCAATCAAATTGACAGTGATTCGAAAAGGGACTAGCAAACCACTAATGTTTTCATTGACCCGAGAAAAAATTGAAATCAAAAGTGTGAAAGAACGCTTGCTAGATAAGGAATATGGTTATGTCCGTTTAACTCAATTTCAATCCATGACTGATAAAGATATGCGCACTGCCATTGATTCTTTGAAGCAAAAATCTGGTGGGAACCTCAAAGGATTCATACTAGATTTACGGAATAATCCTGGAGGATTACTTGATTCCGCCATTCAAGTTTCCGGAGCATTTTTGAACAGGGAGAAGAATGGTAAACGGGAAATGATTGTATATACTCAAGGGCGATTACCTGGTTCAAAATTCACCGCTATGGCCAATGCTCAAGACGTTCTGAATAATGCGCCCATGGTCGTATTAATTAATAATGGCTCTGCTTCTGCTTCAGAAATTGTTGCCGGCGCATTAAAAGACAATCACCGTGCCATCATCGTAGGCACGCGCAGTTTCGGTAAAGGGTCCGTACAAACTGTTTTACCCCTAGATGACCAACGGGCTATAAAATTAACCACAGCGTTATACTACACGCCTGGAGGCATCTCTATCCAAGCCCAGGGCATTACACCTGATATTGTTATAGAAGAAATAACATTACCCAAATCAGCAGAAAAAACAAGTTTGATAGATCTTTCCGAATCTGAATTGAGCCGGCACCTCAATAATGGTAATCTGAACCAAACAGTAACTGCCAACAAGCCAATGCTTGACGAAAGCGGTTTACTGCATGAAGATTACCAATTATATTCCGCATTAACGCTGCTTAAGGCGTTGGCGGTGAATAAACAATGAGGAGTTTAGTGCATGTCGGCCGATCTACAAGTGACAGGACGTCCTTTCACGTTGCCGTTGGCTATTCAAGCCCCGGCCGGTTATTTTCGCTCAAAACTTTTTTCTTCGAATGCGGCCAGTAACCCTTTGGTCGCAGCCGCAAGCCCGGTTTTATCTGTACTCGAACGGCTATGCATCAGTCAAACACTCCCGCCCATTGAGACGATGCGTGAAAATCTTGAGCATGAATTATTTGCTTTTCATAGCCGCCTCTCGCATCAGCAATATACTGAAGATACCGTCGCTTTGGCCTATTATTTAATCAGCGCAACAATCGATGAATTATTAGGTAAAAATTATTTGCGAGTCTATGGCCAATTCATGGCCTTTAAAGCATTCACACCGAGCAATACCAATGATCTGGGCCCTGAATCGCAATTTTTTGTCATTGTACATCACCTCAAGGACTCGGGTAATCAATATCTCGACCTCTTAGAGCTGGCCTATTACTGTCTCATCGCGGGCTTTGAAGGAGAACAGCATTTGCGCACAGATGGCCGACAAATGTTAGAAAATTTGATGGAAGATCTCCATAAAACTGTTCAACGCCATCGCGTATATAAGCCGCAATTACTATTCAAAACACCTAGCCCTACTTTAGAAGAAACCCAAAATTATAAACCCATCATTACTACTATTATCCTGTCGTTGTCTATGCTGCTGGCAATTTATATAGGCTCACAACGGTTACTCAATCACCAAGCAAAAAATGTCTTCCAGCATTATTCTGCACAGATAAAAACGGATTTATAAATGAACAACTCATTGACTTCATTATGCGATGCGCTTAAACAGATTTTTGCTCAGCTAAAACCGCAAACCAATGCTTTGTCTTTTTTAATCTTAACAGGCCGCTCGAATCAAGGTAAATCAACTTTAATGCGTCAAAGTAATTTTGATGAATATCCGATTGATGCCGATGGTGCACATATCTATTTTAACCAACACGGTGTTATTGTTGAATTAGGCGAAACCTGGATCAATCAAAGTCCTCACAAATTAGAACACACCTTAAAACAATTAAATCGGGCGCACCGATTACTCAAGATCACTGGCATCATGCTCTGTGTTGATATCAATGAATTACTGGTTGCGAAACATAGCGAACTCAAAGATTTACTTAAAGCCAATGCCAAACTTTTGGAGCGTTTTGGACTCAGTTTAAACTACACAGTCGATGTGGCTATTATTATCACCAAAATGGATTTATTAGCCGGATTTTGTGATTTCTTTCAATCCGAACATCCCACTGAGTTGGCCAAACCCATTGGATTTTCCATTTATAATGCGAACCAACCTAATAAAATTTCAGATATCTTCAAAACCAGATTTGAACAATTAGTTGAACATTTAGGCCAACAAGTTACTGATAAAATTCACTCGATTCGTTCAAATGTCAAACGCACCTTGATTCGGGAATTCCCATTACAAGTAGCTAGCTTACGCAATCTTATGTTGCCTTTAATCAGTTCTATCTCTGCGCGCCTATTTCGCTTACAGGCGTTGTATTTTACCAGCGGAGAGCAAGGTGGCGTCATTTTGGACCGTTTGAATAGAAAAATTCAACATGAATTTGCGTTGGTCGTTCAAGATCAATTTCAGCAATCGACCAATTATCGACCTTATTTTATCGAAGGCGCATTATTTGCCTTTCAAACTGAAACCAAGCGTAAATCCACGCGGATCAGTCCCAAACAAAAACGGCTTACTATTGGAGTATCTGCGGTCAGTTCGCTGGCCTTGGCATGGATGGGTTATCATTATTTCAGTACCATCCACGTACTCAATCGTGTTCAACATGAACTGAAAATGGCCCAAAACCTAAAAGCCAGTAACCAGGCAGGCGAGTACATTTACTATCTTCACCAAGCAGGTATTAATTTGGATGCGTTGTCTGCTGATTCTCGCCATTTATCGATGGTTAAATCTTTACGCAGCAACCTGAAAGTCAATACGCAAGACGAATTAATGCGCAGTTTTGTTCCCAATATTCTATCTGACATTGAACAAGCATTGTACGAATCTAAGCAATCACAGATCGAGCACTACCAAGCTCTCAAAGTTTATTTAATGTTGGGCAATCATAACCATTATCAACCAGATATCATTCTTCACTGGTTTACTCAGCATTGGCAAACTGATCCTAAAGAAATCGATAAAAAACTCTCTTTATTAAAACAAGTTCTTCAAGACAAAACGCATCAAATTGTCATTAATCAACAAATTGTGACGGATGCCCGCAACTATTTAAATGCGTTGCCTACCGGCTATATTTATTATTCACTCGCAAAAATGCAATTTGATACAGGCATGCGTCCTATCAACCTTAAAGGGTTCCATCTCAGTAACACACAAATTCCTAGTTATTTGACCCAAGAGGGCTTCCAGAAGGTCATTGCCAAATTGCCCTCTATCAGTCAACAGTTAATGGCCGACAACTGGGTATTGGAACGGCAAGATTTGAAAGATTTGAAAGATTTGACCGAAATTTTGCAAACAGCCTATTGTGAAGACTATGTGAATTGGTGGCAACATTTTTTACACAATACGCAACCGATGCACGCACAAGATTACGCACAAGTGCATCAATTGGCTCACAGTTTGATCAAGGAAAACAGTGTTGCACATTTAATCAAGATTGTACAAACACATACCCATCCAAGAACCGGCCCCCATGATCAAATTTTTAATCGCGACATTGCCAGCAAATTTAGCCACCTTAATTTGCTCAGTCAAGCCAATTTACAACAGCTATCTCGCACCCTGAAGGAATTAGAAAAATTCTCAAAGACCCTTTCCTTGGTCTCTGATGAAGGTAAAACGGCTTACACATTGACTAAGGCGCGTTTTCAAGGCGATAAACTGTCAAATCCTATTTCTGAACTCTATATCCAAGCTCAGCAATATCCCGAACCATTGTCCAAATGGACTGAGCAAATTGCTGATGACATGTGGTTTCATCTGATCAGTGATACGCGACAATATTTGAATCATCAATGGAAAGATATCGTCTATACTGATTATATCAGTCATATTGCCCATCATTATCCATTAGATTCCAATCAAACCCAAGATCTACCTTTAGCTGAATTTAATCGCTTTTTTTCACCCCATGGCTTGCTTGCTCGATTTTCAGAAGATTATATAATGCCCTTTTTAGACACAACACAACCCCAATGGCAGCGCAAGGAATTGAATCACGCTGTGGTCCCGATTGCGGATGAATTAGTAAACGAATTGATGCGCGCTAATGTCATCACCCATATGTTCTTTCCCCATCAACAGGAACAGAGCTATATTGAATTTAGTTTACAAAAAATTAATCTGGATCCGATGGTTGCACAATTCCAATTAAGTATTGGAGACACTGAGTTGACCGATAATCAAACCAGTGATTCTTACACCAAATTCCATTGGCCACAGCACGATGCACAACTCATGTTGCGCTCTATAGAAGGCAAGAATTTTAAAATATCTGAATCAGGCAACTGGGCAATCTTCAAACTCTTACAAAAAGTCAACGTCTTAGTCGACGAACAAGACAGTACCAATCTACAAATTTTATTCGAAATCAATGGTAATTCTGGCCGATATTTACTCAAAGCTCAGAATCAAGTCAACCCTTTTATTCCTGGAATATTATCTGGATTTAATTTACAGGATCATATTGCATAAGGGGCAAACAATCCGAGCCGTGACCGTAGGAGGTCACTATAAAATACCCCAGCTATAAATTAAATAATTGTGTAATCTTAGCGATGGTTTCCTTGATCCGTTCATTGTTTTGCGGAGCCACAAAAATGGTATCATCGCCCGCTATGGTGCCTAAAATTTCCAAATTATTTCTATGCTGGTCGATAATCCGCGCGACCATCCCTGCAGCACCCGGTGTGGTATGAATAATAATCAGCGTCTCATTCGCAATCACATCCAATACCCATTGGCTAATTAAAGTTTTTTCCTGAGGTGAAGTCAGTTCATGGATCAAGCCCGCTTCGTGGGGTAACCGGTAGTGGGTTTTTCCTTGACTATCAATTAATTTGACTGCGCCAATTTGATGTAACAACCTGGATATTTTGGACTGACTGCTCGCAACTCCTTGTCGCTCTAGTTCCTGTTGAATTTCCGACTGCGTTCTGGCTTTCCCTTCTAAAAGAATTTCACGCAGCAAATGAGTTGTGGATGTCATGCGATACTCCCGATTTTAATAGTGAAAGCTTACCAGACCAGACATAGAGGAACAAATTTTTTAACACCTTTTGGTAGGTTGGGCCCTGACCAAACATTAAAAATCTGTCATGAGGCACAATATGATCAGCACATTATCTCTTGCAAGTAGTGAATAAATATTCTATTATAGTGAATACTTATTTAAAAACCCTTATAAAAAGGAGATGATCATGACCACCTCACTTCTTGCTGAACAAACAGAAAAATCGACCAATATCCCTACCTATTCACAAATTATTTCTGGCCTAGGCGCTGTGGGAATCGCGCTGCAAAACTACCCAGCCGTAGTAATTTTTATCAATAGTTTGACTAAAAACTTTATCCCAGTCAGTCAGGTATCAACTGCATTGATTCATACATCATCCCTAGCTACCGGAGGAATTGCCAGTGGTATGGTAAATTTCTGGATGAATGTCGAATTGCTCGATGGATTTTTCAAACGAGTGACTGAAAAGAACGACGAAGGAAACTATAAATACATTCGAGAATATCAAAAACTAACAGCATGGGAACAATTACAATATTTTTCAGGAATCGCCGTCTTTGTCGTAACCGGAATCTTATTTGGCCTGATGGCATTTGCATTTGCAATGGAAGGCCCACTTGCAATCTTGTCGGTCGTTGCTGGCGTATTAGTGGCAGGTATCATGACCATCCAAGAAGTCGAAACCTGGTTACAGAGTTATGATCAATTGTTTCAATCGCGGGGTCCCCAAAACCAAGAAATTATTCAAGAGGTGGAGGAGGAAACCTCTTTAGATAATTGGCAATTAGTTGGCAAATATTGTGGTCATCTCATCGCGGCAGGCAACGTGCTGGCACTCAGTTTATTGTTTACCTTAGGTTTGGCCCAATCGTTAATGATACTGCAGATTGCTGCACTCCCTGCTCTCATCACAGGATTTGCGATTGCCTTCACTTTTGGCGCGTTTACCGAATACTTTTTTTATAATGCTTATCTGGCTGATTTTTGCAAAGACTTCGGAAAAAACTGGGAAAAAATGCTGGCAATCAAACACGCCTGGGCTGGGATTGCATGCATCGCGACGAATGCTTTGGTTAATGCAGCACTGACCTACGCCGGTGTGGAACTTTTAACAGGCGTATTGATTGCTGCAAGTATCACATTACCGCCTGTTGCCGCGATCACCGCCTTAGCAGCCATATCAGCCTTTTTTGGGGGCACCGCTTCCTTCATCTTGGGAACCGCATTTTGGATACGACAAAATGAACTGAAACCTCAACCTAAGCCGGTTATTACTTCAACAGAATTAAATAGAGTTACAGCAATATGGTACATGGAAAACAGCGCCAGCGGCAAACCAAGGGAATTCGAAACAACACAATCCATATGTCACCGCTGCTAATAACTAACCGCTAAGTAGGTGCAATGCGACCCTCCGTGGCGCCACCCCTCAATCACGATCGGTCTCCATTGAGGGGTGGCATGTTGGTTGCTATTTTGCGCGCGCAGCCTGCGAGCACGGAAAATCGCAACTAATATGACAGGACCCCGAAACACAGCTTTCAAGCAACGGAGCGTTTAAAAAGAAATTGATACGGGGACATAAGCTATATCGCTATTAGTGTTCCGTGTCATCACCAAACTTTTAAACATACGCAACTCACGAGTATAGGCACACAAATCATTAATATGATAAAAGCGTTTATGCCAAGTGTTCGTGCTGCGTGTATCCGGCTGAAAATCTCGGATCGCCTCGGTGGAGGTTATCCAGACATCCACAAAAGGTTCTTCACCATAACCGGGATGAATACGCACATCTGTAACGCCTGCCTGTTGCGCTTGAATTTGTTGTGCTTTCTGAGCTAGAAAGTTTCGGTCTGCAAAAATCGTCTGCGCATTCTGCCCCAAACTATGGAGCCCGTGATCCAAAATACTGAGCAATGTCGTCATCTGATCTCGGTGTCTTGGCCCATAAAAACAACTATAATTGGTCTGCACAAATTTTTGACGTTGAGTCTCTAAATACGCGCGTAACGCATACAATTTCGCAAATCCAGAATACGTTGTTTGGATAGTTTGAATCTGTTTCAATACTCTCTGAAAAGCCTCTCTTTGGATCGGAGCAACCTCTAGCTGTTCCACTGCGGTTTGAAAATCTTGCATCACACCAAAACATCGGGCCGACTCCTCAGCTTCCTGAACCAAATTCACCGGGATTTGTTGTAAAGAAACCATCCTACGAACTTGTTGCCGAGTCATTGCCAATACTTCCCGAGTATCCGTATACCCCCATAACCAACCCCAAGGAACATACCAGTTCTTTTGCGCTAACAAATTTTGTTGCTCTGTCAAAGCGACTAAAAAAGCTTTTAGATTTTTTTTATTAGCCGGTGCTATCGACAAACGTTGGGCTGCTCTATAGACCGTTTCTGCAGCTTGTTTCACCGTATTCGATTCAAGCCATTGATAATAAAAACTATCCGTTTGAGTGACCCAAAAAAATTCGGTCATTACTTTTTCTCCCAAAAACCGGAGAGCAGCATCAGAAGTGATCTGCGATAAATACGCAATATAATCTTGCACTTTACTTTCTGCAGACCATGGCAATATAGGACACAAACAACGAAATAAATTGACACATAAAGTCGTGGCAGCGATGGCTTCTATAGAAAACGTATTTCTAGGTAACTCAGCCAAATACCTAATCAAAAATTTCAGTTGTTCACTGGCAGTCAGTCCTTTGTCTATTGCTGGACATAAACGCTGTAAATGAACCATTTGACGTTTCATATAGGCTTGAATCCATTGCATCTTATCTACATACATCCAGTAGATCCGCTCATAAGATAAACGAGCCAAGAGAAGCTGCCTCCCGACACTATCACTGGTTACCGTCAACTGAGGCAATGCGGCAGCATAGCGCGCAGGGTGTCTGACCACCAATGTGTTTGATTCCTTGGATAGGAATCCTAGTCGTTTTTGCGTTGTTTGAGATAACGTTTGTTGATTCGCCCATCCCATTAATTCCTGGGCAGTCTCTTGCCAAATCTGACCCAAATGTTGATTCTGAAAAAATTCAATCATCTGATCCACATGCAGCAAATGTTGGTACGGAGCGTGCGCCGCCACATACTGTATCCACGCTTTTTCAACCTTATCTAACAGGCCTTCTCGATATTTTTGCAACATATTAGATTCTGAGACTTCCGCTCTTAATACGGCATACCAGGTATCAAATGGCTGTAAGACTCTTTGTTTGATTTCAAGCAAAGCTTGTGCAAAATAATTATTTAACGCAGGATGAGAGCCAAAGCATAAAACTTGTGACCCGAAGTAATACGTATTGGGTTGTGACTTAGGATTTTGGATATGTAAAAGACCCATTTTTGCAATAGTGTGACTCAAATAGGGTGTGTAGACGATCCCCAAACTCTGCAAAAAAACACGAGAGCTAGCAGATTCATCCTCCAATGTGAGTAAACGTTCCGCTTGTTCAATATGAACCACATCTCCCCGCAAGCATAACAAACTCATATACAATAACATTGTTGCTGGAGATGTTTGGTAAACATCTAATTGCCATTGTAACTCAATACGAGATTGCTTTAGTGCCAACAGGATGGATGCAAATTCCTGTTCGCTCAAATTTAAATGAGTTATTTCATGATACAACGCATGGAGCACCGCTAATAATTGCAATAAGGTCCGTTGCTCATGCTGCTCATCAATGACTGCAGAAGGTGATTGCAGCAATTGCTGCAACAACTGCAATAAATCCGCTCTGCTCAGCTCAGTTAGGCGACATGTTTTCCATGTTTTAGACTCTGCATTAAAATAATAAAAGTCTTCGGTACTCAGAATTTGTAAATAGGCAAGATCTCGAATATAGGAACGCGCCTCATCCTCAAGCTGGGTGGTAACACTAAATTCTAATCCAGCGATTCGTTCCACAGCTGTTTCTAAAAGCATGCCCTCTGTCGCATTCAGCACACTATCGATCTCAACTGCAATATGTGGCGTAGCAATCCCAAACGCTTCGTGCTCATTCAGTATCATTTGATATAGAATGGGTTGTATACTCTGGTTTTTGAAACTATCTGCGACACATGCTTTGGTACGAGGATCTGCTAAAAACGTCTGAAAAAATGGGATCAAAACCAGATGTTGTAATGTCCAAATGGTCGTACTATATCTTTTAAACAAGGTTTTTATTTCTAGATCAATGCCTAACAAGCTTGCTTCCAGACGGTCCCAATCCACATGGTGCACTGGGCTGCCATTCTCCATAGAAATTAATACGCGAAAAAATACTAAGAACTTAATATACAAAGGCGCTATGATTTCCTCCACCCCATCGGAAATTCCTTTCGACAAAGTACTTCGCGCCCTTTCCAAAATAACATGATAGGAGGCTTCAGCATTATTAGCTTCTTTTCTTATCAATATATTTTGCAAAATTTTGACTAAATCATCAGAAGAAAACTGTAAATGATTCACACGAAAAGCAGTCTCACCTTGTGGAGAAACTGTAGGTTCAAAAAAATTACTTCCCATTAAAACACGCCTCTCACACAATCCACATCCAGGAGGGGATCAATCCTATATATTTTAATTACCTGTAGCAACTGTCTTGAAATGTAATTTCAAGACAGTTGCTACATTGGCTTATTTGTCATTCGTAACCACCAAACTCTTACTATTGGGATTATTGGAATAAGCCTTCAAAATATCCTTAATCAAATTGTCTACTACAGACAGCCTGGCCTCTTCTTCAACAAAACCACCACTCGCTTTGAGTTGATTCAATCGTTCCCCAAGTTCCTTAGTCACAGTCCCATTGGGAAATAACGCAGCTAAGAAACGGCGTGCTTCAGCAGGTCCAATATGGCGATACAATTGGTTACGCACATTCGCGTCTTCGGCAGTGGTACTAAATGCCCATAATTCTATCGGTCCCAAAGTCAACGTAAGCAACTGTATATTAATCCCGGCCTTGGTTGAAAATTGCGCCAAAAAAGTAGCACCACCATGTCTCGGACCATGAACTTGAGTACGCAAAGCCGTTCTAGCGGTATCAGACAACCCAAATACTTGGCAAGTTTTTTCCATAGTTTGTGCAGGTCCCGCATCCATGATAAAGATAGACGTTGCAAAATCAATCATAACGGAGTCAAAATCATCTAAAGATTGAGATAATAGAGAAATTTGCACATTCCATTTACGCCCTTCCCGCATATCAACAATCACTTGTTCGCGTACGGCACTCGATTTAGAAGTACGGTGAAACTCATCATAGACAATCCGTTTCGGATCTTCGCGAATTTCTGTCACGCGCTGCTTATGATAGGGTTTATATTGTTCAGGAACTCTGGTCATGCTTTCTTCAGTCAAATAATAATGCCTAGCCAAAATATATCGCGCAAGCATATACATCACTGATGTTTGTCGATCTGCGGCATCTCCGCCACTTTTAGCAACCTCATCTAAATCGAGGGATACGACACGTGCATCTCCGATATCAAAAGCTGTGACACGTGACAAAATAGGATATTCCCGAATCGCTCCCGAAATCATACGGGAAAATGAATTAATCAAGGATTCACCAGTAGGCGCAGTTACTTTTTCATATAAGTCTTCAATAGAAGGAGTCCGACAAATAGAAGCTGCATCCGCTAGTAATGGCATGGCATACCGCTGAGCTAACATTGCTTCATGGATAAATCCTGCGGAATACAACGCATCCGTCACTTCCCACCAAGTAGATTTAGAATCACGCACAAAACCAATTTCTTCTAAAATACTATCTAAAAACTCTTCTACACCCGGCGCATAAGGCGCAGGTTTGCTATCATCGGCCATCGCTTTATACAATTCATCAACGACCATACCGATTAGATCGGGCATCGCATCATAAGGCTTGATAGCGCCGAGAGGTGTCGTCAATAAAGTTAAAAAATTTACTAAAAATGACCGCTCTGCAGCAGTAGGGTAACGGCATCCCAATTGCGTATCAAACGGATTAATGGAATATTCTGGGGTCATACGCAAGCGATGATACGCCACCAAATGCCGATTTTCGGGTGGTAAAGCTTCCTTTAAGAGAGAGATGAGCCCCGAGCTCGAAGGCCCGATATCAATAATCGCGATACGCGGTAACCGCGTCAACCCACCAGATAGACACAAAGCTAAATTCTGCGCACTCGACAATACTGATTTACCCGAACCAGGGCGAGCATACACCAAATCAATCCAAGTAGTTTGTTGTGAAGAACCCGGCTGAAACGGCCATAATTTTCCATCTGGAGAACGCAACAATACCGCACCATGCTCCCACGGAGAAGCAGGACGATTGATAGGTAACATGGTCACGACTGACGACAAAGGCGCCACAGTAGGCACAGCCGGGCTATTGGTAGTCGTGGCCAGCATCGATGCGGCAAATCCTGCAAACGGATCACCACACATCTCTGAAACGTCAGTACTGCCCCACCCTTGCACTGCTTTCACTAATTCTGATGCGCGACGTCGCAGTAATTCTTCATCCGTTGCATTGGCCCAAGTGGTTACTACGACTCGTAATCGAACAATGGCTTCGTCTGTATTCAAATTAATGTATTTTAATAAACTTACTGCATCACTAATCAACTTATTTTGTGGAGAAGAAAAACTTAAAATAGACGCTAAGGTCCCTTTTAGTTTAACCGTATCCAAAGCTTCGGACTCAATGAGAAAAGAAATTCGCCAAGGCACATGCGTGGGTACCAGGCGCGAAAATAATTGAGAAAACGGCCGAACATCTTTGGGAAATAAATCAATATACATGGTGGCATATAATTTATCACCAACTAAGACCGTACGCCGATCAACGATCGTTGCGTCCCGAGGTAAAACTTGTTTAGACAAAGGTGGCCATAATAAGTCAGACGGATCGCCCTCAAAATTATTCACTTCAGTCACACCGATCATATCGCCCGGTAAAGTTGCCTTCCAATCTTTACCAGTAAAATCAGGATCCGCCGTCATGCGTATCGCGAACACTGCATCATGCACATTCAAGACCGTTGCTAATAATCGATATTGCTCCAAATCATTTAATATCGACCTGACAAAAGCGCTATGGGTATCTCGCATTTCTGGAATCGCAGCGAAAATATTTTGTGAACGCAGAAAAGGAGGAACTTTTTCCTCACGAATTATTTTGAGCTTTTGAGCTGTGGCAGCTTTGGCCTGATCACTGGGTAAATTAAATGGCCGGGTAAATAGGACAAAGTACAAATGTTCTTCTGAGCAATATTTAGCAATATGAGAAACACGTTCTTTGAATAAATCATCTAAATCTAACTTCAAACGTCCTGCTGTTTCACGTGCTGGACGATAAATATCCTCAATATTGGCTTGGATATTTTGTTTGTCGTGACTAAAATAAACTTGTAAAGCATGCCCTGACCGACCCATAGCACCTTGGAAAGAATTCGTGATGCCTTCGACCAGGCGATTAAACTCTTCTGTCCCCACTAATGAGGTCACCCCTTCGATTCTAAGCACAGAAACCAAAGAGCCATCATGATTGACCAAAACGGTAGAACTATCTGCCGTTTCTAAGTCAATATAAGATGCGGTGCGTTGTTTTAAAGAAGTGCTCAACCAAGCAAAAAATGTATCGATTCCTCCGAAAAAATTTTCTGCCCAACTTGCCATAACTTATTCTCCGTAGGATTTTAACTGGCACTCGTATCAGCAATTTCTTGCAAAGCATTCGCCGCCCATGATTCAATTTGAACTCTAAAGCGCGCTCTTGAGGGTAGCAAACGCACACCTTCCAGCATTTTAGTTAATTTTTCAGGCTCAATCGTCCCTGAATCAATTAATAAATGTCCAAAAATTGCCGGATCACTCGTACCCTCCCCAAATTTGTCTTCAATTTGCTGAGATCGAACTTTAAATCCAAGATATATCGTTTGGGCAGTCGCTTTATATCCCGTATCGTTAGTGATAGCGCAGAATAATACATGACACAAAACATTCAGTTCAGCTTGCGTCATTTCGGGAACATACACCAATGTTCCACCGCCGTACCCGCCAACTCCAACCGATTCAAGAAAAAAGCATTGAGCACAAAAACCGCAAGCAGTGATCAAGTTTTCGGATTTATTATTGTAGTAATCACCATCCAAATTGATCACATCTTGATACAACTGCGCCTGAAAGCCACAAAACTGACAGGTGTAATGATCACGCTGCAATACTTTTTTCTCGTACAAATGAAATCTAGGATCCGATTTTCTAGCGGAATATAAACGCCAAGCACCTGGCGATGCAACAAGTTGCAATTTAGATGCTTGAGGCTGATAGTTACTCATTAGCTGCTAGAGTTAGTGATTTCTGTACCCGAAGCACCGGCTGTAGTACCACCTTCTTTAAATATGGTATTTCCCACAGCAGAGAACATAGAAGGTAAAAATAACAAACCAGCTGCAATCAATATTTGAGAAACAGGTTTACCAATCGGAGTTTGCGATGGGTTTTCTTTATGTTGTTTAAATTGCAAAATAGCAGCAATCGCAAAACCCAGACCCGCAATGTAGGACAAGGCCGTAACCGCTTTTCCAACGCTTCCAAACGTTTTAGTCAGCGTAGATGCCATCGATCCCAAATTTTCCGATCCAGCAAAAGCAGTGCCTACCCACATAACTGACAAGAGACCTGCGCCCAGCACTGCTCCGTTTAAAATTAATTTGGAATTTTTTATTTTTTTCATATTATTTCCTCACTTATTATTCTAAAACCCGTTAACCAAACAAATCTTCCTACTAACCTAGATAGTACAATAGGTAAAGTCACACTTCAATGCAAGATTATGTACCGAATAAAGTATTTTGAAACACTTCCAATGTTCCAATAATATTCATCGCCATCACACCACCAAACACATGCATTAATCCCTTCCCAATATTACCTGCCCCTTGTCCTTGTGAAGAACTACGGGCAATCAAAAGCCAACCTCGAAGAAAAGCTACCAAACCGACCACTTGAATAATAATCGCCAATGAAGTACCCACAGCATTATCAGTACCAAAAATACTGCTCAGCAGTGGACTGGTATTACTTATAGGGGCATAGGCCAACACACTACTATACCCAAACGTAGAATTCATAATCACTTCAAACGCAGTGGGGTAGTACAATAGCATCACAGCAACGACTAAGTAGATAGAAGCTTCTTTCATACTACTCGCTCCACCACTACTGCGCTGCTCTCCATGCGATTTCAAGGTCATAACTGCTTTCAGGGCAAATGCAATGCCCATCAAATAAGATGCCCCAGTCAGCATTTTTTCAACAGATAGCAAGGAATTAGCTAAATTACTAAGAACAGCTGCACTCCCTGAATACCAGGTTTCGCTCATGGGATCACCTTACGATCGCGCTCAAATTAACTATCCTCTTGACTAAACGTAATCGTTTGCCCAGAACTGGTTAAAACCTGCCCACTAATGGCATCAATATAACGAACTTCGCCGTAATTATAAACTTGAGTCCCTTGTCTCACCGTTAAGGTTTCTCCATTCGAACAGACCAACCAAGCTCGACCAGCAATAATCGCTTGCAACGCACATTGTATTTGTGGCACAACTGCTTCCATTCTAGTAGCCCCGAAAGGATTTTTTTGTTGCTGTTGGATTTGCTCTGCTAATACAGCGCTTTTTTGTGCTTCATTCCCAATGGTTGCAACCAATTGAGATAATTGTTCAGCCACCAATTTCAAACTCGCAGTTGTGGTATCCGCATTACTCCGCAAATTTGACATTTGAGAAGACAAATCTCTGACTTGAGACTGTAAATCTGAATTCACTTTTTCCAAACGCTGAAATTGATCTTCGGTCATCCCCGATCCGCTGTAGCTGGATTGTGATCGCAGAGTGACGGCAGGCACGCTCGGCACAATAACTTCCTGAGATTTGGAGATAGTATGCTGCACAGGGATCGCAGCTATTTTCTCTGTTGTTTTTTCCGCAAGCGGATTCGCGGAACAACGGTAGAGCAATACGGTAATCAATAATACTAAAATGACAATCAAAGCTATCCGCAACATAAAGTTTTGTTGGACCGCATCTATGATTGGTTTGATTTTTATTTTTTCAAATAATTTCGAAATATCCGGAAACGACAGGCTCTTTTTGGAAGGAGATGCAGCGGCCTGTTCTGACGACTGCTGGGGTTGGAGTGCATCAAATGAGCCCATTGTTGGCTCTTCTTCACTAAAAAGATACTCCTCATCAGGGAAGCTAGAATCCTCTTTAAGAGAACCAGGCTCTTCTTTAGGATTATTTTTTTCAGGATCACTCATCATATTCTCACATTATTTTAACATCTTGGGTAAACAGAATTCCAACACCCGTCCCGGAAAAAACCTCTACCGTAGGTTTGCGCTTAATACCTTGCTGTGCGTATTGCCCCCAGGCTTTGCCCACCGTCGCCAATCCAATGACTGCATTTTCCAAAGATGAACGACCTATACCATTTTGTACGGTGGTCTGTTGCGTGTTACCTGTACCACCAATTGTGATGGTAGTATCCGCTGACTGGAATGCATTCCCAAACCCTTCTAAAAAGGTTGATGCAAACAATGCGCCATACCGACTCATATAATGATGATTCGTTTCACTGGATAGCGCCGTGCGCGCCGTATCCGGATCAATTGCAAATGCAGCAATAGACAGCGTTTTCGGGGCACCAGGAACCGACATTGCGTTAAATGAAATGACCATTTTCTCTGCTTCGGCAGGTAAATTAAAACTACCAATTAATTTAGCTCCTTTTAAAGGACCCGAAACAATCGTGGCAAGAATAGGGCCTGGCTCATCTGAATTCACTGAAGTATCAATCACAGCAAACATCACATCACCCATTTTAACCACCACAGCGGCGTCGGTTTTTGGAGCAAGTCCAGCATTTTTTCCTGCACCCGCACCTCCAGGGCCTGACTTTCCTCCTCCAGCTGCGCCATTTTCATCCCCAGCAGAACCACCGCCAACATAAGATTGAATGGGTGCGATTTTCCAGCCTTGTATGAGTTGATTAGCGACATTTGTCATGGTGGCAGTCCGTTGCTGAATCTTCTGTTGATATTTTTGGTCAGCCATCTGGACTTTCTGTTGCGCAAGAATTTTTTCTAATTTCTGAGCATTGGCAACTTGCATCTGTGCATTTTTATTCAGAGCACCCGCACCTCTTACAATCGACGGCATGGTCTGTCCAGCATTGAGTGACATATCTCCCAAACCTGCTAAAGCAGAATCGTGGGGACTAAAACCAGCAGCTTGCAATTCATCATTTGTATATCCTGCAGCTTTCATTTCAGCCGCAGTCACACCAGCAGCTTTCAACTCAGCCGCAGAATACCCTGCTGTCTTCAAATCTACAGCAGAATAACCTCCGGCTTTTAATTCCGCTGCAGCATATCCAGCTGTTTTCAAACCAGCAGCTGAAAACCCTGCCGTTTTCAAATCCGCAGCAGCGAACCCTGCATCTTTTAAGTCAGACGCATCAAAACCCGCTGCTTTCAGGTCCGCAGCAGAGAATCCAGCAGCACGTAGATCTTTAGCAGAATATCCAGCTGCTTTTAAATCCGTTGCAGAAAATCCAGCATTTTTTAATTCTGCCGCCGTGAATCCCGCCTCTTTTAAATCAGTAGCCGAGAAACCCGCAGCCTTCAATGCTGCAATATCACAACCCAATGTGTTTTTTATGGTTTTGGCAGTCAAGCCCATTTTACGCGCCGCTGTCAAAGCTTCGACACTACACCCGGCAGTTCGTCCAGCAGCAATCAATCCAGCCGGCGTGATTGCCATACCAGCAGCCTTCAAATCCTCTGGGCTAAATCCTCCTGCAAGTAATTGTGCCGGCGTGAATCCAGCACTTGCCAACGCTTGCGTACTGTACCCAGCCTTTCTTAAGGCATCAACTGAACATTTTATTCGCGCAGCATTCACTCCTTTATCATGAAAATTTTTCAATTTCACCGGATCACAACCTGCTGTTTGCAACTCAGTATCAGAAACCCCACTACCATCATCTACTAAGCCACCCTTGAGTAAGGCTTGTGCTGCTGCTATGTCTGTAGCCGAAAATCCTACCTGCTGCAATTGATCTGGCGTAAATCCAGCTGCTGTAAGCTGTTGCGCATTGTACCCCGCAGACTTTAAGGCCTCAGTCGAACAATGAATTCGCCTAGCACTCACCCCTTTGTCATGAAATGCTTTCAATTTAACCGGATCACAACCTGCTGCCTGCAATTCAGTATCAGAAACATTACTGCCATCTAGCAAACCAGCTTTGAGCAAAGATTGGGCTGCTGCTATATCTGTAGCCAAAAATCCTGCTTGCTGCAAATCAGCTGGCGTAAATCTAGCGGCTATAAGCTGTTGCGCATTGTACCCCGCAGCTTTTAAGGCGGCAGCAGAACAACGAATTCGAGCAGCACTCACACCTCTATCATGAAGTTCTTTCAATTTAACCGGATCGCACCCTGCTGCCTTCACGTCAGTGTCCGAAACACCGCTGTTATCTAACATGCCACTCTTAAGCAAAGCTTGGTCCGTCAATTCTTCAGGTCTAAAACCAGCGTTTTCTAAATTTTTCATTGTAAACCCACCGGCCAGTAAAGCACTGGCACTGCATCCGGCTAGTTTCTTAATTGCGACCGCGCTGACCCCTGCCAATCGTTGCCTTTTGATTGCTTGTTCGCTGCACCCTGCTTTACGCACATCTTCAGTAGTAAATCCTACTGGAAGAATCATTTCGGCCGCCCCGATATCCGCAGCGGAAAACCCTCCAGCCGCCAAATCAGCTGCGGAAAACCCTGCATCCATCAAGTCTCTAGCGCTATATCCCGCTTGCCGCAATTGGTCGGGCGTAAAACCCACATTTTTCAATTCAGCAGCTGAAAATCCTGCATTTTTCAGTTCCAAAGCCGTATATCCCGCAGCTTTCAATGCTGCAGCAGAACAACCACTGATCTGGCGGATTGCAGCTGCACTGACGCCGGCACCATGCCAGCGACGCAAAGCTTCTGGCGAACACTTCTCTTTCCGTATGTCTTCTGCCTTGATACCGTCTGGCAAACCACCCGCACGCGCAATATCTCGTTCAGAAAATCCAGCGCCAGACATCTCCCCATCAGAAAACCCAGCATTTTTCATTTCATCTGCAGAAAAACCAGCACTATGTTCTTCGCACGCAGTAAATCCACATACTTTCAACTCAGCAGCACAATATCCTGCAGCTTTAAATTGTTGTGAGCTAAAACCCAGCGCTCTTAACTCAGGACAAGGACAAACTTGCTTCAATTCTGGCAACGAAAATCCTTTCCGTTTTAATTGTTCACAGGTACACACTTTTTTCAAATCCGTCAAAACAGCACCTGCTTCGATAGCTTTGGCCAAACTGGCTGGATTACAATGTTGGTCTTTTAAATTTTGAAACCATATAGTAGATTGTGGCCCCTCAAGATTTTCGCGAGCCAACGTGGAAAAGCCTACGCTCCCCTCCCCACCTTGAGCACCCACAGATTCGACGCCATCACCAAATGCCTGGCTTCGAATAATGGTAGGTATAGCACTGCCACCTTTGGCTGCAGCATCTTTCGCTTGCTCCACATTCTGGGTTTCTTGTAATGCCGCGTACTGAGCTGTTTGATTCAATGAACCAGGAATAGACTTGATGCCTGACGCCCCTCTCACTACTCCAGACTTCTCTTTCAAAGGATTTGAAGACGAGTTTAGTTTAACAAAACCAACAACGATCATCGTAACCACCAATATCGCGGTAAAAATAATGATGATTCGCGAACGCGAATTAGTGAAAAGGGATTTGATATTCTCTTTCTTTGTGGCCATCGTTTATAACCCTTCTATCTTGAGCTGCATGACTCTGCCATGCCAAGAAACTAATAACACCGGAGATTTCGGCATTTCATAGGCATGCGTACCATCTGCACTGGTCATACTGCCGAGCCATCCAGGAGACAAAATAGTCAAACTGGTTCGCACAAACATTTTATTATCTAGCAACCAAGCAAGCGCATCACCACCGCTAACCACCAAGCGCGTACTCCCTGCAGGAGGGACACCGTCTAAAACATGTAGCAATACATCACTTGCCGAAGGGGGCAAGCCCTCTTCAGTTGGCATATTTTTGGCATTAGGGCCGTACCCTTGCACACGCAGATCCACCCGGTAATCAACTGCCTTTTGCCCAGGAATCAGGGTGATCATCACTGGCGTATTGAGGCCAGTTAAGCGCACCGCCAAATTTCCATAAGTATACAGCTTTGTTGCTTGAATCATTAAATTATTGCCCGTTTTATCCCACTGAATATTAAAAGAAGACGGATCACCCAAATCAAATGCCGCAATTGGCCAAGGCGCACCCGTTGCATCTAAAAATACAATAGCGCTGACAAAGCCCTGCGATAAACGAATAACAGGAGGGGTTGAGCCGGGCGATAAATTTACAAATTTTGAAGTCGCAGTAGGCTTGGGCGGAGTAACAGGATTCGCTGCTTTGGCAAATTCTGTTTCTTCATATTTTTTCTTCAGCGACTGGATTTTATCGGTATTCAATGGAAATAATTGAGATTCCACACCTCTGAATGCCAATTCATCCACAGACTCCGCCTCATCTTCCGTGGTTATCACACTAGTGGGCTGAGGAGATACAGCTGGAACAGGCGTCGGTGCAGTGGGTTGTGCTTGAGATGCCTGCTGGTTAGGTGTTTTTACTGCGAGCTTATTTATATCAGCGGCAGCACCTGGAACCGACGGTTGCACCATATTAGGTGAATCTTTCGCTAATTTTTTCTGTAACATCCGTAATTGATCTAACGCTTGATTCGTAGAACCATTATCTTGCGCCCAAGCCGGCGTCATGACGACATTCAAACCAACCATGACGAACCATAACGCGGCTATTTTCATGATGTAGTAGACCCTGAAGCAGGAGCAGATACAAACTGCGCAATCCCAATGCCACGCGGTGAGTTCAATGTGTCTACTCGACTTACTAACATAGTCACCGTCATATGTTGTTGCGAAAATTCACTCGCACTTTGATAAGTGACTAACATAGGCATTTGAATACGCCATGCATACCGGCCATTCAAAATCCCTTTTTGTAAAATTACTGGTGCACTGGTGGCAACCGCTGAGACCACTAATTTTTTAGCTTTCACTGCTTCCAGATTATTGGAAGATGCCAAAGCATTAATAAATTGATCCCAGCCTTCCGCAGTAAAAAATCCTGAAGAAGCGACCAACTCGGAGCGATAATTCACAAAATTATATGAAAAGGCAGCAATAGCCGCTTGGTTTGCCCACTGTAAAACAGCTGAATCCGACTGATTGGGTGCATTCAATGCCACAATAGGGGTTATTTTGCCACTAATACTCGTCGCAAAATAACGTGGTTCTGGAGGGTGCGTGATAATATAACCCAAGAGTCCAGCCAATATAAAGTTAACGATAACAGAAAATATTAATATCGTTACCATTTTCCTTTGCCCATCACGGTAAAAACTGTTCCGCAGCATCACTGCAGCAATTGCATCATCCGCCATACGATCCTCTCACTGTGGCATTGCCCTGACATCACTATCTTGATTACTATCATCCGCTAACAACGGCTGCGAGCTATAATTAGGAGTATCCATAGCTATCAAAGGCACAGGCGGGGTTTCGCCAAATGTCGCATAATAATCAGGCTCCGGAAGAATAGAGTAAGTATAAATTATTCCCGCCATTAAACCTACACTGATAATAACAGAAATTACGATTGCTGTTTCTATGTTTCGATATGTCCTGACGTAAAATTCTTTAGATCGTTTAATCAAATTCCAAGTTTTTATACTCATCCGATTTCCTCAGCAACAAACATTAGGACACAACTTGTCTAAACGTAATCTCAACTCTAGAGTTTGGAGACGAATCCGTTCCTGTCGTCTTCGCAACTATAGGTTTATCACTCCCGGCGCCTTCTGTAAATATCATCGAGGTTCCAATATCCCTCGACCATAAATACCGACCAACCGATTTGGCACGTGCTTTCGTCAATGCCGTGGTTCTGGCTTGAGATTGGTAGCAATCACTATACGCAGTCACTTTAACCATAATTTTTTGCATAGACTGCAAATAAGTCACCACATCATCTAAAATCGCATAGCCATCGGATTTAAGCTTAGGTGATTGATTGCCAAAAATTTCTGATGAAGGGATACTAATCAAATAATCATCCCCCATTGCAATAACCTGAACATGTTCAGAAGTTAATTTATCATACATATCTGCGATAGCAGTGTCTGAAGTATTCTCAACACCCGTGGGCAATGTCGGAGGATCATCATCGAAACTCTTTGAAGAGCTACACCCCCATAACCCCCAACATAAGAGCAATAGGCTGCACACTGTTCTCAATATACAACTCCAGATTGGTTTATAGAAATATGGAACCTTTATAATAGAAATCAAAACATAGAACGCTTTCAGATACAAGCAATTTCCTCAAGGCAAGTGCAAGTGTGGTAAAAAAACCAACAGATTTATTAACAAAGTATGAAATTGAATACTAGCCGGTTCCCAACACTGGTTAATTTGACTCATTATTGTGGACATAATCCATTCTTTTTAGCCTGGACTTTTGGGCGTGTCATCAGTTAGGTTTACGGCTGCAAATTGAGGTTGATTTGCTCAAATTTTAGCTTGGATTCGTTAAATAGGGCTGGCTAGTCGTTTTTAGCCTCAGCAGCCGCCTTTCGAGCTCGGGTAATTTTCAACGCAACCAAATTCACCTGCTCGGCCAGAGCTGACCCATCCCCCATATGACGTTCATCAGGTGGATAGTTGGTAACAGATTGAAAGTCTTTAATAATTTCATTCGCAACTTTACCAGCCATATTGGCTTTTTGTCCTGTCAGACGTTCAATGGAAATCAAATTATCACGAGTTTCTTGAATCGGTAACAAGGCTTTTGCAAAAGTAATTTTGTCTTTAACTAAAATCGGTGGCGCATTGGATGGTTGACGCAACGGCGCAAAAATGGTCAACACACCCGTCACTTCGTCCTCAATCACATCGTCTACTTGTTCTGGTTCATTATGGCGATGGAAAGAGAGCAATACAGCCACACTTCGCTCCACAGGCTCTGCAATGGCTGAGTCCTGTAAAGCTTGGGCCACCAAACCAATGGTTTCACTCTCGACTGCCAGATCAATGCTGGGTTTATCACTGGCTATAATAGTTTGAAATCCTAGCAATTGCTTTTTTAATTTATCCAGATACTCACTAGGTGGAGGCTCCACTTTTAAAAATTGATTGATTTTCAATTTTTTCACAGGTTTGGGTGCCGCATAAAACATATTCACTCGCACGATTTGCGATTTGAAAAATATATGCGCTTCCCCTTCCGTTTGGTCTTTCAAATCCAATAAATCGATACGCGCACGTTTTTCAAATGAAGAGCTGCGTGCATCCGCATAACTATTGGTCATAGAGTTTTCTCTGGTTTGAAAAGAATCCACCTTCGTCACATAAGCTTCACCCGCAGTTTTGGTGAAAAAATCCCAGGTAGCCTCAGGATCCTCTAGCTTCATACAAATCTTGATATTGGTATTCGCACCGATAGACGCCGCTTCTTCTTTGGAAGCTTTTTGAAATGCTGGCAAATCTTGTCCTGCAAAAATGGCAGAAAACCCTAAAGAACGAGCCTGTGCCGGCACGACCGCAAATCCTTTTACCGCATAATAACCATACTCGTCCAAAATACAAATATAAGGTGTAGGTGCATTCGTGGGTTTGCGCTCAATCACGTCACGGTAATCCCCTTCAACATCTTCCCCTAAACCAGATGCCATCATTGCTTTTAATGAGGACACAATAATTTTGCCTAAATTCGACAACTCATCGGGAGATTTTTCTAAAGCAGGTAATAACACCACCAAAATACGTCGATTCAATACCACATCTTTAAAATCCACTTCGGCCAAATTAGTCCGAATAATATGCCCATAAGTATCCGCTAAAGATGAAAAGCTTCGCACCAACTGCATGGTGATAAAACCATGTTGCTCCAAAACCTGTGACACTTGCTTACCTTTCTTCTCTTTGTTATAACCCGGCAGAGTATTCAAATAGTTACGCAGCGGATCGGTTACTAGCTTAGGCACATGATCAATATTGACCGACTCTTGATCATCTCGCGGGAATATTTTATCAATTACAATAGATTCTAAGCGGGTAAGATCAAAATAATTTCGAATGGTATTGGCATCCAGTAACAAAGCACCGTCATCGCGCATAAACACCAGCAAGCGCATCAATGCTTCCACAAACGCAATTGCCCGGCCTTTCCACATATCACCATCGCCACCACCCGCACTCTCTCCCATTAAGCTCACCACTAATTGGGTTAACATACTGGAAGAACCTTGGCAAAAAGGGTTCAAAGTATTCGATAAACGTCTTTCCTGTGGCCCTACAATATCACGCGCACCCGTCATGAAATTAATAATCAGCAAATCATCTTCGCGCCCCATACTGCGCACCATAGAGAACACTTTTGCATACAGCGAGTTATCCCCTTTACCGTCAACATAAATAAAACCACTCCCTTGCACCAAAGCATTATAAGCAATCGACACCAACGCTTCCGTTTTACCACTACCGGTTGATCCGAAAATCAACACATGCGTACGCATATCTTCATTGGCAAACCATACTTCTTTATTGCTCTGTTTTTCATTCCCAAAATAAGCAATCCCACGTGCCGTATAGGGTAATTTGATGCCAGGTTTTAAATCATTATAATCTTTTGCCTTAGAAACTTGGGGTAAACGGAAAGGTAATTTATGTTGCCGCGTTATGGCATATACAAACATCATCACAGTTATGATAAAAAAGATCACCGATGCTTCAGACACATAGAAGATACCAGCGGCGCATGCAATGAGGACCACAGAAACATTCGTGGCGTCTTCGAAGAAAGCCATAAAACGCTGGCCCATCGGACGCGTATCACGCAATAGCTTATTCGGATCAAGTTCATTTCTTGCGTCAATCCCTCTTATCATGGTTGTAGCTCCTGCAATTCTTTGGGAGATATTTTGATTTCTTTGATCGCAATTTCTAAAGCCTTGATTGCTTCATCAACCATAGGGGCACGTGAGCCACGTCCCATGGACTTTTCAGCTTTCCAATGCGCAAACGGCCCACCCACTTCAGCGAAAGGGGTTTGCCTGCCTACACAATTACACATATACCACAGTCGTCTGTCCGTGGGTTTGAGCCATAGAAATTCTGCGGTGGGCACAACCCCATCCATACGGGCAGCCTCTAGCAAAGAAGCCAGCACAGTCAAAAGATAAGCATGCTTAGATATAATTTCTTTGACCAGTTCTGTATTGATATGTTTCTTGATCACCGCATCCACATCTCCTGGATTGAGCTTACCCATCACAAAAGATTTATCCAAGTTTTTTAGAATAGTTGTAGCAGATTCTTTATCCCGATTGATACGTGCCATAAATACTGCAGCCAATGCTTTCACATGTATCGGGCAACGATCAAAACCATCCCAAGAGGGACCTAATTGCAAAGTGAAAATACGTTTGGCATCACCACGCCTCAAACCAGCTGTCATTTCTTGACCAGCCGTAGCATTATTGTCCAATAATGCATCAGATTTTTTAAGCAACTGATATTTACGTGCAAACTCCATAGGGGTCAAAGCCATTGCCCAAGGTCCGCTATTCACATCCGTAGCTGTCAAATCCTCTTTAATAATAGGCATAATAGATGGCCAGTTTACTTGTTCTTGCTCGCGTAACGTAGTCATTGTGTGGCGTCGACGATATTTTAATGTGACGTCTGAACGATATAAAATCATGGCAAACACCAACATCAAGACCATAATGGGATACCGACTATAGTCTCCAACATGCTGAGTAAATACCATCAACTGCTGCCAATCTATCCCAGCAGGATCTAAAGTCTGCATTAATAAAATATCATTACCTAATGATGGGTCATGGACGAAATAATTAATGAGTTTTGCTTGAACAATATTGAATGCAAATACAAAAGAAACAATATACTGATGGGCACTATGCCATGTAAAATAGCCTACAAAAACAATCAGCCCCATTATCCAGGCGGGTGCCAGCGAATGATCACCAGATTGCGATTGACCCTGTTGCCCCATGCCTTCCCTCCATGATAACGCTTCAGGACTTACGCAAAACCCCAAACTCTATCTTTGGAGTTTTATGTAAGTCCTGCGCTTAACCTCGAATCGTATAAAACACGGCGTGTTTTATACCACCCGAAATATAAGTATATAGCGTCTACTTCTAATTCGCTAGATTTTATTTATACCTTTCAATCCTCTCTTAACTCAAACCAAAGAGCATTAAGCAATGCAAAGCTACAAGCCAAACCTGTGCCTAGAATCCATGAGAAATACCACATAAATGTCCTCCTAATAAGCAGTATCGATGTTGTCTATAATATTTTGCTCACTTACTTTCCCGCGTAAAACACGATACACCCAGGTTGTGTAAGCCAAAACAATAGGCAGAAAAATCACTGTTCCAATCAACATAATGGACAAAGTTAGTTGGCTGGATGAGCTATCCCAAACCACTAAACTGTGATTAGGATGAGTCGATGATGGCAACATAAATGGAAACATACTGATACCAACGGTTGCAATAATACTTGCAATTGAGGCCCCACTGCAGAGAAATGCAATCCGCGGGAAACGAGCCAATACACACGCAAATAAAGGTAAAAGAATACCTAATGCTGGCGCCAATAGTGCCACATGCATGCTCTGATAATTATGAAACCAAGCATCAGTTTGATAAACAACAGACTTATACAACGGATTAGAGGGGCCTGCATACATGACAATACTGTTAAGTTTATAGCCAAACCCGCCCCACGCAATAGCATGGTTTTCAAGCCCCAATTTTTCGGACTATGCGGATCTTCGATCGTTTCGCATTTTGCATGATGTTTACGATGTACCGAAACCCATTCTTTGGTTTTAATACCAGTCGCTAACCATAACCAAAATCGAAAAAAATGACTGGCAATTGGATGCAGCTTTAATGCCATATTAGATTTATTTCTATGCAAAAAAACGGTCACAGATGCAATGGTTAATTGCGTTAATATAAGAATAGCTATTACATATCCGCTTAAGGACAATCCTAGGAAGCCGTATACCATAATATACCCCTTTTAAAGTCTTGGACCCCGAGTGTAATTAGCTTTACAAGCTAATTCATTGATCTAGATCATGATACAAATATCTGTTTTTCACCAAAAGTGATATAATAACGGGAAGTCTTGTTGTGGTGATATTATGAACCATGAAAACCCTATTGGATCACAGTGCACAAAATGCGACCCAGCGCCTTTTTGTTCCAAAAATGATCAAGCAAACATCTGGGCAAGCAAACGCCAACTCAAGCGTCATGAAGTTCTGCATCAACCCAACAATCAGTTTATTCACTTATACGCGATTCAAGACGGCGCATTAAAAACTCATGAGACAAGTCAAGATGGCAAAGAAATCATTCATGGACTTTATTTAAAAAACGAAGTCTATGGTTATGATGCCACTCATCAAGGACGCCATAACTATTACGTTACCGCATTATCCGAAACGGTTGTTTGTGAAATTTTTTATCCCAATGTCTTAAAACTACTGCAAGCAGAACCGAATCTATTGGTTATTATGCTTGACTTAATGAGTAGTCAATTGGCAACTGGCTTATATCGGCAATTTAGCTTAGCAAATCAGCGCCTGTGCGCATTTTTGTTGGATGTGTCTTCAAGATTAGGTCTCAAACAACAAACATTCTTATTGCCTATGAGCTATCAAGACATAGGGGCATTATCTCGGTTTGACCACCGAAACAGTCAGCCGGCTTTTTTCTAGATTAAAACATGAGAAAATAGTCACCATTCACAACAAACAGATACCCTTTCTTTTGCCTGAAAAACTCAAAGAATTGGCTGGTCAACAATATCCCCTTTGCTCAATTTGCTAGATGAAACGTACTAATGTAATCTTTGACAAAACCACAAGATTAATTTATAATCATCCGACCCATTTATTATGTAAAAAGGCCCAATAATGATCAAAAGACTTTTTTGTTACCTTTCTGCTGTCATCACTGCAGTCCTGCTCACGCAAACATCTGCTCTGGCTGAACCTGCCAACCTTGGTTTGTTAAAGCAAGAACTCGTCCGTTATTATGATTCCGGTCAATATCTGAAAGAAATCACCGCAGTCGCGACACAAGCCACAGATTATATTCAAAAAGAAGTCGCATTGAATCAACATCAGACTAGCCCCAAACGTTTGGCTATCGTATTAGATATTGATGAAACCAGTTTATCCAATTACGCTAATATGCAACAAGATGATTTCGCCAATAACCCGGCTAAAATCAGCGAAGAACTTTTGGCAGCAGAGGAGCCAGCGATTCAGCCGATGCTTGATTTATATCAGCAAGCGGTGAAAAACGATATCGCTGTCTTTTTCATTACCGGACGGGATCAATCTTTTCGTGATGCGACCATTCAAAATTTACGAGCCGCTGGTTATACCCAGTGGTCAGGGTTAAGCTTTAAAAACGGCAAAATACCGACTATTGCCTATAAAACAGCCGAAAGATCGAAGATAAGTCAGCAAGGATACACCATCATCGCATCTTTTGGGGACCAAGACTCCGATTTAGTTGGCGGTTATGCACAACGTACCTTTAAATTACCAAATCCTTTTTATTATTTACCGTAGGGGCTGCTGACATTCAGAGTCCTACTTCCCGCGGCTTGTCCGGCGTTGTTACCGCCCTCATGGAAGTAGTTTTACCTTGTTTTTGTCTCACTGTCGCTGGCACAGAGGGGCATAGTTTGTTCTTTTTTTTAAGAGGGTATCCGGAAAGGGTCACACCACCTGAGCCGCCATTATTATGTTAAAAATATCATCACGATATAGCGAATATGTTTCTGATAAATTATGCTTTAACGCCTGAAGATTAGCGCGATTTTACAAAATGAGCAAGCGAT